>CAZSYT010000020.1:0-3871 GCA_964610905.1 uncultured Acidimicrobiaceae bacterium
CGTAGTGCCCGAGGTCGAGGTCGGTCTCGCCGCCGTCCTCGGTGACGAAGACCTCACCGTGCTCGAAGGGGTTCATCGTCCCCGGGTCGACGTTGATGTACGGGTCGAGCTTGCACATCGTGACCCGCAGGCCGCGGCATTTGAGGAGACGACCGAGCGACGAGGCGGTCAGTCCCTTGCCCAGCGACGACGACACGCCGCCGGTGAAGAACACGTACTTGGTGGCCGGACCGGCGTGCTCCGGTGCAGGGCCCTCGCTCGTGGCGTCACCTCCGGTGTCGTCGCGGGGCACCCCGCGAGGTTAGTGGAACCGCGGCCGATCCCCAGCGGACCCGGTGCTCACCCCCAGGTCCCGGCGCGTCCGAGCAGCTCGCGGGCGTGGGCCCGGGCGATGTCGCTGCCGGGGTCCCCCGAGAGCATCCGGCCCAGCTCGAGGACCCGCTCCTCGCCCTCCAGGGCGGCGACGCTCGACACCGTGCGCCCGGACCGCTCCGCCTTCGACACGCTCAGGTGGTGCCCGGCGCGCGCCGCCACCTGGGCCAGGTGGGTCACCACGATCACCTGTGCCTGCCCGCCCAGCCGGGCCAGCGCCTCGGCCACGGCATCGGCGGCCCGGCCGCCGATGCCCGAGTCGACCTCGTCGAAGACGAGGACGCCAGCGGTCCCTCCGACGGCCAGCCGCACGGCGAGCATGGTCCGGGCCAGCTCACCGCCGGATGCCGCCTTGGCGAGGGGCTGGAAGGGCTCGCCCCGGTTGGCCGCCAGCCGGAAGACGACGTCGTCGGCAGGTCCCGGGCCGTCCACGTCGACAGCGAGCCGGGCGCCCGCCATGGCGAGGCCCTGGAGCGTCTGCTCGACCTCCGCAGCCAGCAGTGGCCCCGCCCGGCGACGGGCCACCGCCACCACGAGCGCCGCCTCGTCGACCACCCGGCGTGCGTCGGCGGCAGCCTCCTCGAGCTCGGCGGCCCGTGCCGAGGCCGCCTCGAGCTCGGCCAGGCGGGCCCTGGCACCGTCGAGCGTCGCGAGCACGCCGTCGAGGCCCGGCCCGTACTTCCTGTCGAGTTGGTGCAGCAGCTGCCGGCGGCCGCGGACCGCGTCGAGCCGCTCGGGGTCGTCCTCGAGGGTCTCGGCGAGATGGCGGAGCTCGGCGGCCACGTCCGACAGCTCGGCCATCGCCCCCCGGACCCGCTCCTCGGCACCGGCGAGCCCCCGGTGGCCGGAGAGGAGCCCCGAGGCCGCCGCCAGCACGTCGGTCGCGCTGGCACCCCCGGCGTCCACCAGCAGGTCGACGGCGCCCGCTGCGGCCTGCCGGTGCTCGGCCACGCTCGTGAGCTCCTCCTCCTCGCCGGCGAGGGTGGCGTCCTCGTCGACCGACGTGATCGCCGCCGAGGCGATCTCCTCCACCTGGAACCGGAGCAGGTCCGCTTCGCGCCCGCGCTGGGCGGCGTCGCCCCCCAGCGCCGCCAGCTCCTCCTCGAGCCCCGCCAGCCGGCGGCGGGCCTCGAGGAGCGGGCCCGTGTCGACGCGGCCGAACGCGTCGAGGGCCCGGCGTTGCGCGGCCGCGGTGACCAGCGCCCGGTGCTGGTGCTGCCCGTGCAGCTCCACCAGGCCTGCACCGACGTCGGCGAGCACGGCCACGGTGACCATCCGGCCGTCGACCTCGGCGCGAGACCTGCCCCCTGCGGAGACGCTCCGGCACAGGACGGTCTCGCCGTCCCCCCGGGCGTCGACGAAGCGGCCCTCGACCACGGCCTCGGTCGCCCCGGCACGCACCGCGCCGGCGTCGGCCCTGCCACCCAGCAGCAGGTGGAGGGCGTCGACGAGCAGCGTCTTGCCGGCGCCCGTCTCGCCGGTCAGCACGTTCAGCCCGGGCTCGAAACCGACGGTCACGTCCTCGATCACCCCGAGGTCGCGCACCCGCAGGTCCGACAGGAGCAGACGCCGGCTCGCGGTCATCGCCCCGCCCCCGTCATCGGTCGGCGAGGTGGAACTTCGCCCGCAGGATGGCGTGGAAGTCGTGCCCGCCGAAGGTCACCAGCCGAACGGGCTCGTCGGCGGCGGCGCACGTCACCGACGACCCGGGGGCGAGCGTGGCGACCGACGCCCCGTCGACGACCAGGACGGCCGGACGGGGCTCGAGGACGTCGAGACGGACCCGCTCGGAGGGGTCGAGGACGAGCGGTCGGTCGAAGAGCATGTGGGGCGAGACGGGGGTCATGACGAGCGCACGCAGCCGTGGAGAGACGATGGGCCCTCGAGCCGACAGGTTGTAGGCCGTCGACCCGGTGGGCGTGGCGACGAGGAGGGCGTCGGCGGCGAAGGTGACGAACGCCCGGTCGTCGATCGAGGCGGCCACCCGCACGGTGTGGCCGGGCACGGTCTTCTCGATCACCGCCTCGTTGAGGGCGAGGCGGGCGATCGCCGCTCCGCCCCCTGGCGCTTCCGCCACGACCGTGAGCGCCATGCGCTCCTCGATCCCGTAGTCACCGTGCACGAAGCGCTCCAGGGCTCCGGGCAGGTCGCCGGGCTCGACCTGGGTGAGGTAGCCGAGGCGGCCGATCTTGACGCCCAGCACGGGGACGCCCGACCCTGCGGCCAAGGACACGGCTCGGAGCAACGTCCCGTCGCCCCCCACGCTCACGAGCAGGTCGGCGTCCGGACCGAGGGCGCCGCCCTCGCCGTCGACCTCGCGCCCGGCGTGGCCCCGCTGCTCGAGCCAGGAGACCGAGCGCTCGACCAGCGCGCGGGCCTCGGACCGATCGGGATGGCTCGTGAAGGCGATGACGGCCACGTGTCAACCCCGATTGGCGCCTGGGCCGGTGCCGTGGGCGGTGGCGACCGCCGCGGCCACGAGATCGGCGACCGGTGCGAGGGCGGCGCTCGGTGCGGCACCGCCGTCGGAGGGGCTGCGTGCGTACAGGAGGAACTCGACGTTCCCGGAGGCGCCCGTGATCGGCGAGGGCATGGCCCCCATGATGACCGCTCCGTGCTCCACGAGCGAGGAGGCCACCGTCGCGAGCGCACGGCGGTGCACCTCGGGGTCGGTCACGACGCCCCGTCCTCGTGACACCTCGGCCCGGCCGGCTTCGAACTGCGGCTTGACCAGCAGGACCAGATGGCCTCCGGGGGCCAGCGCCGTGCCGACCAGCACGGGGACCGCACGCGTCAGCGAGATGAAGGCGAGGTCAGCGACGGCGACGTCGACGGGGGCCCCGCCGAGCAGGTCGAGGGTCAGCGAGCGGACGTCGCACCGCTCTCGGCACTCGACCCTCGGGTCCCGCCGTAGGCGCTCGTGGAGCTGGCCGTGCCCGACGTCGACGGCGACGACCGATCCGGCGCCCCGCTGCAGCAGGCAGTCGGTGAACCCCCCCGTCGACGCGCCGGCGTCGAGGGCGCGCGCCCCCTCGACCGGTATGGCGAAGGCGTCGAGCGCCGCGTCGAGCTTCTCGCCACCCCGGCTCACGTACCGGGGACCCGGGCCGCGGACCTCGACGGGCTCCCCTCTCGCGACGAGCCTCGCCGGCTTGTCGGCAGGCGCGCCGCTCACCGTCACGCGACCGGCGGCGACGAGCGCGACCGCCTGCTGGCGGCTGGTCGCGAGGCCCCGCTCGACGAGGAGCCGGTCGAGGCGGCGGCGTTCCGAGCTGCTCAGGCCGACGGCCCGCCCACGGGGCCGCCTCCCTGCGCCCCGGCCGCCGTCTTCTTCGCCGGGGCCCGCTTGGCTGCCCCGGGGGCCTTCTTCGCCGCCGTCTTCTTCGCCGCCGTCTTCTTCGCCGCCGTCTTCTTCGCCGGGGCCCGCTTGGCTGCCCCGGGGGCCTTCTTCGCCGCCGTCTTCTTCGCCGCCGTCTTCTTCGCCGCCGTCTTCTTCGCC
>CAZSYT010000020.1:3971-45578 GCA_964610905.1 uncultured Acidimicrobiaceae bacterium
CGCCGCCGTCTTCTTCGCCGCCGTCTTCTTCGCCGCCGTCTTCTTCGCCGGGGCCTTCTTCGCCGGGGCCCCAGCCGCGCCGGCTGGTGACGTCCCCGGCGCCCGGGCCCCGCCGGTCATGTCGGCCCCCGAGCGGCTGAGCAACGTCGCCACCTGCCGGGCGACGTCCTCGACGCTGTGGATGCCGAGGGCATCGAGCTGCGAGCGCACCTCGGAGCGCACGACGCCGATGAGGACCTCGCTGCTCTTGCGGCTGCGGTCGATGAGCTCCTCGACCTTGGCCTGGGCCTCCCTCCGCTGCACGTCGCCGTTGCTCACGAGCTCCTGGACGAGCTCCTCGGCACGGGCCCGGGTCATCTCCGAGAACGCTGCGCCCATGTCGAGATAGCGCTTCCAGGCTCCAAACCCTTGCTGTCTGGCCATGCTTCACATGCTAGCGGGAGTGCTTGCTACGAGCAAGCAGACCAGGTCACCAGCAATGTCCTTCACGGCCCGACCAACCGGTGCACGAGCGAGGCGAGGTCGGCGGCGCGGTGCGCGACCGCGACCGCGCTCTCGGACCCCGCCGGCGTCACGCCCGAGTCGACGAGTGCGAAGGGGACCCCCAGGCGCTCGGCCAGCGCGCCGTCGGTCCGCGGCTGGTCCCCGACCACCAGGCGCAGGCGGCCCGGGTCGCCCAGTCGCTCTTGGACGAGCGAGGCCAGTGCCGGATGAGGCTTCCCCGCCACCTCCGGCAACAGCCCCGAGGCCGTCGCCACCGCTGCCAGCAGCGCGCCCGTCCCCGGGAGCAGGCCCTCGGGTGTCGGGTGGGTCGGGTCCTCGTTCGTCCCGACCAGTCGGCCGCACGAACGGGCGAGGGTCGCGGCCCGTGCAAGCACGTCGAAGTCGAACTCGTGGGTCCACCCGACCACCACCGCGTCGACCGGCGGGCCCGTCACGACGGCGACGCCGCGCCGCTCGAGCGCCTCGTGCACCCCGTCTCCACCCACCACGCAGGCGCGCTGCCCGGCCTCGAGCAGCGACGCGGCGGCGTCCGCCGACGTCACCAGGTCCGACGGCCCGGCGTCGACGCCGGCGCGCGCCAGGCGGGCCACCAGCTCCCCCGCCGACGGCGCCGAGTTGTTGGTGACGAAGAGCACGTCGACTCCGACGTCTCGCAGCCGAGCCACCGCACCGGCGGCGTCACCGATCGGTTGCCCTGCCAGCCACACCACACCGTCGAGGTCGACGACCCACGCACTGCCCTTCTCCGGTGGCGCCGGTTCGGCTCCGCTCACTGCGGTTCGGGAGGGGCGGACCCCGGCACTGCCCCCATGGGGTACCGCCGCGTGACCCGGGCCAGCTGGTCGGCAGACTCGAGGGCCCGGGCGATGAGCCACGCCAGCGGCGGGCCGGCGCTCCCGACGGCGTCGACGGTCACGTCGGCACCGTCGCGTGCCGGGACCGGGACGGACCACCCCGCGCCCTCGGGGCCGGCCGCGACGGGACGACCGGTGACGTCGGCCAGGCGCGCGCCCGCCACGCGAGCGGCGCGCTCCCAGTACGAACGGAACATGCCGAAGTCGAACGCCCCGTCTCGCAGGCGTGCCTGGTGGAGCAGGCGCTCGGGCGGGCGGCGCAGGTCGCGGACGACGTGCAGCGCGGCGAGTGCCCGCAGCACGTACCACGTCGTGTCGACCTCCCACCACGTCAGTCCCTGCCGTACGGAGGAGGGCAGGTAGTGGTGGTTGTTGTGCCAGCCCTCGCCGCCGGTCGCGAGGGCGATCAGCCAGCTGTTGCGGCTCGTGTCCGGGGTCGCGAATCGCCGGCGACCGACCAGGTGGGCGAGCGAGTTCACGGTGAACGTGGCGTGCCAGAGCACGACCGTCGACGCGAAGAACCCGACGAGCAGGCCGCCCGGGCCCCCGACCAGCCAGCACACGAGGGCGAGGGCGACCGGTGGGACGAGGTGGAAGCGGTCCAGCAGCCGCAGCTCGGGGACGGCGGCGAAGTCCTTGACGGCGTCCAGCTCGGTCCGTTTGGTACGGGTCGACAGGATCCACCCGACGTGGCTCCACCAGAAGCCGTCGCGCGGCGAGTGCACGTCGCCGTCGACGTCGGTGAAGCGGTGGTGGATCCGGTGGTGCCCGGCCCACCACAGCGGCCCCTTCTGGGCCGACGTGGTCGCTCCCACCGCCAGGATCAGCTGCGGCACCCGGCCGAGCTTGAAGCTGCGGTGGGAGAAGTACCGGTGGTACCCCGCCGTGACGAAGAACATGCGGACGACGTAGAGGGTCGCGAAGAGCGTCCAGTCGGTCCACGTGACGGTGACGAAGAACGCGCCGAGCGGCGCCAGGTGCGAGAGGAGGAACGGGACGGCCGACACCCAGTCGGTGCGGTCGCCTGCGCTCCTGGCACCGGCACCGGCCTGTCGCACCTTCTCACGCACGTCTGCGGCCTCCGGCACCTGCGCTCGTCACCACACGGTCCCGGTGCCGACCTCGCGGGGCCGCCGACCGCACCGGGACACGCCACCGGTCGACGGTGGCAGCCGCAGTGTACCCGCCGCCCCGGATCCCCCGTCCCGCCGAGGGTCGGCCCGTCGACGTCCGACGGGCCCGACGGACGGGCCCGTCGGACGTCGCCGCGTGCACGGTCCCCCCGAATGGTCGCGGGACCCCTCCCCGCCTACCATGGAACCATGTCCGACGTCGCCCTCCCCGGTGCCACGTCCTCACCACGGCCCGACGGGCGGAGTGCCTCCGCCCCGGGTCGGACGGCTCGTCGCACGCCCCGCTCGAGCGCGGCCCCCGACCGGGCGATGCGCTGCGTCCTCGGCATCCGCGCCTGCCCGGCCGTCGACGAGTCGGAGACCCACCGGATCTTCGGCACCTCGATCTTCCTCTCCGCCCTCCGCTGCCTGCTGAGCTACATCGTCTTCCCGATCGTGCTGCCGGTCGCCGGGCTCGCGTCGAGCGTCGGCCCCTACGTCGGCATCCCGGTGGGCGTGGCGGCACTGGTCTTCGACGTCCTCGGCGTCCGGCGCTTCTGGCTCGCCGACCACCGCCAGCGGTGGGCCTTCTCCTTCCTCTACCTGGCGGTGGCCTCGATGGTCATGGTCCTGCTGGTCACCGACATCGTCCACCTGGCCCACGGCTGAGCCTTCGGCCCCCGACCCCTCGACGCGGCGGCCTCAGCCCGAGCGAGACGGGCTCGCCCGTGGCGGCGAGCCCCGGCTGCCCGACCCACCGGTCCGACGCCCCGTCGTCGTCCCCCCGGCGGACGCCGCGGGCGGGGACGCCCCTGTCGCCGACGGGGCCGTCGACCCCAGGTGACTGGTCAGCGAAGGAAGCGGCGACGACCGGACCGACATGGTGATGAAGTCGCGGTTCGTCGGGCCGAAGTACCGGTCGACCGGGCGCACCATGTCGCTCAGCAGCTTCGTCCCGTTGGCCGGCGAGGCCGCTTGCCCGGACGGGGGCGAGAAGCTGAAGAAGTTCACCCAGTCGGTGTTGATGTCGAACTCCATGGCCCGCACCGCCCCCGCTCGGACCAGCAGGTTGGCCAGCGTGGTGATGTTGAGACCGGGCCCGCCGACGTACACGAGGGCTCCGTCGGCCGTCACGCCGAGGCCGGAGCGCCACACGTAGATCTGGTTCCCGAGCGTGGCACCCCACACGGTGGTGTCGTTGGCGTTGAGCCCGGGCACCGGCGCTCCGTTGTCGACGAGCAGGCTCAGGTTCTGCCGGACGGCCACCACCTGGGGGCTCATCGACACGTCGGTGCCCCACGCCCCGACCGTCGCCGTGCCGTTGGCATAGACGACGAACGAAGCTGCGCCGTTGCGCAGGGGAACGGCGGTGTGGCCGTCGAGGTAGAACCCGCCGAGGGACGCGCTCATCCGGAACCCGGCGTTGAACGCCGCCGTGAGCGACTGCGCGGCGGTCGCCGAGATGGGGGCCGTCGGCGACCAGTTGCCCGGGGTCCCCGGCGTCTGGGCGCCGGCGTAGAGCTGGGCCCGCAGGAGCAGTGGGTCCATCCACACGACACCGGCGACCAGGCTGGTGTGCACCGGGTCGGGTCGCAGGTACGCCGCGTACATGGCGGGCTGCCCGTCGACTGTGCGACCGATCGGGTGCCACTGGCCCTCGCCGGGCAGCGGGGGCGACGCCAGCGGGACGATGTTCGGAGGGGCCGGCAGCTGCGGGACGGCCGGCACGGTCGTCGTGGTCGAGCGAACCGGTGCGGGGATGGCGCCGGCCGGGGGACGACCACCCTTCGGTGGCGGGTGGTGCGAGTACCAGATGCTCTCCGTCCACCGGACGAACCCCCCGCCGCCGTGGCTGCGGACCCACTCGACGAACTGGATGGGCAGTGGGAGGGTGTTGGCGCTGGCCATGGACTCGCCGAGCGAGACCCATACCGGCGTCATCGCCAGGAACACGACGATCGAGGCGAAGGTCTTCGGGTGCCGGCCCATCCATGTCCGGCGTGCCAGCCGGCGCTCCCGCCTCCACGCCCGACGGGAGCGCACGGCGGCTCGGTGCCGCTCCCACCAGGTCGGGCCCGCGTGGGCACCACGAACTCGCACCGTCTGCATGGCCACCAGTGTGCACCGAGAACCTGACGCGTCGGTGACGCCCCCCGGTCCCGGTAACCTCGCGCGCGCGGTGGCCTGGGAGCACGAGGACCCCTTCGAGGACGAGGCGTTCGTCCGGACCTGCGGCCGGTGCGGCGCGCAGACGCCGCCCCGTTGGTCGGAGTCGGCCAGCCTCGAGGAGGCCCGCCGGCGCGGCTGGCGGCGGGTGGCCGCCTCGGAGCGGCCCGGCTCGCGGCGCATGGACCTCTGCGGCCGGTGCGCCCACGAAGCCGGCTACGGTCCCCCGCTCGCCCACTGGTGGGCCTGAACAGCCACGAGGGGGCCCCGTCGCCTCCTCAGCGGGCGCCGTCCCCGGCGGCCGTCGGCGACAGCACGGAGACGTGGTCGCAGAGCGCCACGGGGACGGGCGGCCGGCGGCGGGGGGCACCCGGCGCGCCGACGTTGACCCAACCGAGGAGCCGCTCGTGGGCGGCGAGCCCGAACGCCTCTCGAACGGCGCGGGTCTCGAGGACCGCCGCGCTCTTCCAGACCGCACCGAGGCCGAGGGACGTCGCCGCCAGCACGACGGCGTAGCCCGTGCACGCGGCCGAGGCCACCTGCTCCCACTCGGCCACGTTGGCCTGCGGGTCGGGCGCGGCGACCAGCACGACGGCGCACGGCGCCGCCGTCGCCTTCCCTCGCATCTTCTCCACGGCCGCCGCGGGCGCGCCGCCGCCGCGCTGCTCGACGAGACCGGCCACGAGCGCGGCGCCGAAGCGCTCCCGGGCGGGCCCGGACACCACGACGAACCGCCATGGTCGCAGGCCTCCGTGGTCGGGGACGGTCGTGGCCGCCCGGAGCACGGCCTCGAGCTGTTCGGCCGTCGGCGGACGCCCGTCCGGCGCGGGAGCCACCCGCTCGGCGGTCAGCGCGCCGAGCCCCGCCCCGAGGGCCGGGACGGTGGCCGCCGGCTCCGGGCTGGTCCTGTCGCGCTCCGACGCGGTCGACGGCGCCGGGCTGGTCGGGACGCCGCTCACCGCCGTCTGGACCCGGACGCGGCGGGTCGGACCTGCCGGGTGTCGACGTCGAAGACGACGGCGCTGACCTCGTCGGTGTGCTGGAGGAACGGGCAGCTCCGCACCCGTTCGGCACCCTCCGCCACGAAGGCGTCGACATCGGCGAAGGCACCCGCCCGCCACGGCGGCGGCCCGCCCGCCCGCGCCGCCAGGTCGTCCCGGAAGGCGCCCTCGTCGAGCCCGCAGAGGCCGCAGTCGGTGTGCGCCATCACGACGACGGCCCGGGTGCCGAGGAACGCCTGCGAGATGGCCAGCGACCGCAGGACGTCGTCGGTCACCACGGCACCCGCGTTGCGGATGACGTGGGCGTCGCCCAGCTCGAGGCCGACGGCTGGCAGCGGGTCGACGCGGGCGTCCATGCAGGTGACCACTGCCACCCGGCGTGCTGGAACCTTCGGTGGGCCGTCCACACGGGCAGCCGGTGCACCTGTGGGATCGGTCGCTGATCGGGCGTCGGCCATGCGCCAACCTTGGCCGACGCGACGGCGGGCCGGCAAGGACCGTGCCCGACCCCGCGGGACGGCCGCTCTCCCACGCTCCCTCCGCCGACGGCGTCCGCAGGGGCTTCTCGGCGCCGCACACGGTGCGCTGCGCCGGCTCTGGCACGGCGTCGCGGGCACCGTGCCCGGAGCACCCCCCAGCGGAAGTAGCGTGTCGGCCGGTATGGCGCACCGCATCGACATCGAGCTGACCGCCCGCGTTTCCCCCGAGGCGTGGACGTGGCGCGCCTCGGGGGCCCGCCAGCCCCGCGGCACCGTCGCTGCCGCTCTGGTGCCCGAGGGCACCACACCTGGGACGGTCCTGCGCGCCGAGGTCGAGACCACCATCGACGGCACCACCGTGCTCGCCGTGGCCCCCAAGCGGGCCAAGGAGGACGAGCGACCGTCCGGCCGCATCGAGGTGATCGGCTCGCCGCGCTCGGGACCGGACGTCAACGTCGTCCTCGCACCCAAGGGACGCGGCGAGCGCCGCGGTGGGAGGGGCCGTGCCGAGGGCGGCGAGGGGCGGCGCCGGGGGCCGTCGACCGGGCGCGGCGATGGCGGGCGAGCCCGGCCCGGTGTCGGAGGACGCGAGACGCCCGGTCCAAGGGGCACCCGCGGCGGGCGTGCCGGACGACCACAGCCTGCTGCCTCCACGGTCCACCGGAACGCCGCGTTGGCGGCGCTCCGGCCCGAGGAGCTCCCCGTCGCCGAGCAGCTCCTGCGCGGCGGCATCCCCGCCGTCCGCCAGGCCATCGAGGAGCAGAACGCCCGCGCTCGTGCCGACGGGCGCGCCGAGGTGACGCCGGCGCCCCTGCTCACCATGGCGGAGCGCCTCCTGCCCGTGGTCAACCTGGCCGTGTGGAAGGACCGGGCGGCCACGGCGCGGGCAGCCGACAAGGACGTCCCGCTGCGCGAGCTCCGCTCGGTGGTGGCGGCCTCCTCGACGGTCATCCTCGACGAGGAGGGCCGCGACCTGGCCGCCGTCCTCCGGAGCCAGCTCGACGCACGCGTCACGGCGCTGCGCGAGCGCTGGGTCGGCCGGATCACCACCGCCCTCGACGAGGATCGCGTGGTCGACGCCCTCCAGGCGTCGGTCCGTGCGCCCGAGCCGGCGACCCGGCTCCCTGCCGAGCTGGCCGTCCGACTGGCCGAGGCCGCCGGGGCGGCCCTCCGGGCGGACGCGCCGGCCGAGGAGTGGCTGGCCGTGCTGGCCGTCGTCGTCGACACGCCGGTCCGGCGCTCGGTCAAGCCCGCCGGGCTGCCCGCCGGTGCCGACGAGCGCGTGCTCGCCGCGGCACGCAACGCCGCCGGCTCGGTGCCCGAGCTGGCTCGCCTCCTCGGCATCCCCATCCCCCCGCCCCCAGGGCCGCGCCGGCCGGGTGCCGGGCGCGCCACGGCCTCGCCGCGGCGGAGCGCCTGAGCTCGCGGGCGCGACCGCGCACGACCGGGTGCTCGTCCGGGACGCCTACCGGTCGAGCGGTCGGTGCATGACGAGAAGCCGTGCCTTGAAGCCGTTGGCCTCGTAGAGGCTCTTGGCGTCGCGCCTGCCCGGCAGGGCCAGCCCGTCGGCGCCGTCGCACCCGATGCGCCCGAGCCACCCGACGACGTCCTCGAGGAGGGCCTCTCCGACGCCCACCCCGCGGGCACCCGGCTCGACGTAGCAGCACTCGACGAGGCCGCGACCACCGTGCCCGCCCGGTCGGTGGCGCGCGGTCGCCACCCCTACCATCGCCCCTTCGGCGACCGCGACCACCACCCGCCGCTCGGGCCCGACCTGCTCCGACTCGAGCGAGCGGAGCACGGCCTCGCGCACGAGGTCGAGGTGGTCGGCCACGAGCTCGGCCCCGCCCCGCTCGCCGTCCACCTCGGCGACCAGCTCGTCGAGGAGCTCGGCGAGGCGCGTCGTGTCGTCGGGTCGGGCGGGGCGGACGACGACGTCCACGTCACCTCGCCTCGACGGTGGGCCAGCGCACCCGTGGCGCCCTAGCCGCGTTCGGTCAGCAGCTGGTCGACCCTCCCGAGGACCGTGCGACGCCGACGGTGCGCGGCCTCGTAGGCCCGCACGGCGACGAGGTCCGCCCTGGTCAGCCCGTCGAGACGGGGGACCACCTGGGACGCCGACAGCGTGTCGAAGCCAGGGATGGCGAGGGAGCCGACCGACGGGACGTGGTCCGGAGCGTCGGCGGCTCGCCGGCCGTCGCCGGTCTCGGGCGAGGACGCGCCCTCGTGCGCCGGTGGAGCGGTCGAGGCCGGCTCCGTCCGGGCTCCCCGCTCGCCGGTCGCGCCGTCGGGCGTCGCATCGGCGGACGCTGCGGTGGCGGCGGACGCGGCGGTGGCGGCGGACGCTGCGGTGGCGGCGGACGCGGCGGTGGCGGCGGACGCGGCGGTGGCGGCGGACGCGGCGGTCGGTGGGGAAGGTGCACCTTCGGGCCGTGGCGGGCGCGTCCACGACGCCATGGTCCGCTCGAGGCGGGACCGGCCGAAGCGGACGGCGAGCTCGCCGACCGCCCGAGCTGTCGACACCTGCCCCGAGACGGCGCGTCGTCCGCGTTCGCGCCAGTGCGGCAGCTCGTCGACCGCGGAGAGGACGGCTCCGACGGGAGCGTAGACGAGCACGTCGATCAGGTGCTCCGCCGTCCCCGGCCCACCTCCCTCGGCTGCCGGTGCCTCGTCCTCCACGGCCACCTCCGTCCCGGGCCCGGTTCGCCTCAGACGCAGTCCCGGCACAGCATCCGCGTGCCGTCGGCAAGCTGGCTCGGGTGCTTGACGAGGAAGCACGACCGGCACACGAACTCGTCGGGCTGCTTGGGCAGGACCCGCTCGACGCCGTCCGCGCGCTCGTCGGGCTCGGCGAGGTCCTCGTCGTCCTCCTCGACTTCTTCGACGACGAGCCGCTCCTTCAAGATGACGTCGAGGCTCGCCTCGACGTCGTCCTCCTCCTCGTCGTCCTCGTCCTCCTCCTCGTCGTCGGACTTGGCGGCGGACGGTGCCGGGGCGCCGGCCTCCGCGTCCTCTTCGTCCTCCTCGAGCAGGTCGGTCGACTCACCGAGGGCGTCGTCGTCGTCGTCCTCATCGACGTCGAGCACGTCCTCGTCGTCGACGTCGATGTCGTCCTCGATGAGGTCGTCGGGCTCGTCGACTTCGTCCAGATCCTGTGGCATGTCCGCCCTTCGGTGGTGAGTTCGCCGGGAGCATAGACGTTCCACCGTCGGAGCCGTACACCGTTCCCACCTCGTCCGGCAGCGCCGCGCACGCCCGCTCCCGCGGAGCCACCGACCGCGCTCGTGGCCTCGCCCTCGTGGCAGGCGGTCGGGCCCAGGGGCTCTTTGGCACCACCCTCCCGGTCCCCCCGGCACATCGGGCCGGTGAGCTCGGGAGAGCGTTCTCTACTCGAACCCCTGGGCCTTTCCTCCGCCTCTCACCGCATTCCCCCCGGAGCGGGGCCGGACGGCACCGCTGTGCACCGCTGTGCCGCGCCCGGGACGACGGGACCTGCCGACGATAGGTCAGGGGCACCGGGCACCGTCAAGTGGCGAACACCGCCTCTGACCTGGTGCCGGAGGCGACGCCCCTGGTCACGAGCGTGCACTCGTCGAGCGCTCCCGTCGGTCAGCCCGGGGCGACGATGCCGTGCGCCTGGCGCCGCCGTTCGGCGTCGCGTTCGGCGTCGATACGCCCGAGCTCGTGCCCGTCGTGGTCGACGAACGCCATGGCCTCGGCGAGCAGCCGGTGGCCCGCTCGCTCGCCGATCTGGCGGTGCATCTCCTGGGCGACCCAGCGGTAGCCGGCATGGCCTTGTGGCCCCGAACGCAGCTCGATGAGGTGCATGGCCTCGCGGGCGTTCATCTGGAGGCTGTAGCGAACCCGGTAGGCGAGCGCCACCGCGTAGGACGCCTCGGCGGGGAACAGCGGCCGGAGCTCGTCGTAGAGCTGGCGTGACCGCTCCATCGAGGCGACGTAGTCGGCGCCGAGCCCGGCCTCCACGACCGTCTCAGGGACCTCGTAGCCGAGGTGGACGCCGAGCGGCTGCCACTCGACGGTCAGCATGCGATGGCGTTGGAGGTCGCGGAAGGCCCCGTAGTCGGTCACCACGTCGAAGCGGTAGGACGTGCGCTCGAGCGCCCGGCCGGGCCGGTGGCGACGGTTCCCCCGGTCCCCCACGTAGGCGCGCAGGATCGCCCGCCTCTCCTCGGCCCCCAGGCGCCCGACCGCCGCGGCGACCTCGGGCTCGGGGCGGTCGAGGTGGGCGGCGCAGATGGCCACGACGACCTTCTCCTCCCCCTCGGGGTCGAAGTCGACGAGCGTCACCGACGGCCGGCCGGCCGGGCCGGGCGACGCCGCGTCGGCCTCGGGCAGCAGGTCCGGGAAGAGGCGGGCCACCACGTCGTCGGTCCGCTGGCGGGTCTCCTCGAGGTAGGCGACCCACCGCCCGCCGCGCTCGGGACGGTCGAGCCGCTGGACGAAGGACGGGATGACCTTGCGGAGCTCCTCGAGGACCAGCTCGGCGTACCGGCGCGCCTCGGGGAGCGGGTGCGCCCGCATCCGCAGGACCAGCTGCTCGTAGGCCTGGCCGGTGCCGTAGATGCCGACGTTGGAGAGCGAGCCCGCCGGGAGCAGCCCCCGCACGAGGTCGAGGGCCTTGGCCCGCACGGCCCGGCGGTGGACGAGGTCGGAGTCCTCGGGCCGGCGCGGGTGGCGCGCCCCCAGCCACGCCTGCACGTCGCCGAGGAGCTGTGCGTAGCTGTCGAACATCCGGTCCATCGCCCCCACGTAGCGGGCTCCGAGGGGCGAGTCGAGCAGGACGGGGTCGCGGTAGTAGCGGTAGTGCCCGGTGGTGAGGCGGGCGTCGTAGGCGATGTAGCGGGTCGACTGCTCGAGGTAGGCCATCAGGCGGCCCCGCTCGAGCACCTTGGTCAGCACGTTGGACGCCTGCTCACAGGCGAGGTGCACCCCGCCGAGCTGGGCCACCGAGTCGTCGCCGTACTCGAGGAAGACCCGGGTGTAGAGCTCCTCGGCTCGACGCAGGCCGACCGTGGCGTCGACCCCGGCGTCCCCGGTGACGTCGAGCTCGCCGACGAACTCGTCGAGGAAGAGCCGGCGGAGGCTCTTGGCCGAGCGCGAGTACCGGGCGAAGAGGGCCCCCTTGACGACCTCGGGCAGGTTGACCAGGGCGAACACCGGCCGGTCCAGGTTCGTCACGTACCGCCGGAGGACGTCTTCCTCCTCGGCGGTGAAGTGCTCGACGGCGTAGGGGAGCATGCCCGGCTCACATTAGGGCCACGCTCACCCACCCGGCGCGGACCCCCGGGGCGGTCGACCAGCCCGGCCGTGGGCTGCCCCGCTCCCCACCTCGCCCGAGCCGGAGGCCCCCGGCTCGGGCGCCTCGGCGGGGCCCGGGGGGGCGTCGGCCGCGGTCAGCCGGGCCGCCCCCGCCACCCCCGCGACCCCACCGCTCGGTCCCGCCGCCACGCCGGCCGCCCTCGTCGGGTCCTCGGCGGCGACGACCCCTCGTGCGAGGAGAGAGGCCGCCCGTGCTGCGGCCGCGTCGACGCCGTCGCCGCCGCCGACCAGGGCGATCTGGCGCAACAGGTCGACCAGCTGGCGCGCCGTCCGCACGAAGTCCCCCGGCGCGACGTCGGCCTCGCCGAGCGCCACCGAAAGCGGCCGTCCCGACGCCCACGACAGCGTCGCCCGGGCGAGCGCGCCGTCGGGCTTCCTGGTCCGGGGGAGGCCGACGCCCCGCTCGCGACCCCGCACCGTGGCGGCGAGGGCGTCGAGGCCGGCAAGCGCGGCGGCGACGGGCTGCGGTACCCGCCCCACCTCCCCGTCGCGCTCCCGACGCTCCTCGTGGACGAGCGCCGATGCGGCGGCGGCCAGCTGGGCCGGCGTGAGGCCGACGAGCACGCCCCGGCGCAGGCTCTCGGCCACCAGCAGGTCGCACTCGTGGGAGATCCCCATGAGCAGCCGTCCCCCTGCGGTGAGGGCCCAGCCGTCGACGTAGCCGAGGGTGCCCAGCACGGAGAGCCGGCGGTCGAGCTGGGCGACGAGCGAGAGCGAGCCCGGCGGCGCCTGCCACTGGCCGAACGAGGAGGCGAGCAGCGCCAGCGCGTCGGCGCGGGACCAGCGGTGCACCAGGTTGACGCACAGGTTGTACGTGGGATGGAAGGACGAGACGAGGTCGGGGGGTGGTGCGAGGACGGTCGCCGCCATCGCCGCCGTCGCCGTCTGCGGCGACCAGCGGAGGACGGCGTGGCCGACCGTGTCGATCCCGCGCCGCCCCGCCCGGCCCGTCAGCTGCCTGAGCTCGCCGGCGTGCAGGGCAGTGCGCGTCGCTCCCCGGAACTTCGTGAACCGGTCGATCACCACCGTCCGCGCGGGCATGTTGATGCCGACGGCGAGCGTCTCGGTGGCGAACACGACGGGGAGGAGGCCCTCGCCGAAGCACTGCTCGACGGCGTGGCGGAAGGCCGGCACCATGCCGGCGTGGTGGGGAGCGAACCCCGCCTCGAGGGTGTCGAGCCACCGGCCGTAGCCGAGCGTCGCCAGGTCGTCGTCGCTCAGGTGCTCGACGTTGGCCTCGGCGATGGCCCTGAGCCGCCGCCGGGCCGACGGCCGGGTCAGCCGGAGCCCGTCCTCGACGCACGCCCGAGCCGCTTCCTCGCACCCCGCTCGCGAGAAGAGGAACACGATGGCGGGCAGCATGGTGGCGTCGGCCAGGACTTCGACCACCTCCGAGCGGCGTGGGACCCGCCAGCGCGCCGAGGGCCCGCGACCCCGCCCCCGGTCGAGGACGGCGGCCTGGGGCGAGACGCGGCCACCGGCGACCAGCGGCACCAGCGTGACGCCCTCGCGGGCGCGTCGGGCAACGGCCACGTGGTGCTCGAGCGCGACCGGTCGCTCGTCGGCGACGACGACGTCCGTCGGGCCGCGCACCGATTCGAGCCACGCCCCGAGCTCGGCAGCGTTGTGCACCGTCGCCGACAGGCAGACGAAGCCCACCGTCGGCGGGGTGAGCACGATCACCTCCTCCCACACCGAGCCACGGGCCGGGTCGGCCAGGTAGTGGACCTCGTCGAGGACGACGGCATCGAGGCCGTCGAGGACGGGCGACCCGGCCAGCAGCATGTTCCGCAGCACCTCGGTCGTCATGACGACGAGCGGGGCGAGGGCGCGGTGCGACACGTCGCCGGTCAGAAGGCCCACCCGTGCCTCGCCGAAGCGCGCGACGAGCTCGCGGTACTTCTGGTTGGACAGTGCCTTGATGGGCGTCGTGTAGAAGAGCTTGCGCCCCCGCCCGAGCGCCCGCCAGGCGGCGAAGTCGGCCACCACGGTCTTGCCGGAGCCCGTCGGCGCCGACACCAGCACGGAGCGCCCGGTGGCGACCGATCCGATGGCGCGGCGCTGGAACGGGTCGAGGTGCAGCCCCAGCTCGTCCTCGTACCCCTCCGGGACGCGGTCGGGAGGGGCCTGCTCGCCGGCCGGCCCGCGCCCGGAGGTCGCGGGGGGCGGCGCCGGCGGCGTCATCTGGTGAGGAGCTTCCCGACGAGGATCGAGAGCTCGTAGAAGACGTACAGCGGCACCGCCAACGCCAGCATGGAGAATGGGTCCGAGCTCGGGGTGATCACGCCGGCGAGCACCACCACGGCGATGATGGCCCACCGGCGCCACGACGCCAGCTTGCGCGGCGAGAGCACGCCGGCGAGCTCGAGGGAGACGAGCAGCACAGGGAGCTCGAAGGTGATGCCGAAGATGGCCATCAGGAGCACGATGAGGCTCAGGTACTTGGTCGGGTCGATGATCTGGTGGAGGCTGGGTCCCCCGATGTGGTCGAGGAAGCCCAGCGCGTGGGGGAAGATGACGAAGGCGACCACGCAGCCCAGGGCGAACAGGACGATCGACGCCGCGACGAACGGCACCACGTACCGCTTCTCGTTGGGCCTGAGCCCCGGGGTGACGAACCGCCACAGCTGCCAGAAGATGACCGGGGAGGCGAAGAACAGCCCGCCGTAGGCCGAGATGTGCACCCGCAGCGACAGGCCGTCGAGCGGGCTCGTCACGTAGAAGCCGCAGTGGGCCGGTGCCGCCTGGCAGTAGGGGTGCTTCAGGAAGGCCAGGATCGGGTTGTAGGCGACGAAGGCAACCGTCCCCATGACCACGAACGCCACCGCGGCGATGACCACTCGGCGCCGCAGCTCGCCGAGGTGCTCGGCGAGCGTCATGGCGTCCGGCGACGGCTTGGCGGTCTGGCGACGCTTCAGGGTGAGGTTCATCGTGCTCGTCCTGGCGCTCCGGGCGTGACGGCTGGCGCCCGGCGGTGGCGCCGGTCAGTTCATGCTGGGGTCGTCGAGGAACACCGGACGCGTGGCCCGGATGGCGTGGCGCACACCGGGTCCACCGTCCGCCCGCCCGGTGGCCACCTCCTCGTCGGGGACCGTCCCGCGCGGCGGCCCCGGTCGAGCGTCACCCTGCGCCGCAGGAGCCCCGTCGGGAGCTCCGGCGCCGGGCGGCTCACCGGGTGGGTCCGGAGCTGCGTCGCCGTCGCCGGCGGCACCGTGGGTGGTGGCCAGCTCGTCGAGCACGGTGAGGGGCGAGCGGACGGCACGCGTCAGCACCTCGGTCGGCGGGAGGTCGGGGAACGTGTCGCGCACCTCGGCCTCGACGCGCTGGCGGAACCGCTGGAAGTCCGCCCAGAACGAGCCGAGCTGCCGGGCGACCTGGGGGAGCTTGTTCGGTCCTAGGACCACGAGGGCCACCACGAGGATCACGAGCACCTTGTCGGTGCTGAGGAACGGCACGCCCCCGAGTCTACCGACGCGCCGGCCGCTCGGCCCCTCCGCTCGCCCTGGTCAGGGGCTGCGGCCGGTGCCGGCGGGGACCCGCACCCGGGACCGTCGCCTCCGGAGCGCGCCGAGCGCCACGGCGACCGCCACCACGACCACGACGACGATGCCGAGGGCCACGAAGATCCCGGTGTCGTGGCTGATCGGCCACACGATGGCCACCATCTTGCCGACGATCAGGCTGCGGGGGATGGGGCCGAAGTACCTGCTGTCCTCGGAGTCCTGGCGGTTGTCCCCCATCACGTAGTACTCGCCCTTCGGGACGACGATCGGACCGGGGAGGTTCCACTGGGGGTGGGGGTCGTCGGGCAGGGGTCCCGTGTAGGTGCCGGGCGGCAGCCACGGCTCGGCCAGCTTCTTGCCGTCGATGTAGACGGAGCCGTCCCGCGACGAGATCGTCTCGCCCGGCAGGCCGATCACCCGCTTCACCAGGTCGGTGAAGTGCTGGGGCTCGAGCGGCGGACGCCGGAAGACGACGATGTCCCCCCGGTGGATGGCGTGGAGGTCGTAGCTCAGCTTGTCGACGACGATCCGGTCGCCGATCTGCAGGGTGGGCTCCATCGAGCCCGAGGGGATGTAGAACATCTCGGCGACGTAGGTGCGGACCACCACCGCCACCACCACGGCCACCACCGCCACGACGAGCCACTCGACGACCCACGGCGCCCGGCGGCCCTCACGGCGTCGCGCGGCGGGCGTCCCGCCCCCGACGCCGGGTCCTGCGACCGTGCCCACCTCGGGCACGGGGACCGGTGGGGGTGCGCCGCCGGAGCCGGTCGGGCCGCCACCGGAGCGCCCTGGAAGCTCCTCGTCCACAGTCCGGGCAGGCTAGCCCAGCAGCCCGCCCGGGCCGCGGGCAGCCCGGGAGCACCCGGTCGGGCTCACAAGCCGGCGATCAGCTTCTCGACGCGCTCGTCGTGGGCACGGAACGGGTCCTTCAGCAGCACGGTGCGCTGCGCCTGGTCGTTGAGCTTCAGGTGGACCCAGTCGACCGTGAAGTCGCGTCGGCGCTCCTTCGCCCGGCGGACGAACTCGCCCCGGAGCCGTGCCCGGGTCGTCTGCGGGGGACGCGACATGGCCGTGGCGATGTCGGCGTCCTCGGTGATACGTTCGACCTGGTCGTGCTGTTGGAGCCGGTAGAAGAGCCCGCGCCTCCGGTCGACGTCGTGGTACTGCAGGTCCAAGAGCCCGACCGTCGGGTGGGCCAGGGAGATCTGGTGGCGCGTCCGGTACGCCTCGACGAGGCGGTACTTGGCCGCCCAGTCGCACTCGCGATGCAGGCCGAGCGGGTCGGTCTCGAGGCCCTTCATGCAGTGCTCCCACATCGTGAGCGCGCGGTCCTCCTGCGGGGAGAGGCCCTGGCGGTCGCGGAACCGGATCGCTCGCTCGAGGTACTCGAACTGGATGTCGAGGGCGCTCATCTCGCGCCCGTTGGCGAGGCGCACGGGCCGCCGGCAGGTGAGGTCGTGGCTGATCTCGCGGATCGCCCGGATCGGGTTCTCGAGGGTGAGGTCGCGCAGCACCGTCTGGGGGTCCTCCAGCATCCGCAGGACGATGCTCGTGGCGCCGACCTTCAGGTACGTCGCGTACTCGCTCATGTTCGAGTCCCCGACGATGACGTGCAGGCGCCGGTACTTCTCGGCGTCGGCGTGCGGCTCGTCGCGGGTGTTGATGATGGGGCGGCTCCGTGTGGTCGCAGAGGACACGCCCTCCCAGATGTGCTCGGCCCGCTGGCTGAGGCAGAAGACCGCGCCGCGGGCGGTCTGGAGGACCTTTCCCGCCCCCGCGTAGATCTGGCGGGTGACGAGGAAGGGGATGAGCACCTCGGTGTAGTGGGCGAAGTCGTCCCTCCGGCTCGTCAGGTAGTTCTCGTGGCAGCCGTAGGAGTTCCCGGCCGAGTCCGTGTTGTTCTTGAAGAGGTAGATGTCACCCCTGATCCCCTCTTCGCGGAGCCGGGCCTCGGCGCCGTCGACGAGCGACGAGAGGATCCACTCCCCCGCCTTGTCGTGCACGACCAGTTGGGCGATGTCGTCGCACTCGGGGGTGGCGTACTCCGGGTGGCTGCCCACGTCGAGGTAGAGGCGGGCGCCGTTCTCGAGGAAGACGTTCGACGAGCGGCCCCAGCTGACCACCCGCCGGAACAGGTAGCGGGCGACCTCGTCGGGGCTGAGGCGGCGCTGGCCACGGAGCGTGCAGGTGACGCCGTACTCGTTCTCGAGGCCGAAGATCCGCTTGTCCATCACCCCTCACGGTACCGCCGCGCCCACCGCTCCGTGCGGAGGGCGAGCGCCGGAGACCGGCCCTTCAGCGGAGCAGCTCGTCGACCTCGGCGGCGGAGAGCCGGCGGAAGCACCGTCGGCCGTTGCCCGGTCCGAGCACGGCCACCTCGAGCTCCTCCCCGGTCAGGGTCCGATCGGGGCCCGCCAGGGCGCCGACGGCGGCGGTGAGCGCCTCCTGCAGCGACCAGTCGTCGCGCCAGGCGTCGCGCATGCGCTCGCCGATCACCTCGGTCTCGCCGCCCAGGACGGCGAAGCGGTCCTCGTCGGTGATGGTCCCCTCGTAGGCGACGTGGTAGAGCTGCGTCCGCCGCAGCTCGTTCCCGAGCTCGGCGACGAGGATCTCGACCTCGAGGGGCTTCATCTCGTGGGTGAAGACCTGGCCGAGGTACTGGGCGTAGAGGTTGGCGAGCGAGCGGGCGTCGACGTCCTCGCGGCTGTAGGCGTAGCCCTTGGTGTCGGCGTGGCGCACGCCCGACACGCGCAGCTGGTCGAACTCGTTGTACTTGCCCACCCCGGCGAAGGCGATCCGGTCGTAGATCTCGCTGATCTTGTGGAGCGAGCGCGACGGGTTGTCGGCCACGATGACCACGCCGTCGTCGAAGGTCGTGGCGATGAGGGAGCGGCCCCGGGCGATGCCCTTCTGGGCGTACTCGGCGCGGTCCTTCATGACCTGCTCGGGCGCCACGTAGTACGGCATCGTCATGGCTGGCGGCCCTCCGCTCGACGCCGGTCGATCAGCGCGGCGAACCGCGCCGCCACCTCCTCCTCGGGGACGGGCGCGAAGCCCTCCGCCGTCACAGTCGCGACCAACGGGTAGATCCCCCGCACGAGGTCGGGACCGCCTGTCGCCGAGTCCTCGTCCGCCGCTTCGTAGAGCGCCTCGATCGCCAGCTCGACCGCCTCGTCGCGGCCCATGCCCTCGCGGTAACCGAGCTTCACGGTGGTCCGGGCGTCTCGCCCGCCAGAGCCGGTGGCACTGTGCTCGGTCTCCTCGTAGTGCCCGCCGGTCACGTCGTAGGTGAAGATGCGGCCGGCTCCCCGGCCGACGTCGTAGCCGGCGAAGAGCGGCACCACGGCGAGACCCTGCATGGCCATCGGCAGGTGCTCGCGGACCATCTGGCTCAGCTGGTTGGCCTTGCCCTCGAGGCTCAGCGCGACCCCCTCGACCTTCTCGTAGTGCTCGAGCTGGGTCTGGAACAGGCGCACCATCGCGACGGCCGGGCCGGCGGCCCCCGCGATGGCCACCGCAGAGTGCCGGTCGGCCGGGAACACCTTCTCCATCGCCCGGTGGGCGATGGCGTGTCCCTCGGTGGCCCGGCGGTCACCCGCCATCACCACACCGTCCGCGAAGCGCAGCGCCACGACCGTCGTGCCGTGGCGCACGTCGATCGAGCCGGCCGGGGCACCGGCGACCGGCGGAGCCCAACGCTCGGGGTGGGTCCTCCGCAGCAGGGAGGCGAAGTCGGGCCCGGGGTCGTCGAACGGGGCGAAGAGCGGGAGGGTCACGGTGGCTACTCGCCACCCTTCTGGACGTAGTTGCGCACGAACTCCTCGGCGTTGTCCTCGAGGACCTCGTCGATCTCGTCGAGGAGGTCGTCGAGCTCGGCCTTGAGCTTCTCGCCCTTGGCCGACCCCGCAGGCACCTCGTCCACCGGCTCCTCGGTGCGCTCGGTCGCCGTCTTCTTCTTCAGCTCTCGTTCGGCCATGGTGTGCTCTCCACTAGCTGCTCAGTCGGTCCAGCAGGTCAGCTGGGCTCGTGCTCGCCTGCAACAGCTCGTCCACGTGCTCGGCGGTCCCCCGCAGAGGGTCCATCATAGGGACGCGGCGCAGCGGATCGGCGCCGAGGTCGAAGACGAGCGAGTCCCAGTTCGCGGTGACCACGGCGTCCGGCCAGCGGGAGAGGCACTGGCCGCGGAACCAGGCCCGGGTCCGCCGGGGTGGCTCGGTGGTCGCACGCTCGACGTCGTCGGCGCTGACGAGCCGTTCGGTGTCGAGCCGGGCGAACAGCGACCGGGCCGGGCGCAGGTCGTGGTACTGGAGGTCCATGGCCGCCAGCCGGGGGTCGTCCCACCTGCACCCGTGGCGGGCACGGTAGGCCTCGAGCAGCTGCAGCTTCGCCACCCAGTCGAGCTGCCGGGCGAGCGACATCGGGTCCGACTCGAGCCCGTGGAGCACCTCCTCCCACCTGCGCAGGACCGCTTCCCCGACGGCCTCGTCGCCCATGCAGGCGAGGCCGCGCTCGTCCGCGTACTTGCGGGCCGCGCCGAAGAGCTCCCACTGGACGGCGATCGCCGTGGCGGTCGTCCCGTCCGCCAGCAGGAGCGGGTGGGACAGCGAGCGGTCGAGGGAGACCTCGTGCATGGCCCGGACGGGGTCCGCGAGGTCGAGGGAGCGCCGGGGCAGTGCGTCGTCCTCGAGCATGGCGAGCACGAGCGACGTCGTGCCCACCTTGAGGAAGGTCGCCACCTCGCAGAGGTTGGCGTCGCCCACGATGACGTGGAGCCGCCGGTACCGCCGCGAGTCCGCGTGGGGCTCGTCGCGCGTGTTGACGACGGGGCGCTTGAGCGTCGTCTCGAGCCCGACCGGCTCCTCGAAGAACTCGGCGCGCTGCGAGAGCTGGTACTCGACGGACCGGCCGTCGAGGGTCGCCGTCTCGGCGCCGACCTTGCCGCTGCCGGTGAAGACCTGGCGGGTGACGAAGTGCGGCGTGACGGCGCCGACCACCCGGGCGAAGGGCACGCCGCGGTCCACGAGGTAGTTCTCGTGCGTGCCGTAGGAGTTGCCCTTGCCGTCCGAGTTGTTCTTGTAGACGACGAAGGTCCGGCCGTCGGGGACGGACGCCGCGGCCGCTTCCATCGACCGGACGAGGATCTGCTCGCCGGCGCGGTCGTAGCGGACGCACTCGAGGGCGTCCGCGCACTCCGGGGTGGAGAACTCGGGGTGGGCGTGGTCGACGTAGTAGCGGGCGCCGTTGGTAAGGACGGCGTTGACCAGGTGGGTCTCCACCTGCGGGGCAAGCGCGTCGGGGCCCGGTGCGCCCCGGGCGTCGTTGCCCGGTGACTCGTCCTCGAAGTCCCACCCCGTGCGCTGGCGGACCATCTCGTGCACGTAGGCGTTGATGAGCACGGACGACGCGGCGATGGGGTTGGGGTCGCCGCCGACGACGTGGATGCCGTACTCCGTCTCGATGCCGCAGACCTTGGGGATCGCCACGGTCCGACCCTATCCGCGCCCGGGCCGTGGCCACCCGAGGGCCGTCCCGGTCGCTCCGGCCCGCCGGCCCGCCGGCCGAGCACGGTGCGCCGGCCCGGAGGCTCAGAGGTACTGGCCCGTCCCCACCCGCTCGATCGACCGGCCGCCCTTCGTCTCGCGGTCCTCGCTGATCAGGGTGCGGATGTAGACGATCCGCTCGCCCTTCTTCCCCGAGATCTTCGCCCAGTCGTCGGGGTTGGTCGTGTTGGGGAGGTCCTCGTTCTCCTTGTACTCCTGGCGGATCGACTCGATGAGGTCGGCCGTCTGGATGCCCCGGCCCTCCCCCCGGATCGCTCGCTTGATGGCCAGCTTCTTTGCCCGCCGGACGATGTTCTCCACCATCGCCCCCGAGGCGAAGTCGCGGAAGTAGAGGACCTCCTTGTCGCCGTTCTGGTAGGTAACCTCGAGGAAGCGGTTGTCGTCGTCGGTCCGGTACATCTCCTGGACCGTCGCCTCGATCATCGCCTGGGCGGCCTTGGCCGGGTCGCCCCCGCCGAGCGAGCGCACCTCGTCGGCGTCGAGGGGGAGGTCGGCGGTCAGGTACCGACCGAAGATCTGGGACGCCGCGGCCTCGTCGGGCCGTTCGATCCGGATCTTCACGTCGAGCCGTCCGGGGCGGAGGATGGCCGGGTCGATCAGGTCCTCGCGGTTCGACGCCCCGATGACGATGACGTCGCGGAGGGCCTCGACCCCGTCGATCTCGGCGAGGAGCTGCGGCACGATGGTGGACTCCATGTCGGAGCTGATGCCGGTCCCCCGCGTGCGGAACAGGGAGTCCATCTCGTCGAAGAAGACGATGACGGGCACGCCCTCCTCCGACTTCTCACGGGCCCGCTGGAAGACCAGCCTGATCTGCCGCTCCGTCTCCCCCACGTACTTGTTGAGCAGCTCGGGTCCCTTGATGTTCAAGAAGTAGCTGCGCGCGTTGGTGTTGCCGGTGACCTCGGCCACCTTCTTCGCCAGCGAATTGGCCACCGCCTTGGCGATGAGCGTCTTGCCGCAGCCGGGAGGGCCGTAGAGGAGGATGCCCTTCGGGGCGGGCAGCCGGTGCTCGGCGTAGAGATCGCGGTAGAGGTAGGGCAGCTCGACGGCGTCGGTGATGGCCTCGATCTGGTCGTCGAGACCGCCGACGTCCGCGTAGGTGACGTCGGGGACCTCCTCGAGCACCAGCTCCTCGACCTCGGGACGCGGCAGCTTCTCGACGAGCAGCCCCGTCCGCGACTCCATGAGCACGGAGTCGCCGGCCCGCAGACGGACGTCGACCAGGGCGTCGGCCAGCTCGGCGACCCGCTCCTCGTCGGCACGCCCGTAGACGAGGGCGCGCCGGCCGTCCTCGAGGACCTCCTTCACCACGACGACCTCGCCCGCCCGCTCGCCGGGGCGGGCGAGCACGACGTTGAGCGACTCGTTCAGCACCACCTCGTCGCCCCGGGACAGCTGGGACTGGTCGATGTCGGGATGGAGCGAGACGCGCATCTTGCGCCCCCCCGAGAACACGTCGACCGAGCCGTCGTCGTTCTCGCCGAGGAAGGTGCCGTAGGCGGCGGGGGGCTGGGTGAGCTTCTCGACCTCCTCGCGCAGGTTGGCGATGTGCTCCTTGGCCGTCTGCAGGGTGAAGGTGAGCTTCTCGTTCTGGGAGACGGCCTGGGCGAGCTGACCCTTGACCTCGAGGAGGCGCTCCTCGAGGGCCTGCACCCGACGCGGGCTGTCCTGCAGCCGGCGCCGCAGCGCGGCGATCTCCGACTCCGCCTCTTCGAGCTGGGCGCGCAGTCCCTCCGAGTCCCGACCGGGCCCACCCGCTCCCGGGTGGCCCCGCTCCCGCTCGTCTCGTCTGTCGCCGAAGTCAGCCGTCGCACTCACCCCTTTGCCACGACGCCACCTGCATCGCTCGGGCACGCTCGGACCGGCCGTCGTGGCGGCCGGCGCTCCTCGTGCCCGACCCTACCGCCCGTGGGTAGCCTCCGGCACCGACCCCGGGAGGCGCACCGACGCGGGGCCCCGACGGGAACGGGCGACGGTCCCGGACGGGACGAGGGGATGCTCCGGTCGCGGCTAGCATGCCTGGTGGGTGACCGGTCCGCCTGGGTCGGTGGCGCCTTCCGCCGGTGCCGACCGCCCGATGACGACGCTCCCGGTCGCGCACGGTTGTGCGGGCTGGGCCGACTCTGGAGAGACGTGTTCTGATGAAGGTCTGGATCGACCAGGATCTCTGCACGGGTGACGGCCTCTGCGAGGAGATCGCCCCGGCGGTGTTCACCCTCCTCGACGACGGCCTGGCCTACGTCAAGGAAGCCGACGACGTGAAGAGCGACCCCGGTGGGGCGGCCGGCATGGCTGCGGTGCCCGGCGACCTCGAGGACGCCGTCGTCGAGGCGTCCGAGGAGTGCCCCGGCGAGTGCATCTTCATCGAGCGAGACTGATCCTCCTCGCCGAGCGAGACTGATCCTCCTCGCCGAGCGAGACTGATCAAGCCCCTCGCGGCGCGGGGGTCCCGCTCAGCCGCCGTCGGCCTCCGATCACCGGCGCTCCTGCACCGTCCCCCCGCTGTCTCCCCTCGCGTCGGTGGGCGAGAGCAGGCGAGAGGTGGTGATGAACCCCGTGTGGCCGACCATGCGGTGGTCGGGCCGCACGGAGCGGGACTCGACGTGCCAGGTCCGCTGGAGGACCTCGACCGTCGCCGACAGGCCGAACGGGCCCTCGGCGAGCGCGGCCCGGAGCTGGGCCGTCTGGTTGATGGTGGGCAGGTAGGCGCACACGATCCCGCCGGGACGCAGCGCACCCGGCAGATGGGGCAGGACTCGCCACGGTTCGGGCAGGTCGAGGACGACGCGGTCCACCTGCTCGTCGATGCCTTCGTAGGCGTCGCGCAGCTCGACGCGGTACGGCGCCCCGTCGCCCGCCATGGCGGCCACGTTGGCCTTGGCCCGTGCCGCGAAGTCCTCGCGCAGCTCGTAGCCGACCACCGTGGCGCCGGCGCGCAGGAGGGCCATCGACAGGGCGCCGGAGCCCACCCCCGCCTCGAGCACCCGGTCGCCCGGCGCGACGTCGGCGGCGGAGACCATGGCGGCCAGGTCCTTCGGGTAGACGACCTGGGCGCCGCGGGGCATCTTGAGCACCACGTCCGCCAGCGTCGGGCGCACGACCACGAAGCGGCGCCCCGTCGACCCGGTGACGGTGGCCCCCTCGGTCTGCCCGATCACGTCGTCGTGGGAGACGATGCCGGCGTGCGTGTGGAAGCGAGCCCCGGCTCGCAACGTGACGAGGTACCGCCGGTCCTTGACGTCGACCAGCAGGACGCGCTCGCCGTCGGCGAGGGACCCGCTCCCCCGGGGCGCTCCCGCTCCCGTCACCCGGTGGGGTGCCGGCGTCGCCCGCCGCGCTCGGGTGCCCGGACGTCGACGACCAGCTGGCTCCCCTGCCGCACGACCGTCCGGTAGGTGCCGCCGCGCGGCGCCCTGCGTGCCCGCGCCAGCGACCACGCCGCCGCGCCGACGACCAGCCACGCGGGATGGCCGCCGCGACGGGCCCGGCCGAACGCGGAGCGGGCCAGGCGGCTCGCCACGGTGGCCACTGGGTCAGATCCTGCGGATCTCGACGACCGCCGAACGCGACCGGCCACGGCGCCGCCCGGCGAGGTACGCGAGCACGAGCGCAGCGAGGGCAGCCGCCAAGCCTGCCGTCACGAGACGCGACCGCGCCGAGGCCACCTCGGCCCCCGCTTCGCCCTGCAACCGCCGGAAGCCGGCCTCGAGATCGTCGCGGGTGATGGGCCCGTCACGTCGCGCCGTCCGGTTCACCTGTCCTCCTCACGGCGCCGTGCGCCCGACCGCCGCGCCGCGCCGCGCCCCACGGCGGCGGCAGCGGCCACGGTGACGGCGAGCACGACGACTGCGCACAGCAGATAGGGGGCCCACGACCAGTTGCCGGCGAAGGCCCCGTCGGTCTCTCCCTGCAGCAGCCGCAGCAGGCCGACGGCCAGCACCACGAGACCGATGGCGCCGAGGACCGACCCGGCGACCCCGAAGGCGACGAACCGGCCCAGCCCCTTCAGGGGCTCGAGCGTCTCCTGCTTGGCGTACTCGACGACCAACGACAACGCGTCCTGGCCGGCCGTGCGCGTCCGGCCACCTCCCCGTCCTCCGCGTCTCGTCTCCGTCCGGCCTGGCAAGCTGGCGCTCCGTTCGTTCCTCGCGGTGGTCGTCGCCGTGGCGGTCCGGCCGTGGCGGCCCGGCCGTGGCGGTCGGGCCGTCGTGCCACCGGCGCTGGCCGGGCCGACTATAGATCGTGCCTGGCAGCGGCGCGACGAGGACGACCGTCGGCGACGGGGCCCTCATCCGTCGCGTCGCTCGGTGAACAGGTAGGTCGAGCTCGCCTTGGCCACCAGCCGGCCGGCGTCGTCGACGATCTCCGCTTCGGCGAACGCGACCCGCCGGCCCCCGGTGACGACCCACGCCCGGCACTCGAGCACGGAGCCGACGAGGGCGGGGGCCACGAAGGTGGTCTTCATCTCGACGTTGGACGACAGCACCCGACGCCCGGCCGCCCGCGTGAAGGTGATGGTCGCCGAGCCCATCGCCGAGTCGGCCATCGCGCCGAGGAACCCTCCCTGGAGGATGCCGGCCGGGTTCGCGAAGCGCTCGTCCGCCCGCATCGTCCACACCGTCCGACCGGGCACGGACTTGTCGACGCACCGCATGCCCAGGGTCAACTCGCAGTTGGCGGGCACCTGCACCTGCACCCGGGGACCGGCGTCGACCACGGCGTGACCCTACCTCGCCGACCATGGTCGATACTGGAGGCATGACCTCCGCCGAGACCGGGCCCGGCCGATCCTCCGCCGGCGAGCCGCTCGTCCTCGTGGGCGAGCCCGTCGAGGACTGGACCGGGGACGCCCGGTTCTACGAGTACACCGAAGCCGTCGACCCCCTCGCCACCGGCGCCATCGCGCCCGTCGTCCCCCGGAGCTTCGGACCCGAGCTCCACGAAGGCGGCCCGACCCGCATCGTCCCGCTCGACTGCTCCGAGGCCCTCGGTGTCGCCTACACGGCGACCAGCCCCGCCCTCCTGGCGTCCTTCATCGTCGTCCGGCCCGGCGAGATGGTGGCGACGGCCCCGGACGGCACGAGCGAGCTCTACTACTGCCTGAAGGGCTCCGGGCACAGCGACTTCGAGACGGGAGCGACCGGGGACGACCAGTCGTCGGGCACCATGCCGTGGCAGCAAGGTGACCTCTTCGTGCTGCCGGCCCGCTGTACCACGGTCCACAACGCCGATCCCGCCGGTGCCGACGGCGACCCCGGCGCCGTCCTCTACCGGGTTACCGACGCCCCGCTCCTCCACTACCTCGGCGTGCGTCCGTGGGAGGGCCGCTTCCGGCCCACGCGGGTCGACGGCGACGTGGCCCGGGCCCGGCTCGCCGAGGTCGCCGCCCATCCCGACGCCGCTCGGCGCAACCGGGTCAGCATCCTCCTCGGCAACGCGGCCACGCCCCAGACCCTGACGGTGACCCACACCCTTTGGGCCATGCTCGGGGTGCTGCCGGCCGGGCGCGTCCAACGTCCTCACCGCCACCAGAGCGTCGCCCTCGACCTCATCGTCGCCTGCGAGCCGGGCTGCTACTCGCTCCTCGGCGGCGAGCTCGACGCCTCGGGGGCGATCGTCGACCCCGAGCGCGTCGACTGGCAGCCCGGCGGCGCCTTCGTCACGCCGCCGGGGGCCTGGCACAGCCACCACAACGAGTCCGGCGCCCCCGCCCACCTCCTGCCCGTGCAGGACGCCGGCCTCCACACCTACCTGCGCTCCCTCGACATCCGGTTCGCGCCGACCGCGACCTGACCGGCGGCGGGGCCGCCGTCACGGGTGGGCCTCGACGCCCGAAGGGGGGTCTCGGCGCCCACCGGAGGGGCCCGGTAGGGTGGCCGAGATGAGCAGCACCCTCCACGACGTCCCCGAGGTCCCCCGCGACGCGAGCCTCGAGCAGCTCGGCGTCAACGTGGTCCGGGGCCTCGCCATGGACGCGCCGCGGGCCGCAAACGCAGGGCACCCGGGCACGGCCATGGCGCTCGCCCCCCTCGCGCACGTGCTCTTCACGCGCGTCCTCCGCCACGACCCGTCGGAGCCGCACTGGCCCGACCGCGACCGGTTCGTGCTCTCCAACGGGCACGCGTCGATCCTCCTCTACGCCATGCTCTACCTGACCGGCTACGGGCTCAGCCTCGACGACCTGCGCGCGTTCCGCCAGTGGGGCAGCCTCACCCCCGGCCACCCCGAGGCCCGCCACACCGCAGGGGTCGAGGTGACGACCGGTCCCCTCGGCCAGGGGTTCGCCGACGGCGTCGGCCTCGGGATCGCCGAGCGGTGGCTGCGGTCACGCTTCTCACCCGAGGTCTGCGACCACCACACCTACGTCGTCGCCGGCGACGGCTGCCTCGAGGAGGGCATCTCCCACGAGGCCGCCTCGCTGGCCGGGCACCTCCGCCTCGGACGCCTCGTCTACGTGTACGACGACAACCACATCTCGATCGACGGCCCCACAGAGCTCGCCTACTCCGACGACGTGGCCGAGCGGTTCACCGCCTACGGGTGGGCCGTCGAGAACGTGGGCGAGGCCGCCAACGACCTCGACGTCCTCGAGGCCGCCCTGCTGCGTGCCCGAGCCGAGGTGGACCGCCCGTCGCTCGTGATCGTCCGGAGCCACATCGGCTACCCCTCCCCCGAGCTCACCGACACGGCAAAGGCACACGGCGACCCGTTCCCCCCCGACGAGATCCGTCGGACCAAGGAGATCCTCGGGCTCCCGCCCGACGAGGACTTCTGGGTGCCCGACGCGGTGCTCGACCTCTACCGCCGGTGCGTTCCCCGTGGCCAGGCGCTGCGTGCGGCGTGGGAGGCTCGTCTCGAGGCCTGGGACGGCGACCGGGCTCGTTGGGACGCCGCCCAGGCGGGCCGTGGCCTTGCGGGGTGGGCGGACCGCCTGCCCGTCTTCGGTCCCGACGACGGGCCGCTCGCCACTCGCCAGGCCATCAAGGCGTGCCTCGACGCGACGGCCGCCGACCTGCCCGGGCTCGTCGTCGGGAGCGCCGACCTGACCGGGAACACGGGCATGGCGGTCGAGGGCTTCGCCGCCCAGTCCGCGGAGCGCCCCGACGGCGCGCTCGTCCACTACGGCGTCCGCGAGCACGCCATGGGCGCCGTGCTGACCGGGCTCGCCATGCACGGCGGCGTCCTTCCGGTGGGTGGGACGTTCTTCGTCTTCAGCGACTACATGCGCGGGGCCGTCCGCGTCGCCGCCCTGTCGGAGGCCCACGTCGTCTACTCGTGGACCCACGACTCGGTCGGGCTCGGCGAGGACGGGCCGACCCACCAGCCCGTCGAGCACCTCGCCGCCATGCGCGCCATGCCCGGCCTGCGGGTGATCCGCCCGGCGGACGCCAACGAGACCGCACAGGCGTGGCGACTGGCCGTCGAGCTCGACGGTCCGACCGCCCTCGTCCTCAGCCGGCAGAAGCTCCCCGTGCTCGACGGCACGGCCCGGCTCGCCCCGGTCGGCGTCGCCCGGGGTGGCTACGTGCTGGCCGAGCCGGCACCGGCCGAGGCCCGGCCCGACGGGACCGTCCACGACGCGCACGGGACCCACCTCGTCCTCGTGGGCACGGGCAGCGAGGTCGCACTGTGCCTCGCCGCCGCCGACCTGCTCGCCCGCTCGGGGATCGCCACCCGGGTCGTGTCGCTGCCGTCGTGGGAGCTCTTCGCCGAGCAGGACGCCGCCTACCACAGTGCGGTCCTGCCCGACGGCGTGCCCCGCCTCGCCGTCGAGGCGGCGTCCTCCTTCGGCTGGGAGCGCTACGCCGACGCCGTGGTCGCCGTCGACCGGTTCGGGGCGTCCGCTCCCGGCGAACGCGTGCTCGCCGAGCTCGGCTTCACCCCCGAGCACGTGGCAGCCCGCGCCGAGGAGCTCCTCGCCCGGACGGAGGTCCGGTGACGCCCGCGTCGGGGACCACTCCGAGGCCGGGCTGCCCCGGACCGCGCTGCCCCGGACCGGGCTGACGACCCGCCACCGGCCAGGTGCCGGCGGCCCGAGGAAAGGACCACGATGACCACCCTCGACGACCTCTACCAGCACCAGGGCCAGAGCCCGTGGCTCGACAACCTGCGGCGCGACTGGCTGCGCGACGGCACCCTCGCCCACCTCGTCGACCAGGGGATCCGCGGTGTCACGTCCAATCCCACCATCTTCGCCAAGGCGATCGAGGGCCAGGACACCTACGACGAGCAGTTCTCCGCCCTGATCGCCGAGGAGCCCGTCGAGCAGGCGTACTGGGACATGGTGGTGGACGACATCACCGACGCCCTCGGGGTGCTGCGACCCGTCCACGAGGCGTCGGGCGGCGCCGACGGCTTCGTCTCGGTCGAGGTCGCGCCCTCCCTCGCCCACGACGAGCACGGCACCGTGACCGCGGCTCGCCAGCTCCACCAGCGCATCGACCGGCCGAACCTACTGGTCAAGATCCCCGCCACCGCCGAGGGCGTGCCGGCCATCCGGACGATGATCGGCGAGGGTCGCAGCATCAACGTCACCTTGATCTTCAGCCTCGAGCGCTACGACGAGGTCATCGAGGCCTACCTGTCGGGGCTGGAGGCGTACGCGGCGACGGGAGCGCCCGACCTGTCGGGCGTCGCCAGCGTCGCCTCGTTCTTCGTGTCGCGGGTCGACACCGAGGTCGACCGCCGGATCGAGGCCGCCGCCCGGGGCGACGCCGGTGGGCTCCTCGAGCTGCGCGGGCGGGCGGCGGTCGCCCAAGCCCGCCAGGCCTACCGCCTCTTCCGCCAGCGGTTCTCGGGGCCCCGCTGGGAGGCGTTGGCCGCCAAGGGGGCGCGAGCCCAGCGCCCGCTGTGGGCCTCGACGTCCACCAAGAACCCGGCCTACCCCGACCTCGCCTACGTCGACACCCTCATCGGCCCCGACACGGTCAACACGATGCCCGAGGCCACCATCGGGGCCTTCCTCGACCACGGCACGGTGGCCCGGACCGTCGACACGGCGCTCGACGAGGCCGACGCGGTGACCGATCGGCTCGCCACCGGCGGGATCGACCTCGCCGACGTGGCGGCGACGCTCGAGTCGGAGGGCGTGGCCAGCTTCGCCGCCTCCTTCGACGAGCTCCTCGCCGTTCTCGACGCCAAGGCGGCCAGCCTCGCCGGTCGGAGCGGCCGACGCACCGGTAGCGCGCCGGCGTGAGGCACGCGACGGGCCGCCGTCACGACGGGCGAGCACGTCCCGGGGCGACGGGGCCCGGTCGGTGAACGGCACGATCGAGGTCGTCACCTCGGTCCCCGACGCCTTCGCACGACGGGTGACGGCCGCCCTGTCGGCCGCGGGACCGGCGGGGGCGTCCCTCTTCCTGTCGGGAGGCCCCACGGCTCGGGCCTGCTACGAGCGACTCGCCGAGGTCGCGGGCCCGGGAGGACCGGTGGCGTGGTCCTCGGTCGACGTCCTCTGGGGAGACGAGCGCTGCGTCCCCATCGACGACCCCGACTCCAACCACCGCCTGGGCCACGAGGCGCTCCTCGACCGTGTCGGGCCCGCACGCTCCGACCACCCCATGTACCCCGGAGGGGACCCGGAGGTGGCCGCCGCACGCTACGGCGAGCTCGTGGCCGGCCTCCCCTCCCTCGACGTGGTCCACCTGGGCATGGGGCCCGACGGCCACACGGCGTCGCTGTTCGCCGGCTCGGAGGCGCTTGCCGTCGACGACCCCGGCCGGCCTGTCGTGGCCAGCCGCGACCCCGAGGCCCGCAACCCCCACGGCCGGCTGACCCTCACCCTGCCGGCCATCGCCCGCGCCCGGCTCGTCGTCTTCACCGTCTCCGGCGCCACGAAGCGCGACGCCCTCGCCCGCCTGCGCTCGGGCGACGACCTGCCGGCGGCCAGGGTGCGCGCCGGCGAGGTGGTCTGGCTCGTCGACGGCGAGGCGATGGGGGCATGAGGGTCCTCGGCACCTCGTCCGGCCTGCCGCCGGGGTGCTGGGTAAGGTGAGGGCGATGCCATCCCCGCGCGCCCCGCTCCCGTCCGGCCCCTCGGCCGAGGAGCTCGCCGACGACGAGCTCCTCGGCCTCGACCTCGCCGAGCTCCGCGTCCGCGCCCGCGCCCTGCGCGACCTGGCGCACGGCAACCGTGTCACGTTCTCGCCCAAGGTCTTCGTCCCCCTCACGATGCTGTGCCGCGACCGGTGCGGTTACTGCACCTTCGCCAAGGCGCCGGCTCGGCTCCCCGCGCCCTACCTCGACCTCGACGAGGTGCTCGCCATCGCCCGGGCCGGGCGGGACGCCGGCTGCACCGAGGCGCTCTTCACGCTGGGCGAGTGCCCCGAGGAGCGGTACCCGGTCGCCCGCTCGTGGCTCGACGCCCACGGGTACGCCTCGACCGTCGACTACCTCGCCGCCTGCTGCGAAGCCGTGCTCGAGGAGACAGGGTTGCTCCCCCACGCGAACGCGGGCGCCCTCGCCGAGGACGAGCTCGTGCGCCTGCGCGCCGTCACGGCGAGCCAGGGCATGATGCTCGAGTCGCTCGCTCCGGACCTCGACGCCCACCGCGGCTCGCCCGACAAGGACCCCGCGCGCCGCCTGGCCACGCTCGAGGCGGCCGGGCGGGCGGGCGTGCCCTTCACGACCGGCCTCCTCGTCGGCATCGGGGAGTCACGGCGCTCCCGCCTCGACACGCTCCGAGCCATCGCCGCCAGCCACGCGCGCCACGGCCACGTGCAGGAGGTGATCGTCCAGAACTTCCTGCCCAAGCCGGGCACCGCCATGCACAAGGCGCCGGCGTGCCCGCCCGAGGAGCTGCTCTGGTCGATCGCGGTGGCACGGTTGCTGCTCCCGGCCGGCGTGCACGTGCAGGCGCCCCCCAACCTCTCCGACGACCTCGCACCCCTGCTCGCCTCGGGCATCGACGACTGGGGAGGCGTCTCCCCCGTCACCGCCGACCACGTGAACCCCGAGCGGGCGTGGCCGGACCTCGCCATCCTGCGGGCCGCCACCGAGGCCGCCGGCCACACGCTCGCCCCGCGTCTCACGGTCTACCCCACCTTCGCCCTCGAGCCCGAGCGATGGCTGGCCGAGCCGGTCCGCTTCCCGGTCCTCGCGGCGTCGGACGCCGAGGGTCTCGCCCGCGACCACCCCTGGTGCTCGGGCGGCACCGTCCCGCCTCCCGCGCTTCTCGGTGCGGCCGCTCCCCCGGTCGCACCGCTGCCCACCGCCGGCTCGGCCGTCGGGGAGGTCCTCGCCGGCGTCCTCGCCGGGCAGCAGCCCGACGAGGACGAGGTGGTCACCCTCTTCACGGCACGGGGACCGGAGGTCCGCGCCGTCGCCGCCGTCGCAGACGAGCTCCGTCGGCGCATCGTGGGCGACGACGTCACCTTCGTGGCCAACCGGAACATCAACTACACCAACGTGTGCACCTTCAAGTGCCGGTTCTGCGCGTTCTCGAAGGGGCCGCTCTCCCTCAACCTGCGAGGTCGCCCCTACGTGCTCGAGCTGGGCGACATCACCGAGCGCGTGCGCGAGGCCGCTGCCGCAGGGGCCACCGAGGTCTGCCTGCAGGGCGGCATCCACCCCGACTTCGACGGCGACTACTACGTCGACGTCGTCCGGGCCGTCCGCGAAGGGTCTCCGTCGATCCACGTCCACGGGTTCAGCGCCCTCGAGGTGACCGAGGGGGCCCGCCGCTCGGGCGAGCCGCTCGCCACCTACCTCAGGCGCCTCTACGACGCCGGGCTGCGCACCCTGCCCGGCACCGCCGCCGAGATCCTCGACGACGAGGTGCGGGCCGTTCTCTGCCCCGACAAGATCGACACCGAGCAGTGGCTGCACGTCCACCGGACGGCCCACGAGGTCGGACTGCGCTCGAACGTCACCATCATGTTCGGCTCGGTCGAGCAGCCCAGGTCGTGGGCACGGCACCTCGTGCGAACCCGGGCCGTCCAGCAGGAGACCGGCGGGTTCACCGAGTTCGTGCCCCTTCCGTTCGTCCACATGGCGAGCCCGATCTTCCTCCAGCACCGAGCCCGTCGGGGGCCCACCTTCCGCGAGGCCCTCCTCGTGCACGCCGTGGGCCGCATCGCCTACGCCGGAGCGATCGACAGCGTGCAGGCCAGCTGGGTCAAGCTGGGTGCGGACGGCGTGCGGCAGCTCCTCCAGTCCGGCGCCAACGACCTCGGCGGCACCCTGATGGACGAGAACATCTCGCGGGCCGCCGGGGCCGAGCACGGCCAGGCCATGGACGCCTCCGACTTCGCCGCCCTCGTCGCGCCGCTCGGCCGGGCGCTCGTCCAGCGCACCACCCTCTACGGGCGGGTCGCTCCGGTCGACGAACGGGCCCACGCCGCCTCGTCCTGAGGTGCCTCCCCCGTCCGCTGGACCGCCGGAGCCCGCACCGGTCCACCGCGGCGCCGAGCCCGACGAGGTGGCCGACGCCGTCGGCTCGGCCGTCGGCGCCGCCCTCGCGTCGCTCGACCTCACCGTGGGCGAGCGCCGGCTGTACCAGTCGATGGCCGAGACGGTGGGTCGACTGGTGGCCACTCGCACGGACGTCGTCGACCTGAAGATGGCGGACGCCGCCCTGGCCGAGATGGCCGAGGCCTTCGAGGTGTTCCGGCCGTTCCGCTCGGTGCGCAAGATCACCGTGTTCGGCTCGGCCCGCACGCGGAGCGACCACCCCGCCTACGCCCACACCCGCGCCGTCGCCGAGGCCATGGCCGCCTCGGACTGGATGGTGGTCACCGGCGCCGGGCCCGGCATCATGGCCGCCGGCATGGAGGGGGCCGGGCGCGACCGTTCCATCGGGGTCAACATCCGGCTCCCCTTCGAGCAGGGCGCCAACCGGTTCATCGCCCAGGACCCGAAGCTCGTCGAGATGCGGTACTTCTTCACCCGCAAGCTGATGCTCGTGAAGGAGTCCGACGGCTACGTCGTGCTCCCCGGCGGCTTCGGCACCCTCGACGAGTCCTACGAGCTGCTGACCCTGCTCCAGACGGGCAAGGCCGTGCCCTCGCCCGTCGTCCTCCTCGACGTCCCCGGGGGCACCTACTGGTCGTCGTGGCTCGACTTCGTCGACCACCACCTCGTCCCTCGCGGGCTGATCGCCCCCGAGGACCGGGCCCTCTTCCGTATCACCGACGACGTGTCGACGGCCGTCGACGAGCTGCTCGGCTTCTACGGGAACTACCAGGGGTGCCGGTGGGTCGGCGACCTGCTCGTGCTCCGCCTGCGCTGGTCGCCGTCGGACGCCGAGCTCGAGGCGCTCAACGACGCCTTCGCCGACGTCGTCGTGCGGGGCCGTATCCGCCGGACGAGCCCCCTGCCCCCCGAGCGCTCGAGCGACGACCACCTCGAGCAGCCGCGCCTCGCCCTGCGCTTCGACAAGCTCGGCTACGGGCGGCTGCGCCAGCTCATCGACGCCCTCAACCGCCTCCCTCGGCCGGCGCCGACCTGAGCAGGGCGACCGCCTTGTCGACGGCGCGTCGGGCCCGTGTGAGGCGCTTCTCCTCGGCCACGAGCACCGGGTCCGGGCTCCCCTGCGCGCGGGCCTCGTCGGCGGCCCGTCGCAACCGGTCGATGGCGAGGTCGGCCAGCTCCTCGGAGAGCGCGGCCAGACGGTCCGCCAGCTCCTCCGCCTCGTCGCTCACGCCGAGGGGGCGGGAGGCGCCACCTCGACGACCTCGAGGCGGCCCTCGGCGTGCTCGGCGCGCAGGACCTTCTTGTCGAACTTGCCGACCGACGTCTTCGGGATCTCCCTGACGAACGTCCACCGCTCGGGCAGCCACCACCGGGGCACACGGTCCTCGAGGTAGGCGACGAGGTCGTCGGCGGTCACCGAGGCACCCTCGGCCGGCACGACGGCGACGAGCGGCCGCTCGCTCCACTTGGCGTCGGGCACGGCCACGACGGCGGCCTCGAACACCGCGGGGTGGGACATCACCTCGTTCTCGAGCTCGACCGAGGAGATCCACTCGCCCCCCGACTTGATCACGTCCTTCGTCCGGTCGCTGATCTGCATGTACCCGTGGGCGTCGAGCGAGCCCACGTCGCCGGTCCGCAGCCAGCCGTCGTGGAACCGCTCCCGCGAGGGGTCCCCGTAGTACGACCCGGTGACCCACGGCCCCCTGACCTCGAACTCGCCGACGGCGACCCCGTCGTTGGGCAGGACCTCCCCGTCGGGGCCGGTGATGCGGAGCTCGACCCCGGGGACCACCCGGCCGGTCCTCGCCCGCCACTCGGCCTCCTCCCCGGGGCCCGCGCCCTTCGGCGGGAGGGAGAGGGCGCACAGCGGGGACGTCTCGGTCATGCCCCATCCCTGCAGCATGGCGATGCCGAAGCGCTCCGAGAAGCGCTCCATGAGGCTCCTCGGCATCGCCGCCCCGCCCGAGGTCACCGAGCGGAGCGACGACAGGTCGACGTCGTTCGTCTCGGCGTAGCGGAGGAGGTCGTTCCAGATGGTCGGGACCCCGGCGGAGACCGTCGGACGATGGGAGGCGATGATGGCCGCCAGGGGCGCCGCCTGGAGGTGCTGCTGGGGCATCACCAGGTCGGCGCCCACGAAGTACGCCCCGTAGGGCGTTCCCCACGCGTTGGCGTGGAACATCGGCACGACGGCGAGGACCCGGTCCCGCTCGCTGATCGCGAGCGTCGCCGCCGACGTCACGGCCATGGTGTGGAGGAAGGTCGAGCGGTGCGAGTAGACGACGCCCTTGGGGTTGCCCGTCGTCCCCGACGTGTAGCACATGGCAGCGGCCCGGCGCTCGTCGAAGGTCGGCCAGGCGAACCCCGGCTCGGCCGCGGCGAGGAGCTCGTCGTAGTCGAGGGTCGCCCCCAGGGCGTCGCGCTCGCCTGCCCCGACCACGACGACGTGGCGGACCGTCCGCAGCTGGTCGCGCACGCGGGCGAGGAGCGGGACGAGCGAGCCGTCGACGATGATGACCTGGTCCTCGGCGTGGTTGACGACGTAGGCGAGCTGGTCCGGGAAGAGCCGGATGTTGAGGGTGTGGAGCACGGCCCCCATGGCGGGGACGCCCAGGTACGCCTCGAGGTGCGTCCGGTTGTTCCACAGGAACGTCCCCACGCGGTCGCTCTCCCCCACGCCGAGGTCGACCAGCGCGGCGGCGAGGCGCTCGGACCGCTCGCCGACCTCGGCGAAGGTCGACGTCTCGGCGGCACCCGACGGGTCGACGACGGTGGCGACGACGCTGTCGCCGTAGACGTGCTGGCCGTGCCGCAGGATGTTGCTGATCAGCAGCGGCGCCTCTTGCATCGTGCCGAGCACGGCACACCTCCCCGGTCCTCCGGCGCCTCGTGGCACCGGCGCTCCGGCCGAGCTTAGCGACGGCCCCCCGGCCGTCCCCGACCGCCCGGCCGTCGCCGCCGCGTCCTTGCGCGTGCTCCCCTTCGGTGGTTGGCTGGCTGGCGCGGCGCGGCGCTCGGGGCGGGCGGGCGCTTCAGGACCCCCCGGGACGCGCCGGGGGACGCTCGCCCTCCTCGGAGACTGCGCGGCCCCTTGGCCGCCACCACGGAGGAGGGCTCCCGTGCCTCGTCGTCCGCACCGCTCGCGCGCGGCCCGGATCCTCGCCACGTGCTGCACCGCTGTCGTCGCCGCCGCCACGCTGCTGGGCGTCCTGGCCGCCACGCTCGCCGGGGCGCTCGGCCCCCCGGTCGACGGCCTGACGCGGACGGCGCCCGGGGCGGGCAGCGGACCGTCCGTCCCGTCGTCGTGGCTGCTCCGCTTCCGCCGGGCCGCGGCCAGCTGCCCGGGGCTCCCCTGGGAGGTCCTCGCCGCCGTCGGCGCCGTCGAGTCGGACGACGGCCGGTCGGCGGCACCTGGGGTGTGGTCGGGCGCCAACAGTGCGGGGGCCGAGGGGCCGATGCAGTTCGAGCCGTCGACGTTCGCCCGCTATGCCCTGCCCGTCCCGCCGGGGGGGGCCGACCCGCCCAGCCCCTACGACCCCACCGACGCCGTCGCGGCGGCGGCCCGCGACCTCTGCGCCAACGGCGCCCGGGGTGGTGCCGACCTCACCGGCGCCCTCTTCGCCTACGACCACAGCCGACGGTACGTGGCCGAGGTCCTGTCGCTCGCCGGCGCCTACGCAACGGCAGGCGGAGGCGGAGGCCGAGGCGGAGGCCGAGGCGAGGCCGTGGCCCCCGGTCGGACCGGCTCGGTGGACGCGCCCCCCGACGCAGGGGCGTCGGCCGCCGTTGCCTGGGCGCTCGCCCAGGTCGGCACGCCCTATGTCTGGGGCGGCGAGGAGCCCGGGGTCGGCTTCGACTGCTCGGGGCTCGTGCAAGCAGCCGAGCGGGTGGCCGGGGTCTCGCTCCCCCGGGTCGCCCAGGCGCAGTTCGACGCCGGCCCCCACGTGCCCCCGGGCGCACCCATCGCACCCGGCGACCTCGTCTTCTTCGGCCAGGTCCCTGACCGCGTCGAGCACGTGGGCCTGGTCGTCGGGCCCGGCGTCATGGTCGACGCCCCCCACCCGGGCGCCGACGTCCGTGTCGACGCCTTCCCGACTGCGGTCGGCGCGGCGTGGGGGGACGAGGTCGTCGTCGGCGCCACCCGGCCCTGACCGCGACGGCGCCGGCAGGGAGGCTCAGAAGAGGACGCCGAAGAGGGTCAGAAGAGGCTCAGAAGAGGACGCCGAAGAGGGTCGGGAGGTGCACCACGAGCGTGCGCGTGCCCGGTCCGGGGACGCGCACGACGAGCCGGGGGTCCGTGCGCACGTGGACGACCGTGAGCCGGTGGACCCCCCCGCCGGGGCCCACCTGGTCGACGGTCGTGAAGGGGTTCGTGCTCACCGGCAGGGCGAGAAGCGTCGGTCCGGCGCAGGTCACCCGCAGCGAGAAGTGGAGGCTCTCGAAGGGCATCGGGTGGGGCTGGACGACCGAGCACGGCACGCTGGTCAACGACCCCGACTGGCGGTGGTGGAACCGCATCGACTGGTAGAGGGGCACGTCGGTGTAGACCTCGCCCCGCCCCCGGGGGACCTCGACGCGGGGCAGGTACTCCTGGAAGAGCGGGCCCTCGAACGACGTCGCGGCGGTCGACCGTGACGGCTCGGTGAGGGCGGCGATCGGGAGGAAGGGAGAGTCCGGGAAGAACCCGGCACGGAGGGGTGGGGGCTCGTGGGCCGTGAGCGGCGAGAGCGCCACCGTCACCGCCAGCCATGCCGCCGCGCCCACCACCACGCCTCGCCGGCCCGCCCCAGGCCGGTCCGGCCGGCGGGCCGCCCAGAGCCGGGCCAGCCAGTCGGCGGCCAGCCCGGTCAGCGCCAGCGCGATCGGGGTGGCGACGGCGAGCATCCGGTAGGGGAAGGAGATCACCTTGAAGGGCGCGACGACGTCGTAGACGGGCAGCGACACCCGGAGCTGGAGGAAGAGGTAGGCGCCGAGGCCCGCCAGGAGCACGGCGAGCGTCGGCCGGTCGACCCCGACGCCCACCCCGTCGGGCCCGGGCCCGGCCCGGGCGCCGGACCGGCGCACCCACCGGAAGGCGACGACCAAGAGCGTGGCGACGAGGACGGCGGTGGCGGCGAGGTCGAGCTGGACCATGACCGCCGAGCGGTTCTCGCGGGAGAGCCAGTGGAACCCCCAGTCGTAGACGTACCAGGCCGGGTCGAGGAAGCCGTGCCGGATGGTCGCCCCGAACTCGGTGACCTTCGTCGCCGGGTCGTAGGCGCGCGCCATGGCCAGCTCGGCCACGAGCATCGGCGCGAGCAACGCGGTCGTCGCCGCCACGGCCCCCACCAGCCGGCCGGCGACCGCCCGGAGGCCCGACCATCCCCAGGTGACGAGGAACACCACCCCGGTGACGAGGAGCAGGACGGTCGACACGAGGGCGACGGCGTTGTGGGCGTCCACGAGCACCACCATGACGGGGACGAGGGACCACGACGCCTTCCGCCGTTGGACGAGCAGCAGGCACCACCGCAGGAGCCACGGCGTGACCATCAGCGCCGAGAACTCGGCCAGGTCTCCGCGCACCAGCCACTCGTTGAACGCCTCGTTGCTGACGAGGAGCCCGAGCGACCCGGCGACGACGATCGCCGGCCGGGTGGTGACGAGGCGGAGCGTGGACCGCATGCCGTAGGCGCCCACCACCATGAAGAGCGCCAGGGTGGCGAACAGCGTCGCCTTGAGGGCCCCGCCCAGCAGGAGGTAGACCACGCCGCCGACGGCGAAGAACGCCTTCTGGTAGAAGAGCAGCACCGGGCTGCCCATGCCGAAGGCGTCGCTGCTCGACCACACGGGGAAGAGGTCGCCGTGGCGGAAGTGGGCGGCGTAGATCTCGACGAGGACGACGTCGTTGCCGTCGGTCTGGCCCGTCGGCCACCCGGCCCGGCGGGCGGCGAGGGTGAGGCAGAGCGCCGCCGTGGCGAGGACGCCGGCGAGGAACGCGGCCTCTGCCGCCACCCAACGGGCGTCGTGCCGGGCCCGCTCCGGCGCGAGCGCTGGCCCGTCGGTTCCCGTGCCTGCCTCCCGGGCCCGAGGCGCTGCCGCCAGCGCTGTCTCGTGTCGCGTCACCGCACCACCCGCTCCGCCCCTCGACCTGGCGTCCACCACGCCCCTCCGCTGCTCTCGCCGTCAGCCGGCAGCGAAGGCGGGAGGCGCCGAGCTTACCGGAGCGCGACCTGGCCGGGACGGAGCGGGGCAGGGAGGACGGTGTCGCCCATCAGGTAGCGGTCGACGGCGTTGGCCGCCGACCGGCCCTCGGCGATCGCCCACACGACGAGCGACTGGCCCCGTGTCATGTCGCCGCAGACGAACACGCCCTCGACGCTCGTCTCCCACGACGCGTCGGCGGCCACGTTGCCCCGGGCGTCGAGGGCGAGCCCGAGGTCGGAGACGACCCCGCTCCGCTCGGGTCCGAGGAAGCCGAGGGCCAAGAGGACGAGGTCGCAGGGGAGCTCGAAGGACGAGCCCTCGACGGGGACGAAGGCCGGTCGGCCGTCGTCGCCCACAACCGTCTCGACCTCCTCGCCGGCGAGCGCACGGACCCGGCCCGACCCGTCGTCGAGGAAGGCGACCGTGGTCACCGAGAAGAGGCGCTCCCCGCCCTCCTCGTGGGCGGACGACGTCCGCAGGACGAGCGGCCACGTCGGCCAGGGGTTGTCGTCGCGACGGGTGGCCGGGGGCTCGGGGAGGATCTCGAGCTGGTGCACCGAGGCCGCCCCCTGGCGGTGCGCCGTCCCCAGGCAGTCCGCCCCGGTGTCGCCCCCGCCGATGATGACCACGTGCCTGCCCCGGGCGTCGAGGGGCGACGCCTCGAGCGCGCCCTCGTGCACCAGGTTGGAGGGCTTCAGGTACTCCATGGCGGTGTGGACGCCGACCAGGTGGCGCCCGGGCACGTCGAGGTCGCGGGGCCGGGTGGCCCCGCCCGCCAGCAGCACGGCGTCGAACTCGGCGACGAGGTCCGCCCCCCGCACGACCGTGGCGCCCTCCGCCGCGGCGCCGGGCACCTCGGGCTCGCCGACCGAGGTGCGGCACCGGAACTCGACGCCCTCCTCTTCGAGCTGGCGGAGCCGGCGGTCGAGGACCCGCTTCTCCATCTTGAACTCGGGGATCCCGTAGCGGAGCAGCCCTCCGGGCTTCTCGGCACGCTCGAGGACGACCACGCCGTGGCCGGCCCGCGCCAGCTGCTGGGCCGCCGCCAGGCCCGCCGGGCCCGATCCGACCACCGCCACCCGCTTGCCCGTCGCCGCCGGGACGGCGACCGGGCCGACCCAGCCCTCCGCCCACGCACGCTCGACGATCTCGTACTCGATCCGCTCGATGGTCACCGGCTCGGCGTTGATGCCGAGCACGCACGCCGCCTCGCACGGCGCCGGGCACAGGCGCCCGGTGAAGTCGGGGAAGTTGTTCGTGGCGTGCAACCGCTCGGACGCCTCGTGCCAGTCGTCGCGGTAGACGAGGTCGTTCCACTCGGGGATGAGGTTGCCCAGGGGGCAGCCGTCGTGGCAGAAGGGGATGCCGCAGTCCATGCAGCGCGACGCCTGTGTGCGCGAGGCCTCCTCGGGGAACGGCTCGTAGACCTCCCGCCAGTCCCGCAGCCGCACGGGCACCGGGCGCCGGGGAGGCAGGGCCCGGTCGTGGGTGAGGAACCCTCGGACGTCACCCATGTGCCGCCTCCATCACTGCCTCGTCGACGGAACGGCCCTCGGCGAGCGCCCGCTCGGTCGCTTCGAGGACCCTCCGGTAGTCGCGGGGCATCACCTTCACGAAGCGGCGTGCCGAGGCCGACCAGTCGTCGAGGACCGCCCGGCCGACCGTCGACCCCGTCTCGTCGGCGTGGAGCTCGATCCGGTCGCGCAGCCAGAGGAGGTCCGCCTCGTTCGGGTGCTCGAGGTCCACCATCTCGCCGTTGAGCTGCCCGACGAAGAGCCCAGTGCGGTCGAGGACGAAGGCGACGCCGCCCGACATGCCGGCCCCGAAGTTCCTCCCGGTCGGGCCGAGGACCACGACGCGACCTCCCGTCATGTACTCGCACCCGTGGTCGCCCACGCCCTCGACGACCGCCACCGCGCCCGAGTTCCGGACGCAGAACCGTTCGCCGACCTGGCCACGGATGAACACCTCGCCGGCGGTGGCCCCGTAGAGGATGACGTTGCCGGCGATGATGTTGTCCTCGGCCGCGAAGGGCGCGTCCTCGTGGGGGCGCACGACGATGCGCCCGCCCGAGAGCCCCTTGCCCAGGTAGTCGTTGGCGTCCCCGAAGAGGCGCAGCGTCACGCCCCGGGGCACGAAGGCCCCGAAGCTCTGGCCGGCGGACCCCGAGAAGACGAGCTCGATGGTGCCGTCGGGCAGCCCGGCACCGCCGTGGTGCCGGGTGACCTCGTGACCGAGGAGCGTGCCCACCGTCCGGTCGACGTTCGTCACCGGCAGCTCCATCTCGACGTGCTCGCCGTGCTCGATGGCCGGCCGGCAGGCCTCGAGGAACCGGTGGTCGAGCGCCCGGTCGAGACCGTGGTCCTGTGCCGCGACGCACCGACGCGCCGCTCCCTCGGGCACGTCGACGTCGGCCAGGACGGCAGACAGGTCGAGGCCCTTCGCCTTCCAGTGGTCGAGCGCTCGGGTCGAGTCGAG
>CAZSYT010000021.1:0-25796 GCA_964610905.1 uncultured Acidimicrobiaceae bacterium
CGGCCCCCGCACCGCGCGCGCCGGCCCCCGCACCGCGCGCGCCGGCCCCGGTCCCGTCCGCGCCGCCGGCGAGCGAGCTCCGGCGTTCGGGGCGCGACGAGGTCGTCCCCTTCACGAACATCCGCCGTCGGACCGCCGAGCACATGGTCCGTTCGAAGGCGACCTCCGCGCACACGCTGATGGTCAAGGAGCTCGACTACGAGCGCGTCGAGTCGGTCCGGCGCTCGCTCGGGCAGCGCTTCCGCGACGAGGAGGGCTTCGGCCTCTCCTACCTGCCCTTCGCCGCCCGGGCCACGGTCGAGGCGCTGCGGGAGTTCCCCCGGCTCAACGCGTCGGTGGCCGAGGACGCGCTCGTCGTGCACCACGAGGTCAACCTCGGCATCGCCGTCGACCTCGACGACGAGGGGCTGATCGTGCCGGTCGTGCACCAGGCCGAGGAGCTCACGCTGCGGGGGATGGCCCGTCGTGTCCACGAGCTGGCCGTCCGGGCACGGAGCCGGCAGCTCACTGCCGACGACATCTCGGGAGGCACGTTCTCGATCACCAACGCCGGTCCGTACGGGACGTTGTTGACCGGCGCCATCATCAACCAGCCCCAGGTGGCGATCTTGTCGACCGACGGGGTGTCGCGCCGGCCGGTGGCCGTCACGCTGCCGGACGGGAGCGAGGCCGTCGCCATCCACTCGGTCGGCCTCGGGGCGCTGACCTTCGACCACCGCGCGAACGACGGCGCGTACGTCGCCAAGTTCCTCACCCGGGTGTCGGAGATCCTCCTCGAGCGCGACTGGGCCGGCGAGCTGTGACCGGGGCGGGTGGGCCCGCCGTCGCCGACCGGTGGGGACGAGCCGCGGAGGCCCGCGGGTGATCCGTGCCCGATGGCTGGGCCGCGTCCCCTACCGCGAGGCGTGGGACCTGCAGCGCGCGCTCGCGCAGCGGTCCGACGACGACTACCTCCTGCTCCTCGAGCACCCACCCGTGGTGACGCTCGGCGCCCACGCAGACCCGTCGCACGTGCGGTCGGACCTCGCCGCCCTCGGCATCGAGCGCGTCGAGGTCGACCGCGGCGGCGACGTCACCCTCCACGCCCCCGGCCAGCTCGTCGGGTACCCCGTCGTGTCGGTCGGGACGGGCCCGCACCGGGGGGCTGCCCACGTGCGCACGGTCGAGCAGGTCGTCCTCGACGCGCTCGTGTCCCTGGGCGTCCCCTCGCATCGGATCGGGCGCCTCGAGGGCTACCCGGGCGTGTGGTTCGACGCCGAGACCCCGGGGGTGGCCCCCCGCAAGGTGTGCGCCGTGGGCGTCCGCGTCGCCCGGGGCAGGACGACCCACGGGCTGGCCCTGAACGTCGACCCCGACCTGTCCTTGTTCGACCACGTCGTCCCGTGCGGGATCGCCGACCTCGGGGTGACCTCGCTCGCCGCCGAGGGCTTCTCGCACCGGCTGCCCGAGGTGGTCGACGCGCTCGTCCGGTCTGCTGGCGCCCACTGGGGCGGGTTGGCGGACGACGCCCGTGTGGTGACCGTCACGCCCGGGCGGGACGAGCACGGCGCACCGGCGGGACCCGGTGCGGATGGACCTGCCGCGGCGGGCCGACCGGTCGTGCTGCGGCGGCTGCGGCGAGCCGGGGTCGACCCGCAGGCGGCGTTGCCGGTGGCCGCCCGCAAGCCCGACTGGCTCCGGGCACCGGTGAGCATGGGCGAGGGCTTCCTCGGGCTCCGGCGCTCGCTGCGCGAGCTCGCCCTCGTCACCGTGTGCGAGGAGGCGGGGTGCCCGAACATCAGCGAGTGCTGGTCTGACGGCACGGCGACGTTCATGATCAACGGCGAGCGGTGCACACGGGCGTGCGGCTTTTGCAAGGTCGACACGCGCCGTCCCTTCCCCCTCGACCCCGGCGAGCCCGAGCGGGTCGCCGAGGCGGTGGCTCGCATGGGGCTGGCGCACGCCGTGGTCACGTGCGTGGCGCGGGACGACCTCGTCGACGGTGGTGCCGGGGCCTTCGCCGCCACGATCGAGGCGGTGCGTCGCCGCTCGCCGGGCACCCGGGTCGAGGTGCTGGTCTCCGACCTGAAGGGCGATCCCGCCGCCCTGGCGACCGTCCTCGACGCGCGCCCCGACGTCTTCAACCACAACCTCGAGACGGTCGCGCGACTCCAGCGGGCCGCCCGGCCGCAGGCCGGCTACGCCCGGAGCCTGACCGTCCTGGCCCGGGCGGCGGACGCCGGGCTGTCGACCAAGTCGGGGCTGATCGTGGGGCTCGGCGAGACCGACGACGAGGTGGTGACCGCCCTCGGCGACCTCCGGGCGGTCGGGGTCGAGGTCGTCACGATCGGCCAGTACCTTCGGCCGAGCGCCGACCACCTGCCTGTCGCCCGGTGGTGGACGCCCGACGAGCTCGCCGGGCTCGCCGAGGTGGGGGCCTCCCTCGGTTTCGCCCACGTGCAGGCCAGCCCGCTCACCCGCTCGAGCTACCACGCCCGTCAGGCGGCCGACGCCGCCTCGGGGGCGGTCGTCACGGCGTGACCGCGCTGTCGGGCGCAGCCGTCGCAGCACGGTCGGGGAGGCTCGAACGCGTGCGCGAGCGGATGGCCGCTGTCGGCGTCGACGGCCTCGTGCTCTCCCACGGCGCCGACCTGCCCTGGCTGACGGGGTACGAGGCGATGCCCCTCGAGCGCCTCACCGCGCTGGTCGTGCGTCGCCACGACGACCCGGTGCTCGTCGTCCCCGAGCTCGAGGCACCACGGGTCGCACCGGCCGGCGACCTCTTCTCCCTGCGCCCGTGGTCTGAGGAGGAGGACGCCGTCGCCGTCGTGGCCGACCTGCTCGCTTCGGTCGGGACCGGCACCCTCGCCGTCTCCGACCGGGCGTGGGCGGCCTCCGTCCTGGCGCTGCAGGACCGCCTGCCCGACGCACGGTGGCGTCCGACCTCCGTGGTGACGGGCCCGGTGCGTGCCCGCAAGGACGCGGCCGAGGTGGACGCCCTGCGCGCGGCCGCCCGGGCGGCCGACCGCGTGGTCGCCCGACTGGCCGGCGGCGAGGTGCCGCTGCTCGGCCGGACCGAGGCCGAGGTGGCGGCCGACCTGTCGCGGCTGCTCGTCGAAGAGGGCCATCAGCGGGTGAACTTCGCCATCGTAGGCTCGGGCCCGAACGCCGCCAGTCCCCACCACGAGCCCGGCGACCGCCGCATCGGCGCGGGGGAGACCGTGGTCTGCGACATCGGTGGCGTCCTCGCCCTGCCGGGCGACGTCGGCTACTGCTCGGACATCACCCGGACCGTCGTGGTCGGCGAGGTCCCCGACGAGGTCCGTCGCAGCTACGACGTGCTGCGCGAGGCCCAGCAGGCCGCCGTCGAGGCGTCGACCGCCGGCGCCACGACGGCCTCCGTCGACGGCGCGGCGCGGGACCGGATCACCGAGGCCGGCTACGGCCCGTGCTTCGTCCACCGGACGGGCCACGGCATCGGCATCGAGGAGCACGAGGAGCCGTATCTCGTGACGGGTGACGACACCGTGCTCGCCCCGGGGCACGCCTTCTCGGTCGAGCCCGGGATCTACGTCGCCGGGCGCTTCGGCATGCGGCTCGAGGACATCGTCGTGGTGGACGACGCAGGACGGCCCGAACGGCTCAACGAGGTGGACGGCGGGCTCGTCGAGCTGCGCTGAGCGCCCGGCGACAGGCGTGCCGTGCCCACCGGTACCGAGCGACGCCGCGGACGAGGAGGGGAGCATGGACCTGGGGATCGAGGGCCGGGTGGCCGTTGTGACGGCGGCGTCGCGGGGCCTGGGGCGGGCGACGGCCGAGGCGCTGGCGGCCGAGGGCGTCTCCCTCGTGCTCGCGGCGCGCGGCGAGGGGCCGCTGACCGCCCTGGCACGAGACCTTTCGGCCGGGGGCGCGGCAGTGGTCACGGTGCCCGCCGACGTCACCAGCCCCGACGTCCCGGCCCGGTTGGTCGAGACAGCGCTCGAGCGGTTCGGCCGTCTCGACATCGCCGTCGCCAACGCCGGTGGCCCGCCCCCGGGGCGAGCCCTCGAGGTCACCGACCCGCAGCTCGCCTCGGCCGTCGAGGCCAACCTGCTCTCGTCCGTCCGGCTGGTGCGGGCGGCGGTCCCGGCCATGGCCCGGGAGGGCTGGGGACGGATCTGCTGCATCAGCTCGTACTCGGTCGTCCAGCCCGTACCCGGGCTTGCCCTGTCGAACACGGCACGGGCGGGGCTGTGGGCCTGGGTGAAGACGGCCGCGCACGACCTGGCCCGGTCGGGCACGGGGATCACGCTCAACCTCGCGTGCCCCGGCCCGCACGCCACGGACCGGATGCGGGAGCTCGGAGGGGGTGGCCCCCAGGGGGACCCCGGCGACTTCGGGCAGGTGGTCGCCTTCCTGTGCTCGCGGCAGGCCGGGTTCGTCAACGGTGCGGCGGTGGTCGTCGACGGCGGCGCCTCGCTCAGCCTCTGAGCGACCCGGGTCCGACGGTGCACTGCCGCCGGAGCCGGTCCGAGCGAAGCCGCAGGTCGGAAGCTCCTCGGAGGCCGGTGTGGCAGGATCTGTCACAGAGGAAGCTGAATGCACTACGTTCCGTCAAGAAGACGCATTGCGTGGTCGAATTAGTACGCATAGTGTGTATCTCACGGAGCCGGGCGCCGCGGACGCCGGGCGAGTAGTGCGAGCGAGGTCGTGACGGACCATCCTGCCGACACCTGGGAATCGAGTGGTGCGCCTGCCGGGCTGCTGCGCGTGGAGGCGTGGCAGGCCGCCCTGGCTGCCGAGGTCGAGGCGCTTGCCGCCGCTCGCCAGCCGGTCGGCCAGCTGGGCGACGAGTGGCCCGAGGACGCCGCGAGGACGGTGATCGACGCGCTCAACGACGCGGCGGTCGCCGCGTCGGGACGTGCCGTCGAGCTCCCGGCAGGCGGGGCGGGCGACGCCGAGGACGCCGGGCAGGCCACGCCGGCGCCCCGAGGCGGGCCCGTCGAAGCGGCCGGGGATCGCCCCGGGCTCGGCGCGGCATCGCCGGGCGGGCTGTGGATCCCCGGTGCGTCGCGTCACCGGCTGACCGTTGCCGGTCAGCACTGGGCCCGGGCGCACCGCTCCGCGTCGCTCATGCGGCACCGGATCGACGCGCTCGAAGCGGTCATCACGACGACGGTGTCCCCCCGCGTGGTCGGGCCCATGCTCGTGGCCCGGCTCCTCGTCGCCGACGCCGCCACGACGACCTCCCTCGAGCTCTTCGAGGAGGCCGCCATGGTCGACCCGCTCACGGGGGCCGGCAACCGGCGGGCCCTCGACGCCGTGCTGCCCGGCGCCGTCGCCGGCGCCCAGCGGTTCGGCTTCCCGCTCGTCGTCGTGGCCATCGACCTCGACGGGCTGAAGGCCGTCAACGACACGCACGGCCACCAGGCGGGGGACGCCGCGCTCGTCCAGCTCGTCGCCGCGCTCGGGGTGGGGCTGCGCACGACCGACTCCGTCTTCCGGACCGGTGGCGACGAGTTCGCCGTGATGCTGCAGGGCGCCGAGCTCTCCGACGTGCCGGCGCTGATGGAGCGCGTGACGGCCTCGGGTGCCCCCTCGTTCAGCTGGGGCGCAGCCCAGTGCACGGAGGCGACGGTGCCGACGGCCGCCCTGCTCGAGGCCGCCGACGCCGACCTCTACCGCCGGCGCCGGCACGCCCGCGGCATCCGCCCCGGTGTTCCCGTCGGGAGCGCCACGGCGTCGGCCGCGGTCGCCGTGGAGGCGGGTGCCCGCGTCGTCCCGCTGTCGGCGGCACGTCGGCACGGCGGCGATCGGCGCGGCACGACCCGGCGTCGTGCGTGGGTGGCAGCCACCGCCGCGACCGCCGCCGTCAGCGGTCTCACGCTCGGAGGAGGCGCGCTGACGGCGAGCGGGCCGGTGTCGCAGGCGACGCACCACGGCACAACGACGGCCCCGGGTGAGCGGCGATCGGCGAAGGCGGGCTCGGCGGCCGGCGGCGGTGCCTCGGGCACCGGTGGGAGGACGTCGCCGACCGGCGTGCCCGCCACCGTCCCGAGCCCGCCCCCCGCTCCGGCGCCTGCCGGGCCGGTGGCGGCAGCCACCGTGTCGGGGTCCGGCGGAGGGGCCTCGAGCGTCGCGTCAGGGACGAGCTCGGGCGCCGATGCCCAGCTGGCCTCGTCGAACCAGCCCGAGGGGAGCTCGCCGGCTCCCGCCCCGGCTCCGCCCCCGGCACCGGCTCCGCCCCCGGCCCCGGCTCCCGCCCCGGCTCCGCCCCCTGCTCCTGCTCCTGCACCTGCACCGGCCCCTACCCCTGCACCGGCCCCTACCCCTACCCCTACCCCTACACCGGCCCCTACCCCTGCACCGACGCCGGCACCGACGAGCCCACCGCCGACGAGCACGTCACCGGGCCCGACGAGCCACCCGGTCCCCGACGGTCAACGGCCGTGGTGGAGGAACGGCGGCACGGAGGGTGGCTCCGGCAGTGCCACCCTGGTCGCGGAGGTCGGAACCGGTGACCGACCGGTGATGGTCGAGACGATGGCGATCGTCCGCCGGATGGCCGACGGTGCCCCGCCGTGGGTGCACGAGGGCTTCGTCCGCAGCGCCACGAGGGCGTGGGGCGGAGCCGTCCGCTAGCGCGAGCGCGACGGTGACCGCCCTCGCGCGCGGCCGGCCGCTTCCCGGCCCGATGGCTCAGGGCACCGGTGTCCGCCGGGCCACGTGCGAGGTCCACGCGAGCCCGTCCCAGTAGCGCAGCTGGTCGGGCTCGCCCGACGGGTCCGGCAGCCATGCAGCCGGGGTGCCCGGGGCCGGCTCGTCGGGCCTCGCCGCCGGAGCCGCTTGCCTCGCCGCCGGAGCCGCTTGCCTCGCCGCCGGAGCGGTGGGTGTCGACGCCGTGACCGTGCTGCCGTGACGTGCGGTGTCGGCCGGCTCCCCGACGGCGCCGTCACGGGGCGCTCCGCCGGAGCTGCTCCTCGTGGCCGCCCACACCGCGACCGCTTCGAGCTCCTCGTGGGCAACGGGTTCCTCCGCGTCGGCCGGCGCTGGCTCGTCCCTTGCTCCACGACCGTCGGGCCCGCCGAGGCCGTCGTCACCGCGTGCCTGGACGACCGTGGTGGCGGGCGTGGTGCCGGCGCCACCGTCGGCGTCGCTCGCCGTGCGGCGCTCGCCCGGGACCACGGCGCCCATGGCGGCGAAGATGCCGTCGGGACCCCACGGGTCGGCGGGCTCGCCACGAGGGCGCGCCGTGGCCGACTCGGGGAAGCGCCCGACGGCGATGAGCAGGCTCCGGCGGCGACGCCACGCGACCACGGCGAGGACGCCGGCGACGACCAGGGCGGCGACCACCTCGAGGACGAGCCACAGCGCCGAGCTCCCCGGAGCACGCGTGGCGGTCCCCGCCGGCTCGGGCACGGGCCGGGACCCGGGCGCCGTCGACGGGGCAGGGGTGCCAGAGAGGATCTCGTACTCGGAGGTGCTGACGGCGATCGCCTGGGCCGCTCCGACGGGGGAGGGGTTCTGGGCGGTTCGGGCCGCGACCTGGACGACGGCGACGTAGGGCCCGGTTGCGAAGGTGACCACACGGAGGTTGGCGGCGATCGGCTGGGTGGCCGACACGCTCCGGCCCTCCGCTCCGGGGATCCCCGGCACGGCGAACGCCGACGTGCCCGAGCCGAGGTAGGCCTGGCGCAGCTCCGACAGCATGGTCGTCTCGCGCCCGTGGTCGGGGATGCGGAAGAGCTCGACGGCGACGTCGTTCGCGGAGGGCGCCGCGGCGTCCGTGCTGGTCCACAGGCGGAGATAGGCGCCGAAGCCGGGCTCGGCGGCCGCGCGCTCGAACTCGGAGGCGGCGACCTTCGGGTCGGAGGACTGGGAGGCGAACGACGAGGCCGTGAGCGGCCCGTTGGTCGGTCCCGGCGGGGCGGAGGCGAAGCCGGGCAGCGGCGCCGAGACCACGAGGGTGCCGAGCGCCGAGGATGCGTGCACAACCGGCGTGCCCGCCAGGAGAACCGAACCGATCAGCCGTGCGCCCGCACCCGCCATCCGAACCGCCTACGCCACGAAGTACTTGGCCTGGGGATGGTGGCAGACGATGGCGGTCGTCGACTGCTCGGGGTGGAGCTGGAAGCCCTCGCTCACCGACACGCCGATGCGCTCCGCGCCGAGCAGGTCGACCACCTTGGCGTTGTCCTCGAGGTCGGGGCAGGCGGGATAGCCCCACGAGTACCTGCCACCGCGGTACTTCTGGCGGAACAGCCCGGACAGGCTCGGACCGTCCTCGCCGGCGAAGCCGAGCTCCTCGCGGATGCGCCGGTGCCAGTACTCGGCGAGCGCCTCGGCCATCTCGACGCCCAGCCCGTGGAGGTGGAGGTAGCGCTGGTACTCGTCGGCCTTGAACAGCCGCGCCGTCTCCTCGGAGACCCGCGGCCCCACGGTGACCACCTGGAAGCTCGCCCAGTCCGGCTCGCCCGAGCCGACGGACCGGAAGAAGTCGCTGATGCACAGCCAGGGGTGCTCGAGCTGGCGCGGGAACGAGAAGCGCATCCACTCCGAGGTCCGCTGCTCGTCCTTGAAGACGACGAGGTCGTCGCCGTCGGCGTTGACGGCGAAGTGGCCCCAGGCGACCTGGGGGACGAGGAGGTGCTCGGCGGTCGCCCGCGACAGCTCGTCGCGCAGGCGCGGCCGGACGCGCTCCTTGAAGGCGTCGTCGTCCTCGCCCGCCTCGGGACGGTAACCCCACTGGTTACGGAACAGTGCGGTCTGGTTGAGGTAGGCGGCGACGTCCTCGACGGCGATCCCCTTGGCCACCCGGCTGCCCACGAACGGCGGTGGGAACAGCCGGTTGTCGGACGCCACCTCGGGAGAGCGAGCCGGCGGGCCCTCGCCCCGCGCCCGGGCGGCGCGTGCGCGCTCGCGGCGCTGCTCGCTCTTCCTCGGACCGAGGTCACGCCCCCCGGTGGACCGTCCGAAGTCGGGGTCGTCCTCGCCGGTGCGAGCGAGCTCGACCAGTCGGTCCATCGTGCGCAGCCCCTCGAAGGCGTCCTTGCCGTAGAAGAGCCTCCCCGCGTACACCTGGCGCAGGTCCCGCTCGACGTACGTGCGGGTGAGCGCGGCACCGCCGAGGATGACCGGGAGGTGGGAGAGGCCGCGGCGGTTCAGCTCCTCCAGGTTCTCGCGCATGATCAGCGTGGACTTGACGAGCAGGCCGCTCATGCCGACGGCGTTCGCGTGGTGCTCCTCGGCGGCCGCCACCATCTCGGCGATGCCGACCTTGATACCGAGGTTGTGCACCGTGTAGCCGTTGTTGGTGAGGATGATGTCCACCAAGTTCTTGCCGATGTCGTGGACGTCGCCCTTCACCGTGGCGAGGACGATGGCGCCCTTGCCGCCCTGGTCGGCCTTCTCCATGTGGGGCTCGAGATGGGCGACGGCGGCCTTCATCGTCTCGGCGGACCCGAGGACGAAGGGGAGCTGCATCTCGCCCGAGGCGAACAGCTCGCCCACCGTCTTCATGCCGGCGAGCAGGAGGTCGTTGACGATGGCCAGAGGAGCGTGACCGGCCCGCATGGCCTCGTCGAGGTCCTCCTCGAGCCCGTTGCGGTCGCCGTCGACGATCCGCTGCTCGAGACGGCGCTCGACCGGCCACCCCGAGCGGTCCTCGCGGGCCGCCCCCTGGGCGGTCGTCGCGCCCTCGAAGAGGGTCAGCAGCTCGGCGAGGGGGTCGTAGCCGTCCCGCCGGCGGTCGTAGACGAGGTCGAGGCACACCTCGCGGGCGTGCTCGTCGACGCGGGAGAGCGGCAGGATCTTCGACGCGTGGACGATGGCCGCGTCGAGCCCCGCCTCGACGCACTCGTGGAGGAAGACGGAGTTGAGCACCTGCCGGGCGGCGGGGTTCAGGCCGAAGGAGACGTTCGACAGGCCGAGCACCGTGTAGACGCCGGGAAGCTCGGCTTTGATCCGCCGGATGCCCTCGAGCGTCTCGATGCCGTCCCGACGGCTCTCCTCCATGCCGGTCTAGAGCGGGAGCGCCAACGGGTCGAAGAGCAGGTCGGACGGGCGCAGCCCGTAGCGACCGACGGCCAGGTCGTGGATCTCCCGTGCGGCGCGGACCTTCCACTCCGCCGTGCGGGCCTGGCCCTCGGTGTCGATGCACGTGCAGACGACGGCGGCCCCGAACTCGCGTGCGAGGCGGAGGAAGGAGTCGAGGCGCGTGCCGGGCCCGTCGCCCTCCTCGAGGTTGACCGAGTTGACGACGGCGCGGCCGCCGATCCACGAGAGCGCCGTCTCGACCACGGGCGCCTCGGTCGAGTCGACGACGAGCGGGACCGTCGACTGGGTGGCGAGCCGGGACGCCAGGGCCTCCATGTCGGCGACGCCGTCGGCGCCCGTGTAGTCGACGCACACGTCGATCAGGTGGGAGCCCTCGCGCACCTGGTCGCGGGCCATGGCGACGCACGTGTCCCAGTCGCCCGCCAGCATGGCCTCGCGGAACCGCTTGGAGCCGTTGGCGTTGGTGCGCTCGCCGATGACGAGGAAGGACGTCTCCTGGTCGAAGGGAACGGCGGTGTAGATCGACGCCGCGCCCGGCTCGGGCCGGGGGTGCCGCTCGTGCGGCGTGAGCGCGGCGCAGGCGTCGACGACGGCGGCCAGGTGCGCCGGGGTGGTCCCGCAGCACCCGCCGACCACCGACACGCCGAGCTCGGTGACGAACTGACGATGGAAGTCGGCGAGCTGGTCGGGGGTCAGGTCGTAGTGCATCGCCCCGTCGACGACCGAGGGGAGCCCGGCGTTGGGGAGGCACGTCACCGGCAGCCCGCCGTGGCCGGTCAGGTGGCGCAGGGGCTCGAACATCTCGGCCGGGCCGGTCGCGCAGTTGAGCCCGATGAGGTCCACGCCCATGGCCTCGAGGGCGCAGAGGGCGGCACCGATCTCGGTGCCGGGCAGCATGGTGCCGGTGAGCTCGATGGTCACCTGGGCCTGGAGCGGAACGGCGCGCCCGGTCGCCGCCATGGCGCGTCGTGCGCCGTTGACGGCCGCCTTCGCCTGCAGGAGGTCGAAGACCGTCTCGACGAGGAGCAGGTCGACGCCCCCCTCGAGGAGCGCGGTGGCCTGGCGCTCGTAGGCGTCGCGCAGCTCGGCGTAGCGGATCTGGCCGAGCGTCGGGAACTTCGTCCCCGGGCCGATGCTGCCGGCCACCCAGCGGGGGTGGTCGGGCGTGGTGAAGTCGTCGGCTGCCTGCCGGGCCAGCCGGGCGGCTGCCAGGTTGAGCTCCTCGACCCGGTCGGCGAGCCCGTACTCGGCGAGCACGGGCGCGAAGGCGCCGAAGGTGTCCGTCTCGACGACGTCGCAGCCCACCTCGAGGAACGAGCGGTGGACGCGGTCGACGACGTCGGGGCGGCTGACGACGAGGACCTCGTTGCACCCCTCGAGGTCGGCGCCGCCGAAGTCGTCGGCAGTCAGGCCGGCGAGCTGCAGGTTGGTCCCCATGGCGCCGTCGAAGACGACGACGCGCTCGGAGGCGGCGCGCAGGTAGGCGGGCACGTCCTCGCTGCCACGAACGGTCATCCCCCAAGGCTAGCGGCACTCGCCACGTCGGTCGGGGGTCGCACGCCCGCCCGCGAGGCGACGGGAGGTGCCGCCCGCCCGTCGCGGGACCCGGGCTCCCGCCGCGCCCGGTTAGCATCGCCCGGGTGAGCGCGCCGTGGTGAGGATCTACACGAGGACCGGCGACGACGGCACCACGGGACTGCTCTTCGGCGGGCGCGTCCGCAAGGACTCGGCCGTCATGCAGCTGAACGGCGCGGTCGACGAGGCGCAGGCGGCGCTCGGAGTGGCTCGTGCCGAGACGGCCGACGGCTCCGACCTCGACGTCGCCCTCGTCGCCCTCGAACGCGACCTCTACGTGCTGATGGCCGAGGTCGCCACCGACCCGGCGAAGCGGGACAAGTTGGCACCCGGGGCCACCCTCGTCACCGAGGACATGGTGACGGGGCTCGAGCGGCGCATCGACGAGGTGCTCGGGCGCGTCGAGCTGCCCGCCGAGTTCGTGGTGCCGGGCGCCAACCGGGCCTCGGCCGCGCTCGACCTCGCCCGTACCATCGTCCGGCGGGCCGAACGTCTGGCCGTGTCGGACCCGGTCCCGGGGTCCTTCGTCCCCCGGTACCTGAACCGCCTGTCCGACCTGCTCTGGGCCCTGGCCCGGGCGGCAGAGGGGGAGGAGCACCTCCTCGCCCGCCGGCGCACCGGGCAGCCCGGGAGGGCCCGTCACGCCCGCAGTGGCGCCGACCCCGAGGCCGAAGGGACGTCCGCGACCGACCACGACGAGGGGGGCGACGCGCCGTCATGAAGGTCGACCTGGTATCCGACCCCGTCGCCTCGGGTGCCACCGCCGTCGGCGTCGTCGTCTGGGACGACGGCGGCACGCTCCGGCTGGCCTCGGGCGTGCCGGCCACGGTGTCGGGAGCACGCCTGTCCTCGGGCCTCGACGAGGAGTGGTGCCGGGCCCAGGGGTTCACCGCCTCGGCCGGGGCCACGCTCGTCCTGCGCTCGCTCGAGCGGGCGGGAGGCAACGGGACCGTCCCCTCGGTCGTGCTCGTGGGAGGCGGCCCGGCCGCTGCCTCGGGCAGCGCGGCGAGCGAAGCGGTGCGACGCGCGGCGGCCGGGTTCGTCCGCGCCGTCGGCGACGGCGAGCGGGCCGTGCTCGTCGTGCCCGGGGAGGCCGACGGGGCCGTTGCCGCCCTCACCGACGAGCAGGTCGGTGCGTCGCTGGCCGAAGGCGCCCTGCTCGCCGCCTACCGGTTCGACGCCTACCGCACCGGGGAGCACCACGGTGGCGTCGAGCACCTGTCGCTCCTGCCGGTCGGCGACGGTGGCACGGCCGGGCTGGCCACCGGGCTCGCCCGTGGGGCCCGCGTGGCCAGGTCGGTCGCCCTCGCCCGCGACCTGGTCAACGAGCCGGCGTCCTCCCTGACCCCCTCGGTCCTGGCCGGCCGGGCCGCCGACCTGTTCGCCGGTCGCCCGGGGCTCGCCGTCGAGGTGTGGGACGAGGAGCGGATCGCCGCCGAGCGGCTCGGCGGGCTGCTCGGCGTGGCCCGGGGGTCGTCGCAGCCCCCCCGACTGGTCCGTGTGACCTACGAGCCGGCCGACCCGTTGTCGGTGGGGGGGCGGACGCCCCACGTGGCGCTGGTCGGCAAGGGCATCACCTTCGACTCGGGCGGGCTGTCCCTCAAGACGTCCGGCGGCATGGAGACGATGAAGACCGACATGAGCGGTGCCGCCGCCGTGCTGGGCGCCCTCGACGCCGCCGCGGCGCTCGGTGCCCGGGTCCGGCTCAGTGCGGTGACGCCCCTCACCGAGAACATGCCGGGTGGCTCGGCGGTCAAGCCGGGGGACGTGCTCACGACGCGGAGCGGCCAGACGATCGAGGTGCTCAACACCGACGCCGAGGGGCGGCTCGTCCTCTCCGACGCGCTGACGCTCGCCGTCGAGGCGGCGCCGGACGCCGTCGTCGACCTCGCCACGCTCACCGGAGCCGTCGTCACGGCGCTGGGCAAGGAGATCGGCGGGCTGCTCGGCTCCGACGACGCCCTCGTCGCCGCAGTGCGCAGCGCCGGCGACCGGGCCGGGGAGCCCCTGTGGCCCTTGCCGCTGCCCGACGAGTACCGGAGCCACATCGACTCGGAGGTGGCGGACATGCGCAACGTCGGCAAGGCGGGCCAGGCAGGCACCATCGCCGCCGCCCTGCTGCTCCGCCGGTTCGTGGGCGAGGTGCCCTGGGCGCACCTCGACATCGCCGGGACCGCCCGCTCGGACGAGGCCGTCCGCTACCTCGCCAAGGGGGGCACGGGTGCCGGCGTCCGCACCCTCGTCGAGCTCGTCACGTCGGCGGACCTCGTCGAGGCCGCCCTCACGCCCCCTCGGCCCGGGCCTTGACCCGGGCGAGCGTCGCCGCCATGTTCGCCCGGTTGTGGGCGCGCGCGTCCGGCACGCCACGGCTGACGCGTCCGGTGGCCCGCACGAGCGCCGGACGGTGGTCGGTGAAGTCCTCGGCGAGGACCGTGGTGCCGGCCTGCTCCCCGGCGGAGACCGTGTAGCCCCACCGGGCGACGGCTACCGGCCCGAGGCGGACGTCCCAGGCGATCCGCCGTCCCGGCTCGTAGTCGACGATGGTGCACATCGTGGTCCACCGTCGCCGGCCCTTCTGGTTCCGGCCACGGAAGGTCGCGCCGGCCTCGGGCTGCCGAGCCGTGCCGGTCCACCGCATCTGCGTGCACTCCACGGTGAGCCCGTCCATCGCGGTGGGATCGGCCACGAGCTCCCACACCGCCTCCGGGGGCGCGGCGACGACGGTCGAGACCTCGACGTCGACGGGGCCCACGTGGGCCCCGCTCATCGCTCCCCCCCACTCTCTCGGCCGGCCTCGTCGTGCCGTCCGAGCAGGTCCGTCGCCGAGGAGACGGTGGCGGGCACGTCGCGCCCGGAGGCGGCCCGGCGCTTGCGGCGACCGCCGTCTCCGCCCTTGCGGGCCGCGGCACGGTCGTCACCTGTCGGTCGGTCGACGCCGTCCCGGCCGGGCGCGCCGGCACCGGTGGCGCCGCGCTCGCCGTCGGGGCGGAGCAGCCCGCGCGACACCCAGCCGCGTCCGCTGCCCTCGGCCCACACGAGGACGGGCGGGAGCACGACGAGCGCGCACACGAGGGCGACGGCGACGTTCAGGCCCACGATGATGCCGAAGCCACGGAGCAGGGGCCACGGCGACGAGGCGATCACCGCGACACCCGACACCGCGGTCAGGCCGGACACGATGAAGGCCCGTCCGGTGCGTGACGCGGTGGCCGCCATCGCCGCCGCCGGTTCGAGACGCCTGCCGCGCTCCTCGACGAAGCGCAGGAGGATGAGCGAGGTGAACTCCGTGCACACCGCCACCACGAGCGGCCCCGACACCGCCGTCATCGGGCTCAACTTGAGCTGGAGCGACCAGGCGATGAGCGACACGGCACCCACGGCGACCAGCACGGGCACCAGCGAGAGCAACGAGCGCAGCACGCTGCGCAGCCGGATGACGAGCCACAGGCCGACGAAGACGATCGAGAGGTAGGTGAGCAGGGTGCGCGACGTCGCCAGGTTGTCGAGCAGCCCGACGCCGACGACGGCGATGCCACCGGGGGCGACGGTCATGCCGGCAGGCGGGCGCAGCCCGTGCTGCATGCGGACGACGACCGGCTTCAGCTGCCCGAGGGTGGCGGTCTTCGACTCGAAGACGATCCCGAGGTCCTTGCCGCCGTCGGCGACCATGGTGCGCTGGATGTCGGGAGGCGCGAGCTCGTAGAGGGCGTGCACCTGGCTCCCGAGCGGCGGCACGGTGTCGGCCCCGGGCACGGCGGTGAACTCCGAGGCGATGTTGACGATGCCCGTGCCGGGGAAGACGTCGCCGCGGAACCGGGCGTGGAGGTCGTTGGAGAACCGGGTGACGTAGGCCACGGTGGCGTTGCTCCACGGGTGGTCGGTGTGCACGGCGGCGGCCACCTCGTTGTCGGTGCCGATGCCGGCCCGGAGGGCGTGGACGTCCTTGACCGTGTGCGAGGCGGGGTCCACCCACTGCAGTGGGTCGGTCTGCAGGGTGACGTGGCCCTCCACGGCGAGGCCGCCGGCGAAGACGAGGACCGCCACGACGGCGAAGGGGAGCGCGGTCTTCGGTGACAGGCTGCCGAGCCACACCGTGAGCCGCGCCAGGCGACCTCGCGAGAAGTCCTTGCCCTTGGTGGGGGACTTGTACTCACGGATGCCGAGGATGGCCAGTGGGAGGATGATGCTGCCCACGCACACGGCGACGATGCCGACCACCAGCAGCCACCCGAACTGCCGGATCATCGGAACCCTGGCCAGCATGAGGGCGGCGAAGGCGAACACGGCGTCGAAGGTGACCACGAGGAGCGCGGGCCCGAGGTTGCGGGCGGCGGCCTGGATGGGGTGCTCGGAGCGGTCGAGGACGACCTCCTCCTCGATGCGCGAGTGCATCTGGATGGCGTAGTCGACGCCGACGCCGAGGAGGACGGGGAGCCCGGCGATGCTGCCGAGCGTGAGAGGGATGCCGGCATAGCCCGAGAGCCCGAACGCCCACACGAGGCCGATCGCCACCACGGCGAAGGGGAGCAGGCGCCACCGCACGTTGAAGAGCAGCAGCAGGATCACCACCATCACGAGGGCCGCGATCCCGCCGAGGGTCAGCATGCCGCCCTTCAGGTAGTCGTTGATGGTCCGCAGGAGGGCGGGGACCCCGGTGGTCATCGTCGTGACGCCCTGGAAGTGGGCAGTGTGCACGATCCGCTCGACTGACGCGGCAGCCCTCGACTCCTGCGCGATGGTGAGCCCGCCGCGGAGGAAGACGATCATGGCGGCGTGCGTGTTGTTGGGCAGGAGCGCGGCCGACGACTGTCGCACCGTGCCGTTCAGGTTGTGGCTCAGGAAGTGGACCCACGCCGGGTTCGCCAGCACGCGGCCGGTCGGCGGGATCGCCGACTCCTCGCCGACCAGGCCCACGAGGTTCTGCTGGCGCAGGGCGGCGCTCTTCGGGTTGTGGTCGCGGGCGAGCGCCGAGGTGAGCAGTTGACCGGCCAGGCTGTCGGCCGGGTTCCCGTTGGGGCTCGCGGACATCGAGTTGGCCAGCTCGATCGCGTCGAGCGGCGTGATGGCCGTGAAGACCGACGGGTCGGCCTTGAGCTCGCGCTGGACAGTCTGGAACTCGGACACGTTGGCCGGTGTGAACAGGTCGTCGATGGTGCTCCCCGCTCGCATCGTGAACATGGTCACCATCGGGTCGCCGCCGAAGAGGGCCTCGTAGTGGTGGTTCTCGATCTGGGCGATGTCGTTGCCGTTCAGGTAGCTCGCGTTCGAGGTGACGAACTTCAGCTGGGTCATTCCGAGCCCGAGCACCACGGTGAGCAGCAGGCCCACGAGCGACACGGTGCCGGCCCGCTTGCCGAGGTTGAGGCCGAGCCAGCTCCACGCCCGCGCCGAGCGGCTCACCGACCCACCTCCGTCGCCCCGGCGGCCGCGGAGCGCCGTCCCCACCGGTCGCCGTGGCCCCTGTGGTCCCGTCGCGCCCCGTCCCCGCTCCGCCGTCCGACAGCGTCGTGCCTCATGGTGCCTCCCCCAACGGTTCCGTGGGCCGCCCTGGTCGCGGACCGGACGCGGCGCGCCTGTCGGCTACCGCTCCGTCCACCCGCCACCTCGCGTCCTTCGCTCGTGCGTCGTCGTGCCGGCTACCGTCCACCTCGGTGCCGCCTGCGTGGCCCGTCCGCCGCGTCGGGGCCGGCCGAGGTGGCGCGTCGGTGTCGCGGCGGCGACCGTAGCGCACCGTCGGCTACCTGTCGGTAACTTTTTTCGCCACGAAGGAGCCGATGCCACCCTCCGCGCGCACGGCACCCGGCGGAGCGCGCCGGGAGGAGGAGCGGGACGCCTGCACCGCCGCCGGACCGCCTCGTCGGGCCCGGGCGGACACCTCGGCACCCCGGGGCCACCCCGGTGACCGGTCGGGCGGTCGGTACACTGCGGGCCGGTCGCCGGCACCGGCCGGGCCATCCGGCGAGGGGAGGGACATGCACGCCACGCGGGGGGACCAGGGCGCAGCGTCGGTCGAGGCGGTCCGCGCCCTCAAGCACGCGTACTTCCGGTTGCTCGACACCAAGCAGTTCGCCGCCCTCGGCGAACTGTTCACCGAGGACGCCACGACCGCCTACGAGGCGGGCGCCCTCGCCCACCGAGGACGTGCCGCCATCGTGGCATTCCTCGAGGCGTCGCTGTCGGACCCGGGGATCGTGACGGTCCACACCGGCCACCACCCCGAGATCGTGCTGCATCCGGACGGCACCGCCACGGGGACGTGGTACCTCGAGGACCGCGTCGTGGTCCCGGCCGCCGACCTCGTCATCGGGGGGACCGCCCTCTACCACGACGCCTACGTGGCGACGCCCGAGGGGTGGCGCTTCGCCCACACCGGCTACGAGCGCATCTACGAGGAGCACCGGCGCCACTCGACCGGCGAGCTGCTGTCGTTCACCAGCAGGTTCGAGCCTGCCGCCGAGGGCGAGGCGGGTCATGGCTGACCCGGGCGCAGACGAGCTGGCCGGCACTGTGGCGATCGTCACCGGCGCTTCCAGCGGCATCGGCGAGGCCACCGCCCTCGCCCTGGCCGGTGAGGGGGCAACGGTGGTGCTGGCGGCGCGCCGGGCGGACCGCCTGGGGGCGCTGGCCGAGCGTATCGCCGCGTCGGGCTCGCCCGGCAGGGCCCTGGCCCGGCCGTGCGACGTCACCGACGAGGGACAGGCCCGCGCCCTCGTCGAGGAGACGGTGGCGACCCTCGGGCGGCTCGACACCCTGGTGAACAACGCCGGGGTCATGCTCCTCGGACCGGCGGTGGGCGCCCCGTTCGCCGAGTGGCGGCGGATGGTCGAGCTGAACCTCCTGGCCCTCCTCACCTGCACGCACGCCGCGCTTCCCCACCTCGTGGCGGCCGCCACCGACGGGCCGCGGGGCGTCGCCGACGTGGTCAACGTGAGCTCGGTCGCCGGTCGGGTCGCCCGCTCGGGCAGCGCCGTCTACAACGCGACCAAGTTCGGGGTCGGCGCCTTCTCCGAGGGGCTGCGCCAGGAGCTCGCCCGGTCCCACGTGCGGGTGGGCCTGGTCGAGCCGGGGGCGACCGCGACCGAGCTCGCCACCCACCTGCGCCCCGAGGTGCTCGAGGCCATGGCGGGGCGGTTCGGTGGCATCACCCTCCTGGCGGCCGGCGACGTCGCCGACGCCGTGCGCTACCTGGTGACCCGACCACGGCACGTCGCCGTCAACGAGCTCCTCGTGCGCCCCGCCGAGCAGGAGGGGTGACCACCGTCGGGGCCTACCCACCTCCCGGGCACGTCCTCGGGGCGCTGGGCATCGAGGTGCTCGTCGACGGGGAGTCGACCGCCCGCGCCCGCCTCGAGGCGAGCCCCCACGTCGCCGGGGCGGACGGGACGGTGCGCGCCGGCGTCGTGGCCACCCTCGTCGACATCGTGGGCGGCATGATCGGGGCGCGGGTGCTCCGTCCCGACCGGATGGCCACGGCGGACCTGACCCTGCACCGGGTGGGGCGTCTGGCCGGCCCCGTCGTGGAGGCCGTCGGATCGGTCGTGCGGCAGGGGCGCTCAGCGTTGGTCGTCCGCACCGAGGTGCGCTCCGGATCGCCGGGTGGCGCGCCGCTCGCCGGCGACCCGGCCGCCGTGGCGACCACGACCTTCGCCGTGCTGCGAGCGACCGTCGGCGTCGCGCCGGCGACCTTCGCGCCGCTGCCGGCCCGCGCTCGCTTTCCCGGCCCGGAGCTCGGGCAGCCGCTGCCCGACGCCGTCGGGCTGGCGGTGCGCGACGAGGCCTCGGGGGCGCTCTCCCTGCCGCTCGCCGCACGCGTGCGCAACTCCTTCGGGGCGCTCCAGGGCGGCATGACCGCCCTCGTCGCCGACGTGTCCGCAGCCTCGGCCCTCGGGGCAGCGCTCGGTCGGCCCGTGTCGGTCGCCGACCTGCACCTCACCTACCTCGCCGTCCCTCGGACCGGCCCGGTGTCGGCGACGGCCGAGGTCCTCGACGCACCCACGGGAGCTCGGTGGGGGACGGCCCGGGTGACGCTCGTCGACGACGGTGACGGCGGGCGTCCCGTCGCCCTGGCGAGCGCCGTGGCGGTGGCGGCGTGACCCAGGCGGTGCTACCCGAGGAGCCGGACGGGGTCGCCGACGAGCCGGCGCGGCCGTCGGTGGGCGAGGACGCGAGCGGGCGGCGCGGCTGGACGGAACAGCCCGGCCGCAGGGTGAGCTCCTACTTCCGGCTGTCGCGGCGCGAGCTGCCGGTCGGCCCCGGCGGGCTCGTCCACCTGGTCGGCCGGGCGCCGATCGACCGCCACCACCGCTCGCCGGCGGGAGGCCTGGCGACGAGCGGGATCGTCACCCACGTCGACTCCATCGGCGGGATGGCGTGCGGCCTCGCCGTCCTGCCGGGGTGGATCGTGACCTCGACGCTCCTCGTTCGGGTGCTCCGACCGGGGCACAGCGGTCCCCTCGAGGTGGACGGGCGGGTGGTCCGGGTCGGGCGGCGCTCGGCGACCGCGGACCTCCGCGTGCGCGACGAGGGCGGCGGCGGGACCCTCGTCGCCACCGCCGAGGTGACCTGCGCCGTGCTCGACCCGGGACGTCTCGACCTCGACCTCGACCGGCCCGTGGTCCTCGACGCCCCACCGGAGGACCCCGACGGCGTGGCGCCCGAGACGTTCTTCTGCATCTCGCCGGGCGACGACGGCTCGACGGAGCTGGAGATCGCCGATCACCTCCGCAACCCGTGGGGCATCCTCGACGGCGGCGCGGTCGCCGCGCTGGCCGACGCCGCGGCGACCCGGGCGGCCGCCCGCGAAGCCGCCGCTGCCGAAGCCCCGGGACCGGTCGTCGCGCGGGACACCGAGGTCCACTACCTCCGCCCGGCGCGGGTCGGACCGGTGGTGGCGCGGGCGACCGTCCTCGGCGAACGGGTGGACGGCTGGGTGGTCGAGGTCACCCTCCGCGACACGGGAGTCGGTGACCGTGTCGTCGCGACCGCAGTCCTGACGGTCGGCGGCGTGTCGTCGCGACCGCAGTCCTGACGGTCGGCGGCGTGTCGTCGCGACCGCAGTCCTGACGGTCGGCGGCGGGGGACCCGGTCGCTAGAGTCGGCCGGGTCCGGGTCCGAGCACGTGAGCACCCAGGAGGCCAGACGCACGATGGCGCACCCGCAACCCGGCATCTTCGCCCTCGGTGCCTCGGCGCACTGGCACCTCGAGGCAACGTTGCGGCACGGGGTAGCCCCGGCCGCCCTCGTGGACGTCGTGCGGTCGCTCGAGCGCGAGCGAGCGACAACGAGCGGGGTGGACCTGGTGGTGGGCTTCGGGGCGGAGACGTGGGCGGACGCGGGCGGCGAGGTCCCCGAGGGGATGACGGCGTTCCAGCCCGTCACCGGGCCCGACGGCTTCACCGTGCCGGCCACCCAGTGCGACGTGTGGGCGTGGCTCGCCGCCGGCGGCGACGACGTCGTCTTCGACCACGCCCGGGCCGTCGCGGCCGAGCTGGGCCGTGTCTGCGACGTCGTCTACGGGCAGCACGGCTTTGCCTATCGCGACAGTCGCGACCTGACCGGGTTCGTCGACGGCACCGAGAACCCCCCGGTCGACGAGGCGGTCGACGAGGCCACCATCCCCGACGGCCGGCCCGGGGCGGGGGGCAGCGTGGTCGTCGTGCAGCGGTGGGTCCACGACCTCACCGCCTTCGAGCGGCTTGCCGTGGCCGACCAGGAGGCGGTCATCGGGCGGACCAAGCCGGACAGCACCGAGCTCGACGAGGAGCACCTACCCGACGACGCGCACATCGCGCGCGTGGTCGTCGAGGAAGAGGGGGAGGAGCTCGAGATCTTCCGCCGGTCCACGCCGTTCGGGTCGTTGTCGGAGCACGGGCTGCAGTTCGTCGGCTTCAGCGCCGACCAGCGCCGTCTCGACCTGATGCTCGCCCGGATGGCCGGGGCCGAGGGCGGTCCTCGCGACCGACTGACCCGCTTCTCGACGCCGGTGCGGAGCGCCTACTACTTCGCACCGTCGCTCGAGGGCCTCCGACGAGGGGCGTGAGCCCCCGGGCGACCACGCCGATCCGAAGCGGCACGGGCGCGGCCCTCTCGAAACGGAGGGTCCGTTGTGAGGCAACGAAGCAGGCGACGCCGAGGTTCCCGATGAGGCAACGCGGCCGCGGCACGGCCGCAGCACCGGCCGCGGCACGGCCGCAGCACCGGCCGCGGCACGGCCGCAGCACCGGCCGCGGCACGGCCGCAGGGGCTCGCTGCTACCATCGGTGGATGCACCCGGCAGCCAAGCCCCGTTCCCGCGCCCTGCGGCGAATGTCGGCTGCCGTAGCCGGCGAGGTCAAGCGCCCGCCGGCAGCCGGTGCGTCGTCGGCCTGGCTGCCGGCCTCGTCGTCGTCGCTCACCGCCTCTCGGGCGGCAGTAGCGGCGCTCACCGACTGACCGGACCCCGGTCGAGTCGCATCGGGGCCGCCGCTCGGCGGCCCGACGTCCTCACCGACCACCCGTCGACCGCCCGTCCCGAGCGGCGTCGACACCCGCCCCGGACGTGCCCTCGTCCGGGGTACCCGCAGCGACAGCGGCGCTGTGCCGGCATTGGGAGCACCCGTCCGCAGCACCGTCCAGGTCCCACCCGGCAGGCCCTCGCGGCGGCCACCGGGTGGGGCCGCAACCGACCATCCCGCAGAGCACCGAGGAGGAACCGTGACGACCCCGACGCCGACCACCACCCCCACCGACCGTCCGACCGGCGTCGAGCGCGACCGTCGCCCCGGCGGGAACGCCGTGCCGGCCGGGCACGTGCCGGGGTCGCCCGAACGCGCGCCGTGGAGCCCCGCCGACACCGTCGCGGCGGGCGACGGCCACCTGAGGGGAGAGCCGTCGCTGTGCGTGGGGGAGGCTGCCTGAGGCCGGCCGGCCCTGCTGCTCAGCGCCCTGCGGTCGCCTGACCGGCGAACTGGATCCGGTACAGGTCGGCGTACACCCCGCCGGCGGCGAGCAGGTCCTCGTGGCGTCCCCGCTCGACGACGCGGCCACCCTCGAGGACGAGGATGCAGTCGGCGTCTCGCACGGTGGAGAGCCGGTGGGCGATGACGATGGAGGTCCTGCCGTGGAGGGCGGTGGCCAGCGCCTGCTGGACCGCTGCCTCCGACTCCGAGTCGAGGTGGGCCGTGGCCTCGTCGAGCACGACGACGCGCGGTGCCTTGAGCAGCAGGCGTGCGATGGCGATGCGCTGCTTCTCGCCACCCGACAGGCGGTAGCCGCGCTCGCCGACCACCGTGTCGAGGCCGTCGGGGAGGGCGTCGACGAGGTCGAGGATCTGGGCGCCCGCCAGGGCGGCACGGAGCTCGTCGTCGGTGGCCTCGGGCTTGGCGTAGCGCAGGTTGTCGCCGATCGTCTCGTGGAACAGGTGGGCGTCCTGGGTGACGACGCCGATCGTGTCGGCGAGCGACGCGAGCGTCACGTCGCGCACGTCCGCGCCGTTCAGCCGCACGGCGCCCGACGTCACGTCGTAGAGGCGTGGCACGAGGTGGCTGATCGTCGTCTTGCCAGCGCCCGAAGGACCCACCAGCGCCACCAGCTGGCCCGGTCCGACGGTGAAGGACACGTCGAAGAGGACCTGGTGGGGCGTCGTCGTCTCGAGCACGGCCACCGACTCGAGGGAGGCCAGCGACACCTCCTCGGCCGTCGGGTAGCGGAAGTCGACGTGGGAGACCTCGACGGTCACCGGGCCCGCAGGGACCGGCTCGGCCCCGGGGCGCTCGGCGATCATCGGCTCGAGGTCGAGGACCTCGAACACCCGGTCGAAGGAGACGAGGGCGGTCATGACGTCGACCTGCACGTTGGACAGGGCGGTGAGCGGCCCGTAGAGCCGGTTCAGGAAGGCGGCCAGGGCCACGACGGTCCCGACGGACAGGGCCCCGTCCACCGCCTGGACGCCGCCCCACCCGTAGACGAGCGCGGTGGCGAGCGACGCGGTGAGCATCAGGGCGGCGATGAAGAAGCGGGCGTACATCGCCTGGGTCACGCCGATGTCGCGGACGCGCCCGGCCTTCTCGTCGAAGGCGCGCCGCTCGGCGCCCGGGCGGCCGAACAACTTGACGAGCAGGGCACCGGCCACGTTGAACCGCTCCGTCATCGTGGTGTTCATCTGGGCGTTCAAGGCGTACGACTCGCGGGTGATGACCGACAGCTTCCTCCCCACCCGCTTGGCGGGGAGCACGAACACGGGCAGGATCACGAGGCTGACCAGGGTGATCTGCCACGACAGGAAGAACATCGCCACCAGCACCAGCGTCACGCCGACGAGGTTGGAGACGACGGACGAGAGGGTGTCGGTGAAGGCCTGCTGGGCGCCGAGCACGTCGTTGTTGAGCCGGGTGATGAGCGCTCCCGTCTGGGTTCGGGTGAAGAAGGCGAGCGGCATCCGCTGGACGTGGGCGAAGACCTTGGAGCGCATGTCGAAGATGAGCCCCTCGCCCACCTTCGCCGACACCCACCGCTCGCCGATGGCGAGACCGGCGGCGGCCACGGCGAGGCCGGCGGCCACCGCCGCCAGCGTCACGATCACCCCCGTGCGGTGGTGGAGGATGCCCGTGTTGATGATGGCCCGGAAGAGCAGGGGATTGGCCACGCCGATGACGGCGTCGACGACGATGAGCACGAGGAAGAGGGCGAGGATGCGCCGGTAGGGGCGGGCGAAGCGGAGCATCCTCCTGGCTGTTCCCGGCGTGACCTGCTGCGAGACCACCGACCCGTCGCGCCGCATCGAGCGCATGACCGCGCCGAACTCGCCGTGGCCCATGCCACCACCACGCCCTCCAGGAGCCATGGCAGGACCCTACCGTCGCCCGGTGCCGCCCCGGCCCGGCCGGTGCGGCACCGGGCGGGCCGGGGCGGCACGAGGTGGGGTGGGGTGGGGTAGGCCGCTCCCTCCCCTCCCTCCCGCGGCGACCCTCGCCCGACCGCGGGTCGTCCCCGGACGGATCAGGCGAGCAGACCCCGCCCGGTGACGCGGGGCAGGTCGAGCGCGGTGAGGAGGCCGGCCGGCGCCTCGACGACGGCCGGCGCCGCGTTCACGAGCCGCATGGCGGTCGCCTTGAGCCCTGCCGTGTTGTGGTCCCCGTCGGAACCCAGCAGCTGGAGGTCGAGGGTGTAGTTGGGCTCGCCGGTGACTTGCACCCGGTAGCAGCCTGCGCCGGCGGGTTGCGGCCAGTCGGGGGCGAGGTCGTCGCGCAGGCGCGTGACGTGCTCGAGGACGACGACCGGCCGACCGTTCCGTATTCCGCGCACCTCGAACCGGAGGGCGGCGGCCGTGCCCGCCTCGATCGCCCCGGCGGCGACGGCGAAGCGCTCGGGGGCGGGCACCCGTTCGTAGCGCTCCTCGACGCCGTCGAGCTCGACCTCGAGCCCGGCGGCGAGCTGCCGCACGACGCTGCCCCACGCCATGGTGAGCACGCCCGGCCGGAGCAGCATGGGGACCTCGTCGAGCGGGTGCCCGAAGCCCATGATGTCGAAGAGGACCATCGGCTGGTCGTAGGTGGCGTAGTTGAGGACCTCGGAGCAGCGCAGCTCGTCGATGCGCTCGCACACGCCCGACAGGGCGAGCGGCAGGACGTCGTTGGCGAATCCGGGGTCGACACCGTTCACGAACAGGGAGACGCCACCGTCGAGGGCGGCGTCCCGCACGGGGGCGATCAGCGCGTCGTCGACCACGCCGTAGGGGTACTGCAGGAACACGGGCCCCGACGAGACGACGTTGGCACCCGAGCGGAGCATCCGCTGGAGGTCGGCGAGCGCGTCGGGGAGGCGGTGGTCGGCCATGGCCGTGTGCACGACGACGTCGGCCTCGAGGTCGAGCAGGGCCTCGGCGTCGTCGGTGGCGACCACACCGAGGTCGCGGCCGAGGCCCGCCAGCCGGCCGGCGTCCCTTCCGACCTTGTCGGGGTTGGACACCCACACCCCGACGAGCTCCAGGTCGGGACGGGCGTCGATGCCGGCGATGGCGTGGCGGCCGACGTTGCCGGTGCTCCACTCGACCACCCGGTAGGGGTGCGGTGACGGGCCTGGGCCACGTCGGTCGTTGCGCATGGTCGGCTGCTCCTCTTCCTCTCGGGCGGGCCCGCTCGGGGACCGTGGGTGACGTGGGTCGGGCAGGCTCACAGGTCGGGCAGGCTCACAGGTCGGGCAGGCTCACAGGTCGGGCAGGCTCACAGGTC
>CAZSYT010000021.1:25896-42522 GCA_964610905.1 uncultured Acidimicrobiaceae bacterium
GGGCAGGCCGAGGCTCAGGGTGGGGGCCTCGGTCCCCCCGTCCACCTCGACGACCTTCCCCGTCACGAAGGAGCCCGCCGGGGACGCAAGGTAGACGACGGTGGCTGCGATCTCCTCGGGCTCGCCGATCCGATGGAGGGGGGTGGCGTCCTCGATGGCCTGGCGGAGCTCGTCCGAGCGCATGACGATGTCGAGGGCCGAGGTGGCCACCGATCCCGAGGCGATCGCGTTGACCCGGATGCGGGGAGCGAGGTCGGCAGCGGCGAGGCGCGTGTAGTGGGCGAGGGCCGCCTTCGCCGTCCCGTAGGCGAGGTAGCCGCGGCCGGTCAGGCGGCCCATCACCGACGAGATGTTCACCACCGAGCCGCCACCCTGGTCGAGCAGGGCGGGGACGGCGGCCCGGGTGAGCGCGTGCGCCGTGGACACGTTGAAGTGGAAGGCGGACTCGAGCTCCTCGGGTGTCGTGTCGAGGAAGGCGCGTGGCAGCGCGCCTCCGACGTTGTTCACGACGACGTCGAGGCGACCCAGCCCGTCTCGCGCCGCGCCGACCAGCGCGGGCATGGAGGCGAGGTCGGCCAGGTCGGCGGGGTGGACGACGGCTCGGCGTCCGGTGGCTCTGACCCTGCCGGCCACCTCCTCGAGCTGGTCGGCGCTGCGGGCGGCGAGCACGACGTCGGCGCCCGCCTCCGCGAGGGCGACCGCCGTGGCCGCGCCGATGCCCCGTCCCGCACCGGTGACGACCGCGACCCTGCCGGCGAGCGTGAAGCGGTCGAGGATCACGCGCCGGCCTCGTCTGCCGGCCTGGTCGGCGGCAGGCCGAGCTTGCGGTGGTCCCACGAGACCGTTCGCTCCACGTGCACCTTTGCCACGATGCGCTTGTGGAGCATCGTCTCGACGAAGGGCCGGAGGTCCTCGTGGTAGGACCCGTAGTACCGCTCGAAGAGGTCGACGCCGAGCGCCCAGCGCTGCTCTGGGTCCTCGACGAGCTCGACCCGCCCGACGAGCTCGACGCCTCGGAGCTCCTCGTAGGCGTCGCCGTCCTCCATCAGGCAGGTCACCCGGGGGTCGCGGCGGAGGTTGACGGCTTTCTGCGACTTCGCCTTGGTCTCGATGGCGACGCAGCCGTCGACGAAGCCGTACCACATGGCCACGGCGTGGACCGAGCCGTCGTGGTTGAGGGTGCACAGGGTCATGGGCCGTCGTTCGCGGAGGAAGGCGTCGACCTCGTCGGGCGTCATCCGAACGACGGCACGCTGGTTGACCCCGTGCCCCATCACGGCACTGCCGGACGCTCCCGCCTGCTGGTCGGAGGCGGGCTCCGACGAGGTGGTACGGCTCGGCTCTGCCATTGGCTCCCCCCGGCTCGCGCGCCGGCCGCCCCGGCGCTCGGCGGTCACCCTAGCCCTGCGGGCCGACGCCGGCCCGGACGCCCAGCCCCGGGCGCGGCCGGGGCTGGCGAGCGACCGCCCTAGTGTGCAGCCATGCCACCTGCCGGTGCACCCCGGGTCTTCCCCCGGCGCCTGCCCCGGCCCGGACGAGCCGAGCGCTGGCGGCGGGGCATCGAGGTCGGGCGGGTGGCAGCCCGGCACTTCCTCCCCGTGGTGGTCGCCGAGGTCCGTCGCCGTCCCAGACGCCGACCACCCCTCTCCGTCATCGCCGCCCCCCTCCGCCAGACCTTCGAGGAGCTCGGTGGCACCTTCGTCAAGTTCGGCCAGCTGGTGGCGTCGTCGCCGGGCGTCTTCGGCGAGGAGACGGCGGAGGCGTTCCGGACGTGCCTCGACACGGGGCCGGCCGTCCCCTTCGCCGACGTGCGGGCCGTCGTGGAGGCCGACCTCGGCATGGCGCTCGAGGACGCCTTCGCCACCTTCGAGCCGGAGCCGATGGGGCGCGCGTCGATCGCCGTGGTCCACCGGGCGACGCTGCCCGACGGGCGTCCGGTGGCCGTCAAGATCCTCCGACCGGGCATCGACGCCCTCGTGGCCGTCGACCTGGCCCTGCTCCAGCCGCTCCTCGAGGTGGTGGCGCGCGAGACCGGCGACGAGGCAGCAGGCGTGCTGACCCAGATCTTCTTCGGCTTCAGGGACCAGGTCGGCGAGGAGCTCGACCTGCGCAACGAGGCGCGCGCGCTTGCCGCATTCCGCGACCTGCTCTCGAGCCCCGACCTGCCCGGCGGTGCGCTCACCCGGCTGGTTGTGCCCGAGCCCTTCCCCGAACGCTCGGGTCGCAACGTCGTCACCATGGAGCTGCTGGACGGCGTCCCCGTCGACGATCTCGCCGCGGCGGCGGCGCTCGGGGTCGACCCGGCGCCGCTCATCGAGGAGGTCGTCCGGTCGTTCTTCGTGACGGCGGTGCGCTGGGGCGCCTTCCACGGGGACATCCACGCGGGGAACATGCTCGTCCTGCGCGACGGCCGGCTCGGGATCGTCGACTGGGGAATCGTGGGGCGCCTCGACGCCGAGACCCACCGCTTCTTCGTCAGGGTGCTCGACGGCGTGCTCGGCGACGACGCCGCGTGGGACGACGTCGCCGCCCACATGGTCCGCACATACGGGCCCGCCATGCAGCAGGGCCTGGGCCTCTCCGACGAAGAGCTGGCACGCTTCATCCGCTCGCTGGTCGAGCCCACCCTGCTGCGTCCCTTCGGGGAGGTCAGCCTGGGCGCGCTCATCCAGGCTCCCCAGCTGCAGGCCGCCCGGGCCCAGGGGATCGAGGCCGGCACCCGCTCGCTCCGGGCGTCGCTCGGTCGCCTGCGGGCCAAGCGACGGCTGCGCCGGCTGGCCGACCTGTCGGGCGGGACTGCCTCGGCCTTCGACCGGGGCGCCTTCCTGCTCGGCAAGCAACTCCTGTACTTCGAGCGCTACGGCAAGCTCTTCCTCGCCGACGTCCCCCTCCTCGCCGACCGGCCGTTCTTCGAGGCCCTGGCCGCGTCGGCGGCGAGGGCCGACTGGGCGGCCGACCAGCCGCACATGCCGTGCACCCCGCCGCCCGGCGGGACCGACGACGAGCACAGGTAGACGCCCGGAAGCGGCGTGCGGTAGGGGTCGAGCCGCGCCCACGGTCCGACGAGGGTGTGGGCGAGCGTGGCGGCCCCGCCGTTGATGTCGCCGCCGACGTGGTTGGGGTTGACCGACTCGCTCGCCGCCGCCGTCGTCGACACCCGGGCCACGACGACGTCTCGGAAGCCGGGGGCGGCCCGCTCGAGCTCGTCCTCCACGCGGTCCGCCACGTCGAGCGTCGACCCGTGGGGCACGGCGCACGTCGCCCACAGCACGTGGCCGCCGGCGGGTGCCCGTGTGGGGTCGAGCACGGACGGCTGGACGACGACGCAGGCGGGCCGGTCGGGATGCCGCCCGGCGGTGACGTCGGACAGGGCCCGGGCAATGGCGCCGAACCCCCCGCCGAGGTGCACCGTCGGTGCGGACCGGCACGCCGGAGCCGTCCACGGCACCGGCTCGCTCAGCGCCCAGTCGACCTTGTGCACGCCGGGTCCGTAGCGGTACCGCTCGAGGGCCCGGCGCTGGCGGGGCCCCAGGCGACTGCCTGCCAGGTCGGCCAGCTGGCGGGGCGTGACGTCGAGGAGGACGAGCCGGGGCGGCCCGTAGGCGTCGAGGTCGTCGAGGGTCCCGACGACCGTCCCGGTCTCCACGGTGGCCCCGAGGGCTGCGAGACGGGCGAGGAGGGCGTCGGTGACGGCTCCGCTCCCGCCGGCGACGAGCGGCCACCCGACGTGGTGCGCGAGCACGGTGAGGAACAGAGCGAAGCCCCCGGTGAGCGGCGCCCCGAGCGGCCGGCCGGCGTGGGCGGCGACACCGGCCACGACGGCGCGCGCCTCGTCGCCGTCGAAGCGGCGGGCCACGGCGGTGGCCGAGCGGACGGCGAGGCGACCAAAGGTGGCCAGGGCGACGGGGTCGGAGGGCCACGAGCGGTGGGAGGCGAGCACGTCGCGGGCGAGGGTGCCGGCGCTCGCGACCAGCGGGGCGAAGAGGCGGCGGTAGGCGGGGCCGTCCGGTCCGAGGCCGTCGGCCGTGGCCTCGAGCGAGCGGGCGACAGCGACGGCCCTCCCGCCGTCGAGGACGTGGGCGAAGGACACCTCGGGGGTGAGCAGCCGGACCGCCCCCGACGCGAGGAGCCCCGAGGCCGCGGCGAAGGGCGAGGCTGCGAGGAGCGGGAGGACGGTGGCGCAGACGTCGTGGCGGTGCCCCGACAGGGTCCGCTCGACCGTCCGGCACCCGCCGCCGGGCGTCGCCGCCCCCTCGAGCACGGCCACCGAGCGCCCCGCCTCGGCCAGGGCGACGGCGGCGGCCAGGCCGTTGGGGCCCGATCCGACGACGACGGCGTCCACGCGCCGGTCGGGGCTCACCAGGTCACGAAGGACTCGGCCTCGTAGGTCAGCAGGCGCTCGTAGGCGTCGTGCACGGCACGGCGCCGCGACCGCTCGTTGGCCAGGTTGACGAGCTCGTGGGGGTCCTCGTCGCGGTCGTAGAGCTCGTGGTCGTTGTCGTCGAAGTCGCAGTCGACGTCGAAGCGCTTGCGCCCCGGGTCGCGGCCCCACAGCCCCGTGGAGGGGAGCCCGCCGCCCACGCCGTAGTAGCGGGCGTACTTGGTGCGCCCGTCGGTGAAGCCCCGCAGGGCGTAGCGGACCGTGTTGAGCCCCTCGGTCTGGGCCGAGTCCTGGGCGAAGAGGACGTGGTCGACGACGGAGACCGACGGGTCGGCAAGCACCGGCGAGAGGTCGGTTCCCTGCACGGTCGACGCGACGACGGCCGGGTCCACGCCGGCGACGGCGCACACCGTGGCGGCCAGGTCGACGTGCGAGGAGAGCGACGCGGTGGTCGACCCTGGCCGGGTCAGCCCGGGGACGCGGACGACGAGAGGGACCCGCATGATCTCGTCGTAGACGAAGGGCCCCTTGGAGCGCAGGCCGTGCGACCCGCACATGTCGCCGTGGTCGGAGGTGAAGACCACCACCGTGTCGTCCCAGGCACCGGCGTCGACGAGGGCCTGGAGCACGGTCCCGAGGCTCTCGTCGGCCAGCGTGTGCAGGTGGGCGTAGTAGTCGAGGTGGCGGAGCCACGACCGTGTGTCGGCGGGGTCGAGGTAGCCCCACAGGCCGTGCTGCTGGTCGTGGCGCCACTGTCGGTGGGCCTCGGGCTTCGTGTGGAGGTCGTCGTCGAAGTTCGGGGGGAGCCGGTCGGCCACCTCGGGGTAGGGGTCGCCGAAGACGGGGAGCGGGTCGTCGTCCTTCCAGGCCGCCGCTTCGAGGAGGCGACGCACGCCCGCGACCTCCTCGGGGTGGGCGTCGGCGTAGCCGGGCTGGTCGATGGGGAACCACATGACGTCGTGGGGGTTGACGAGGGCGACGGTGAGGAACCACGGCTGCCCGGCCCGATCGGGCTCGCCGTCGGCGTCCGTGCCGGCGCCCGGTCGCCGCCCGGCGCCCGGTCGCCGCCCGGCGTTCGTGCGCAGCCAGTGGGCGGCGTTCGCGGCGATGCGGGGGTCGAAGTGCACGCCCGTGCCGGCCCACCCCATGAAGTGGCGATCGTTGCCCTCCCAGTCGGCGTAGCCGTAGGCGGCGAGGTCGGGGGTCGCCGACTGGGAGAGGTGCCACTTGCCGATGTACGACGAGCGGTAGCCGGCGCCTGCGAGCAGGGAGCCCAGGGTGGGGATGCCGACGGCGAGCTCGCGGTGCTCGGGCATGATGACGTTGTCGACCACGCCGTGGGCGGTCAGGTAGCGGCCCGTCAGGAGGCTCGCCCGGCTCGGCGAGCACGGCGACGAGTGCGTGTGGTGGTTGACGAACGTCGTTCCCTCCGCCCGCAGCCGGGCTCGCCACGGCAGCTCGACGCCGGCGGGGAGCCACTCCCAAGAGCGCTCCTGGTCGGAGACGACGAGGAGGATGTTGGGCTGCCGGCGGGCGTCCCGCCCGTCGGCTCGGGGGCCCCCGCCCGGGCCGGCGGGTCCGCCGCCGCCCGGGTGCTCGCCGTCTGGTGCCATCGACCGCTCCTCGTCCGCGTCGGGCAGTGCCCCGGCCGCCGCGCTGTGCCGGGGGCCTCGACCAGGGTAGCGGCGACGGGGACGCGTTGACGGGAAAAACTGAAATGTGTTCTACTTCCGCCCACGGAGCCCGCCGGCCGTCCGAGGACGGGGGCCCGGCTTGCCAGCCGGAGGAGAGGGGGAGGTCGTCCATGTCCGACGGTGACGCGCTCGTCGCCAACCACGTGCTCGACTACCCGTACGCCCGCTCGGTCGGGCCCGTGCTGGGCGCGTTCTTCACCGCGCTGCGCGAGGGCCGGATCCTCGGGGTGGAGGGGGCCGACGGGGCGGTGATCGTCCCGCCGACCGAGTACGACCCGGCCACGGGCGACGACGTCGGCGAGCTCCGGGAGGTCGGGCCCGGTGGCGTCGTGACCGCGTGGTCGTGGCAGGTGAGCCCGGGGCGCAAGCACCCCTTGGACCACCCGTTCGCCTGGGCGCTCGTACGCCTCGACGGTGCGACGACCGCCATGCTCCACGTCGTCGACGCGGGCGACCCCGGCACCATGGCCACGGGCATGCGGGTGACGGCGCGGTTCCGGCCCCCCGCCGAGCGGCGGGGCCACGTCCTCGACCTCGAGTCGTTCGTCCCCGAGGTCGACGGGGGCGGGCGGTGAGCGGCGCCGAGGCAGCGGGAGCCGAGCCCGTCACCGTCCTCGAGACCCCCATCCACCTCGACTACGTCTTCACCCCGGGCATCGCCCAGTCCACCTTCCTGCGCGGGCTCGAGCGGGGCGTCTTCGTCGGCCAGCGCTGCCCGACGTGCGGCAAGGTGTACATCCCGTCGCGGGGGTCGTGCCCCGTCGACGGCGTGCCGACCGACGAGGTGGTCGAGCTGCCCGACACCGGCATCGTCACGACCTTCTGCGTCGTCAACGTTCCCTTCGCCGGCCAGGCGATCGAGATCCCCTACATCTGCGCGCAGGTGCTCCTCGACGGGGCCAACATCTCGTTCATGGGCCTCATCCAAGAGGTCCCGACCGACCAGGTGCGCATGGGGATGCGGGTCGAGGCCGTGTGGGTCCCGCCCGAGGAGCTCGGGCCGTCGCTGGCGTCGGTCAAGTACTTCAGACCGACGGGCGAGCCCGACGCTCCCTACGAGACCTTCGAGGAGTACCTGTGACCGCCCCCGCCCGCCGGCCTGTGGCCGTGGTGTCCTTCGCCCAGGCGGAGAACGTCCGCCGCGAGGACGCCCGCAACGAGGTCGAGCTGCTCATGCCGGTCGTCTCGGAGGTCTTCGCCGCCATCGGCGCGTCCAAGGACGACATGGGGTTCATCTGCTCGGGGTCGACCGACTACCTGGTGGGAGGACCCTTCAGCTTCGTGACCGCCCTCGACGCGGTCGGGGTGTGGCCGCCACGCGCCGAGAGCCACGTGGAGATGGACGGGGCGTTCGCCCTCTACGAGGCGTGGGTGCTGATGCAGGAGGGTGCCATCGATGCCGCCCTCGTCTACTCGTTCGGCCGCTCGTCGCCCGGCGACGTCTCCGAGATCCTCGCCCTCCAGCTCGACCCGTACGTGATGGCGCCTCTGTGGCCGTCGCCCGTGGCCCTCGCCGCCCTGCAGGCCCAGGCGCTCATCGACGCCGGCGAGGCGAGCGAGGAGGAGCTGGCACGGGTGGCCGCCCGCAACCGTTCCTCGGCTCGCGCCAACCCGAACGCCCAGGTCGTCTCCGACGCGAGCCCCGACGAGCTGCTCGCCGACGAGTACGTGGTCGCCCCGCTGCGCCGTCACGCCCTGCCCCCGATCACCGACGGCGCTGCCGCCGTGGTGCTGGCTGCCGGCGAGAAGGCCCGCCAGTGGCAGGAGCGACCGGCGTGGATCACCGGGATCGACCACCGGATCGAGACCCACGCCCTCGGGTGCCGCGACCTGACGCGCTCGCCGTCGACGGCGCTGGCGGCCGAGCGGGCCGGGCTCTTCGACGGCCCGCCGGTCGACCTCGCCGAGGTGCACGCCCCCTTCGCCCACCAGGAGCTCATCGTGCGACGTGCCCTCGGGCTGGGAGACGACGTCTCGGTCAACCCCTCGGGCGGGGCGCTGGCGGCCAACCCGATCATGTCGGCGGGGCTGATCCGCGTCGGCGAGGCGGCGAGCCGGATCTGGGCGGGGGAGTCGGACCGCGCGGTGGCCCACGCGACCTCGGGGCCGTGCCTCCAGCAGAACCTGGTGTGCGTGCTCGACGCCACCGAGGGCGGCCGAGCCGGAGGAGGTGCGTGATGGCCGAGCGGTGCGCGGTGGTCGGCGTCGGGCAGACCCTGCTGCGGTCGAAGCGCGACGACGTCTCCATCCCCGGTCTCGTGCGCGAGGCGGCAAAGGCGGCGCTCGAGGACGCCGGTGTCGGCTGGAAGGACATCGACGCCGTCGTCATCGGCAAGGCCCCCGACATGTTCGAGGGCACCATGATGCCCGAGCTCTCGCTCGCTCCCGCCCTCGGAGCGGTGGGCAAGCCGATGTTCCGCGTCCACACGGCCGGGTCGGTGGGGGGGTCGACGACGCTGGTGGCTGCCCACCTGGTGGCCGCCGGCATCCACAAGCGCGTCCTCACCGTGGCCTACGAGAAGCAGTCGGACTCGGACGCCATGTGGGCGCTGTCGGTGCCCCAGCCGTTCTCGGCTCCACTGCTGGCCGGGGCGGGCGGCTACTTCGCCCCGCACATCCGCGCCTACATGCGGCGCTCGGGCGCCCCCGAGCACATCGGCCGCCTGGTGGCGGTCAAGGACCGGCTGAACGCGCTCAAGAACCCCTACGCCCACCTGCACCTGCCGGACATCGACCTGAAGACGGTCGAGGAGTCGGTGATGCTGTGGGACCCGCTCCGCTACCTCGAGGCGTGCCCGTCCTCCGACGGGGCGGCGGCCATGGTGCTCGCCGCCGAGGACGCGCTCGGCAGCCCCTCGCACCCGCCGGCGTGGGTCCACGGCATGGCCATGCGCTCGGAGCCGACGATGTTCGCCGGGCGCGACCAGGTGAACCCCCGAGCCGGGCGCGAGTGCGTCGCCGACGTCTTCGCCCAGGCGGGGGTGACCCGGCCGCGCGAGCAGATCGACGTGGCGGAGGTGTACGTCCCGTTCAGCTGGTACGAGCCGATGTGGCTCGAGAACCTCGGCTTCGCCGAGCTCGGCGAGGGGTGGAAGCTCACCGAGGCGGGGGCGACGGCGATGGACGGCGACATCCCGTGGAACTGCTCGGGCGGCGTGCTGTCGTCCAACCCGATCGGGGCCTCGGGCATGCTCCGCTTCCTCGAGGCCGCCATGCAGGTGCGCGGCCAGGCCGGCGAGCACCAGGTCGACGGCGCGCACCTCGCCCTCGGCCACGCCTACGGCGGCGGGTCGCAGTTCTTCGCCATGTGGGTGGTGGGATCGGACAAGCCGTGACGACGCGGCGGGGCCGACCGAGTCGCAGCGGCCCGACCGGGCGGGGCCGACCCGGCTCGGCGTCTCGGCGGGCGAGAGTGCCCGCGGCGGAGCGCGACCCTTGGCGCGTCGGGGCGCCCGCGCCGCGTTAGGGTGACAGCGGCAGGCCCGGCACCCGCGACGGCCGGGCGCCCGCTGCTTCGGACCACGGGAGGGCCCATGAAGGTCGTCGTCGACTTCGACGTGTGCGCGAGCAACGCCGTCTGCATGGGGATCGCCCCCGCGGTCTTCGAGGTGCGCGACGACGGGTACCTCTACGTGCTCGACGAGCACCCGGGCGAGGCGCAGTGGGAGAACGTGCGCCAGGCGGCCAACAGCTGCCCGACGGGCGCCATCACCCTCGTCGAGGACGAGTAGCCCTCGGCGTGCCGGGGGCCGCCCCGAGGGTCCGCTTCGCGCCGTCGCCGACGGGCTACTTCCACGTCGGCAGCGCCCGAACCGCGCTGTTCAACTGGCTGGTCGCCCGGCGGGCCGGTGGGACGTTCGTCGTCCGGATCGAGGACACCGACGCCGAGCGCAACCGCGAGGAGTGGGTGGACGGGATCCTCGCTGCCCTGTCGTGGCTGGGGATGGAGGCCGACGAGGGACCGTACCGGCAGTCGGCCCGCACGGAGCGCTACCACGAGGCCGTCGACGTCCTGTGGGACGCCGGCGTCCTCTACGCGTGCGACTGCACGCGCGACCAGGTCGAGGCGCGCGCCGAGGCGGGCGGGAGGCTCACCCCGGGCTACGACGGTCACTGCCGCGAGCGCGGGCTGTCCCGGGCGGCCGGCCCCGGCGAGCCCCCTCGCGCCCTGCGGGTGCGCACGCCCGACGAGGGGACCGTGGTGGTCGACGACGTCGTACGTGGGCGGGTCGAATTCCCCTGCTCGGCCATGGAGGACTTCGTGGCGGTGAAGGCGAACGGGGGGCCGCTCTTCGTGCTGGCCAACGTCGTCGACGACATCGACATGGCCATCACCCACGTCATCCGGGGCGAGGACCTCCTGCCCACCACGCCGCGGGGGATCCTCGTCTGGCAGGCGCTGGCTGCGGCGGGGTGGCGGCCGGACGGGCCCGGGGCCGGGCCCGGGGCCGAGCCCGGGGGCAGTGGGGGGAGCGGTGCGGGGAGCGGTGCGGGGAGCATCCCCCTACCGGTCTTCGCCCACCTGCCCATGCTCGTCAACGAGCAGCGCAAGAAGCTCTCCAAGCGGCGCGACCCGGTGGCGGTCGAGCGGTACCGCGACGAGGGCTACCTCCCTCAGGCGTTCGTCAACTACCTGGCCCTTCTGGGCTGGAGCCCGCCGGTGGAACGCGAGCTCTTCACGGTCGACGAGCTCGTCTCGTGGTTCGACCTGGCCGACGTCAACCACTCGCCGGCCTTCTTCGACGTGGCCAAGCTGACCCACCTGAACGGCGAGCACGTCCGAGCCCTCACTGCCGAGGCGTTCATCGAGGCGTGCACGCCGTGGACCACCGGTCACCTCGCCCGGTGGCGCCCCGCGGACTTCGACCCCGAGACGTTCGCCCGCATGGCGCCGCTCGTGCAGGAGCGCGTTGCCGTCCTCGGCGAGGTCCCCGACATGGTCGGCTTCCTCTTCACCGACCCGGTCGACGTCGACGAGGCGTCGTGGGAGAGGGCGGTCGTCGGCGACCCGCAGGCAGGCGCCCTCCTCGACGCCGCCGCCCGCGCCTACCGGGGGCTCGAGGCGGCCGGGGCGTGGACGGCGGACGCCCTGCACCGGGCCACCGAGGAGGTGGCCGAGGCCGCCGGGCGCAAGCTCGGCAAGGCGCAGGCGCCCGTGCGGGTGGCCGTCACCGGCCGCCGGGTCGGCCCGCCGCTCTTCGAGTCGATGGAGGTGCTCGGGCCCCGGCGCGTCCTCGAGCGGATCGACCGCGCCCGGGGCCGCGTCGGCCTCGCGGGTGGAGCCGGGGCGAGCTGACCGGTGCCCATCCTCGGGCTGTTCGCCGGGCTCCGGATCCTGCGCCTCGTCCTCCGGCTGGTCGTGCTCGTGGTGGCAGCGGCGGTCGTCTACGTCGGGGTGACCGCCGTGCAGGTGTGGCTGACGGGGCGCCGCTACGACCCCCACCCCGCCCAGGCCATCGTGGTGATGGGGGCGGCCCAGTACGACGGGTCGCCGTCCCCCGACCTCCGTGCCCGCCTCGACGAGGCGCTGCTGCTGTGGCGCCAGCACCTCGCCCCGCTCATCGCCGTCACCGGCTCGAAGCAGCCCGGCGACCACTTCACCGAGGCGCAGGCCTCGGCCACCTTCCTCGAGCTCCACGGCGTGCCGGCGGCCGACGTCCTCGAGGCCGGCGGCCACGACTCGTGGGCGAACCTGGCCGACGCCGCCCCGCTCCTCGACGCCCGAAAGGCGACGCACGTCCTGTTGGTGACGGACCCGTTCCACGAGGACCGCAGCCTGGCGATCGCCACCGACGTCGGCCTCCATGCCTCGCCCACCCCGACGCAGACGTCGCCGATCCGCGGCTGGTCGGTCGTTCCGTACTACGCCAAGGAGGCGGTGGGGGTGGCGCTCGGCCGGATCATCGGCTTCAACCACCTGACGGCGGTCCACCACGACCTCGGCTGAGCGGGCCGCCACGTGCCCCGGCGCCCGGCCTGGCCGGCGGCGCTCGCCGGCCAGGGTGCGGACCGGTGCGAGGTCAGTCCGAGGTCGGCCCGACCGTCCGCGACCACACGACCCCGCCGGCCCTCAGGCGCATGTCGAACTCGAGGTAGGCGGTGGCGATGGGCGTCCCGACCGCGAGGCGGGCGACCGGGTCGACGACCGAGCGCGTCGGGTAGGTGAGCCCTCCTGATCCGGTGAACCGCAGCCCGTCGCCGAAGGCGTCGGTGCGGACGGCGAGGTCCACGTGCCAGCGGATGAGCTCGTCGACGACGGTCGCACCTGGCGGCCCGGGGACCACTCGGTGCGAGAAGCACGGCGTGCCCGCCGGGAGGAAGGCGTCGAGGACCTCGTCGCCGAGCCGGTCGGTGGGGGCGAGGTGCACGGTGGCGAGCGGCTGGCCGACCGGCCGCTCGAGGGTGCCCACGACGACCTCTTGGGCCGGGGCGACCGTGACCCGGGCGAGCTTCTTCGGGGCGCCCAGCACCTCGCGTCCGGCAGTGAGGGCGGCGTCGTTGGTCACGTAGATGTACGGGACGTAGAGACCGGACGTCCCCCGGTCGTCGACGACGCGGAGCATCGAGACGAACTCCCCGTAGGGGCCGAGGGTGCTGGCGCCGTACTCGGCGACCAGCACGGCGCCGATGGCGGGCTCGTCGAGCGTCAAGCCGTCGGGGACGAGGTCGGAGACGTCGCCGTCCACCGTGAACACGGACATGAGCGCCCGGCAGCCCCAGTACTCGGCGCCCCGTTGGGCGTCGATCCGGTAGAGGGGCGCGTCGACCGGCATGGAGTCGGCCTGGGCGGCGGGGGGGGTCGTCTGGGCGTCGACCGCCTGGGGCGCTGCGACCTGGGTGTCGGTCACCATCGCTGCATCATCTCCTCGAGGTCGTAGTGGTCGTGCTCGTAGTGCTCGACGAGGTCGCGCGCGGCGTCGAGGCCGAGGACCTCGACGGTGCCGTCCTCGATGAGCAGGCTGCGGGCGTCGCGGAAGAGGCGCTCGACGAGGGCGCCCTGCACGAGCCCGGAGGCCCCGCAGACCTGCACGGCGTCGTGGGCGACCTCGAAGGCGACCCGCTTGCAGTACACCTGCGAAGTGCGGGTGTGCCGGGGGGACGCACCGGTGCCCTGCGCCCCGGCGCCGGGGACCGTCCGGAAGGTGTGGGCCAGCACGGCACGCGCGTAGGCGCGGGCCGTCTCGACCCGCTCGAACATCCCGTACAGCGTCAGCTGGATGTTCTTGTGGGAGGCGATGGCACGTCCGCCCTGGACGCGGGTCCGGGCGTGCGCCAGGGCCTCCTCGAGGGCGGCCCGGGCCACGCCGACCGCTGCCAGCGCGATGATCGAGCTGGTCATGCACAGGAGCTGGTCCCCGAAGACGGGGTAGAGCGGTCCCGGCGGCACGAGCACGTGGCGGTCGGGGACGAAGACCTCGTCGAAGAAGAGCTCGCCCTGGGGGTCGTCCCGCACGCCGAGCATGGCGATCGGCGGGCCGCGACGGACGCCGGGCACGTCGAGGGGCACGATGGCGAAGAGGCTGTGGTGCAGGTCGTGCTCGGACGCCACCTGGGCGTGGACGGCGGCATGGGTGGCCACCGGGGCCGAGCTCACCCAGGCCGACTTCTGTCCCCGGAGCACCCATCCGCCCTCGGCCCTGGTGGCGAGCAGGCCCGACCTGCCGAAGGAGCCCGGGTCGTCGTCGCGCAGACCGAGGAAGTCGCTGCCGTGGTCCGGCTCGGTGATCGCCCAGCACCCGTGCCACGAGGCGGTCACGTCCTCGAGCCATGGCCCGAGCAGCTCGGCGCGCAGCTCGTCGGTGCCGAAGCGCGCCACCGTCACGAAGGGGAGCATGTCGACGAGGAAGGCGGTGGCGAGCCCCAGGCTGCCCCACCCGAGCTCCTCGACCACGAGCGAGCGGATCCGCCAGCCGACGGGGTCCTCGTCGCCGGCGCCCCCGTCGGGGACGAAGAGCCGGTGGTAGCCGAGGGACTTCAGCGTGGTCATCACGGTGAAGAACGGCGAGCCGGGGGCGACGCGTTCGGCGGGGCTCATGGCGTCGAGCGCCTGGGCGGCGGGACGGATGACCTCCTCGGCCACCCGGTGGGCCTCGTCACGCGCGAGTCGCTCCTCGTCCGAGAGCTCCCACAGGTCGAAGGCGGAGGCGCCCATCACCGCGTCCCCGTGGCGAGGCGACCGCGCGGCCGTGCCTCGGTGTCCCCGGCCGTCCACGCCGTGGCGGTGGCGAGCGCCTTGCCGAAGGCGCACGACGGGTCGCCGGCCAACGGGTCCCCGGTGGCGGCCCATGCCCGGGCCCGACTGCCGCCGCAGATGCCGAGGAACGGGCAGCGCCCGCAGGTGCCGCCGCGGCGGGCCTGGTCGCGCAAGGCGACGAAGAGCGGGGCCTCCCGGTACCACCACGACACCGGGCGGTCGCGCACGTTGCCCACCGTCACGGGAAGGAACCCCGAGGGCTGCACGTCGCCGACATGGGAGACGAAGCAGAAGCCGTTGCCGTCGGTCACCCCGGGCAGCGTGGGCCGCCCTTGCTGGGCGAGGACCCGTCGGAGCTGGGGTGCCTCGACGGTGCGGACCCGGAAGGGGAGCTCGGCCGTGGCGATCCACTCGAGGACGTCCTCTTCGACCTCGGGCTCGACCACGTCGTCGGCCTGGGCCCTGCCGGTGGGGACGAGGAAGAAGAGCGTCCAGGTGGTCACGAGCCCGTCGAGCAGCTCGACCATCGCCGGCAGCTCGGCGACCGTGCGCCGTGACACCGTGGTGCCGATCTGCAGGCTCGCACCGAGGGAGGCCGCCGTCCGGATGGCGTCGAGGGTGCGGAGGAAGTGGCCGGGGATGCCCCGGAACCGGTCGTGGGTCGCCGCCGTGGCGCCGTCGAGGCTCAGGTGCAGTGTGCCGGCCCCGGCCTCGACCGCCCTGGCCAGGGCCCCCGACCGCAGCCGGCCGGTGACCGAGGGGGAGAAGCCGACGTGGACCCCGGTGCCGGCGGCGTGGGCGAGGAGGTCGTAGACGTCGGGTCGGGCGAGCGGGTCACCGCCGGTCAGCACGACGACCTTGGTTCCCATGGCCGCGGCGTCGTCGATGAGGGCACGCCCCTCGTCGGTCGAGAGCTCGGCGGCGTGTCGCCGGGGCTGGGCCTCGGCCCGGCAGTGGACGCACCGCAGCGGGCAGGCCCTCGTCAGCTCCCAGGCGAGGGTCATGGGTGCACGCGAGAAGTCGGGGGGACCCATGGCGCGCGCTGGCGGCCCTGCCGGACGCCCGGCCTGCGGAGCTGAGAAGTTTGTCACAATACGTATAGTAAGTAACTTGAGGAAAAACACAAGGGACCTTCGGCCGTGTCGCCAGGCCGGGCGACCGTCCCGGCGAGGGGCTGCCCACGACCGGGCCGCTGCGTCCGGGGCCGGACGTGGGGGACGCCGCAGGTGGGGACCGGGCGCTGCGCCCCTCTCGGGCGCATCCGGCCCACCATGAGGGCCGTCGCCGTTCGCGACGGGGCTGGCGACTTCCGATAGAGTTGCCTCCGCCCGTTCGGGGGTGGCGCAACTGGCAGCGCGCATGATTCTGGTTCATGAGGTTGGAGGTTCGAGCCCTCCCCCCCGAGCTCCCGCCGGCTGCCTCCTCGGAGGACCCGGCGCGAGGTCCCATCGTCTAGCGGCCTAGGACACCACCCTCTCAAGGTGGAGACACGGGTTCGAACCCCGTTGGGACTGCCAGTCTTGAGCGTGTTCGAACCGCGCCCGGTACCCGGAAACGGGGCTGGACGAGGCGGCCGTCGTGCACGTCGACCGAGGCGATCAGTTCGCGCAGCACCGACTTGACGGTGGCGGTCTCACCATGGGTCAAGGCGGCGTCCAGCTGCTCTCGCAGGGCGGTGATCTGCTCCCGGTCAGGACCGTGGGGCTGGTGCTCCTCGATGTCGGCGATCTCGTCGCGCCGGGCTTGTAGCTGGCGGAGGCGATGGGAGAGGTGCTCGAGTCGAGGGCCGCACTGTGCCGGGGACATCGTCCCGTCCTCGAAGGCAGCGAGGTAGCGGTCGATGGCGGCTTCGGTCTTCTTCAGCTCGGCGTCGATCCTGGTGGACTCCTCCTGGAGGGTGTTGGTCGCTGCGTGGACGCGCTCGACAGCCTGTGCAAACGCACGGTCTACGAAGGCAGCGTCGGCGTACACGGAGCCGATGGCGGCGAGGACCGATTCCTCGAGCTCTCTTGCTGGGAGGCGGTCGGCCGTGCATCCGGTCTTGCCGTACCGCTGCCGGGAGAAGCAGACGTAGTACTCGTAGCGACCGTTGCGGCCGTGGGCGGCGGCACCGACGTAGCGCTTGCCGCACATGGTGCACACGAGCAGCCTGCTCAAGATGTAGTCGTAGGAGTTGGAGCGGCATGCGGCCTTGTCGTCACCGTGCTCGGCGAGCAGGTCGTGGGCGGCGGCGAAGGTGGCGGTGTCGATCAGGGGGGTGTGCGCCGAGGCGTGGTAAGAGCCCCGGAAGAGAACCTCGCCCAGGTACGCCCGGTTGCGCAGGACGGTGAGGACGGACATGTGGCTCCAGGGTCGGC
>CAZSYT010000022.1:0-41792 GCA_964610905.1 uncultured Acidimicrobiaceae bacterium
CGGGTTCGCTCTCGCACGCACGGCCGTCGGGTTCGCTCTCGCACGCACGGCCGTCACGCACCTCGTCCGCCCGAGCCTCGCCTCGCCGGTCCACGAGCCCCTCCTCGTGCCGGCCGCCTCGGGCCCCGCCTTCAGCTCCCCAGGAGCCGGTGGCGACCGGGTACCGTTTCGACGAGGCACCGTCCGGTCGTGGGGAGCAGTGCATGGCCAAGCTGATCTACGTGTCGAACGTGTCGGTCGACGGGTTCGTCGAGGACGAGCACGGAAGCTTCGAGTGGACCGCGCCAAGCGACGACGTCTTCGCGTACGTCACCGACCTCGTGCGCCCGATCGGCACCCACCTGTACGGCCGGCGCATGTACGAGACGATGGCCGTCTGGGAGACCGACCCCGCCCTGGCCGCCCGGTCGGAGCTGATGGCCGACTTCGCACACGTCTGGCGGGCGGCGGACAAGATCGTCTACTCCAGCACGCTGGACGCGCTCCACACGGCGAGGAGCCGGCTCGAGCGCCGCTTCGACCCGGGCTCCGTCCGTGGCATGAAGGCGGGTGCCAGCCGTGACCTGACGGTGGGCGGCGCGGACCTCGCGTCGCACGTGTTCCGCGCCGGGCTGGTCGACGAGTGCCACTTCTTCCTGCACCCCGTGGTCGTCGGTCGCGGCAAGCCGTCGCTGCCCGGCGAATTGCGCGCGCAGCTCGAGCTCCTCGACGAGCGCCGGTTCGACAGCGGCGTCGTGTACGTCCGCTACGCCATCCGGAGCTGAGACCTCGGACGCGCCCCCGCCCGCGCACCTCGAGCCGAGCTCGCGGCCCCACGAGCGCAGCGGCCCCACGGCTCGTGTCGCAGGAGGACGGGCGCTCGGCGCCCCCGAGCGCGTAGACGTGCGCGCCTCCGGCACGGCCCCGCGATGCCGCGTGGGCATGGTCGTGCGCGTGTCGGAGCCGCCGACCCTCCTCGGTGGAGGCGCCGGTGCGCGAGGCGGTCGACAGGCGGTCCCTACTGCCTGGTCCGCCGCCCGATCCAGCCGGGCGCGCGCGTCGGGGGTGCCGGCACCGCCGCGGCGCCGAGGTCGCAATGGCCGATCGCCGGGGCCCTGGCGGGCGTCTCCCTCGTCCACGGCGCGACCGTCGAGGGCCGCCGCCTGACCGAGCGGTCCCCCGACGCGTGCCCGCGTACCGGCGGACGACCACGATGCTCGTCCCGTTCGGCCTCCGAAGGGATCGGTCGGCCGTCGACTCTGACGACGACCTCGGGCGCACGGTGTCGCCGACGACCGGGGACGAGGGACCCACGAGCGAGGAGCGCGCGGGTGGGGGTAGCCCCACCACCAAGACGCCGACCAGCCGCAGTTCCCCCGCGGGGACCGTCACGTACCGTTCATCGTGATGATCACCGTACGCTCCCTCACCAAGCGCTACGGCGCGACGACCGCGGTCGACGGCCTGACCTTCGAGGTCCCACCGGGGCTGGTCACCGGGTTCCTCGGCCCGAACGGCTCGGGGAAGTCGACGACCATGCGCATGATCCTCGGGCTCGACGTCCCCGACTCGGGCGCCGCCCTCATCGGCGACAAGCCCTACGCGGAGCTGGCCTGGCCCCTGCGAGAGGTCGGCGCCCTCCTCGACGCGAAGGCGTTCCACCCGGCCCGGACCGCTCGCAACCACCTCCGGTGCCTGGCCCTCAGCCACGACATCCCCCTCGACCGGGTCGAGGAGGTCCTCGCCCTCGTCGGGCTGACCTCCGTCGCCGACCGCCGCGCCGGCAAGTTCTCGCTCGGCATGAGCCAGCGCCTCGGCATCGCCTCGGCCCTCCTCGGCGACCCGGGCGTCCTGCTGTTCGACGAGCCGGTCAACGGCCTCGACCCCGAGGGCATCCGGTGGGTCCGCACCGTCCTGCGGAGCCTCGCCGCCGAGGGTCGGACGGTGCTCGTGTCGAGCCACCTCATCAGCGAGATGTCGCTCACGGCCGACCGCCTGGTGGTGATCGGCCGGGGCCGCCTGATCGCCGAGACGAGCGTGGCCGACTTCGTGGCCCGGAGCGGCGGCGGCGCCGTCCGGCTCGTCACCCCCGACCCCGGCGCCTTCGCCGCGGCGCTGGCCGCCGCCGGGGCCACCGTCGAGCCGGGGGACGCCGGCTCGCTGACCGTCGAAGGACTGACCGCGCCGGAGGTCGGCGACCTCGCCGCCGAGCACGGGCTCCGGGTCCACGAGCTCGTGCCGGTCACGGCCTCGCTCGAGGACGCCTTCATGGAGCTGACCAAGGACGAGGTCGAGTACCGGCCGACGACGACTGCCGGCATCGGCAACGAGGAGGGGTGGCGATGACAACGGCCATGTCAGCGGCGGCCCGGCCAGGGCGCTACCGGACCCGGCAGGTGGCCCGGTTCGAGCTGGCGAAGATCCTGACCCTCCGGTCGACGGCCATCACCCTCGGCCTGACCGTGGTGGCCTGCCTGCTCGTGACCGGGCTGGTGTCACACGCGCAGACGACGCAGCCGTTCGGGCCGGGGTTCGACCCCACACAGACGGCCCTCGCGGGCATGATCCCTGCCGCCCTCACCGGCGGCGTGCTCGGCGCCCTGCTCATCACCGGCGAGTACGCGAGCGGCACCATCCGCACCACCCTGGCCGCCGCCCCGCGTCGACCCTTCCTGCTGGGCGTCAAGGTGGGGGTGACCACGGTGCTGCTGCTCGTGTTCTTCGAGGCCCTGAGCTTCGCCACGTTCCTCCTCGGCCAGGCCATCCTGTCGGGCGGAGCGCCGGGCACCTTCGCCACCTTCCCCGGCAAGGGCCCGTTCGGCGGAGCCCTGGTGCCACGCAAGCTGCCGACGGCCACCCTGGCCACGCCCGGCGCCCTGCGGGCCGTGCTGCTGACAGGGGTGTTCGTCACCCTGCTGGCCCTGCTGTCCTTCGGCTTCGGGCTGGTCTTCCGCCACACCGCCGCCGCCATCGCCGGGTTCGCCGGCGTGGTCTTCGTCCTGCCGCTCGTGATGCACGGCATCGACGCGGGCGGCGTCCGCTACCTGCCCACGAGCATCCTCACCAACTCGATCATGTCGACGGTCCACGTGGGGCCGGGAGGACCAGGCGGGTACCCGCCGCTGTCCGCGGGCGTAGGCTTGTTGGTGATGGCGATCTACGCCGCGATCGCACTGGGCGCCGGGGCCATGGTCTTCGTCCGGCGCGACGCCTGACCGTGCCCGACGCCGGCCGGAGGCTGGCCAGAGGGCGCCGGCGCCCTGTCGCCGGCGCCCTCTGGCGAGCGCCCTGCGCGTCCCTCGCGTATCGGTCCACGGCATGACCGAGGGGCAGCGGCGCCTCGTCCTCGTGCCGATGCAGCAGTGGACGCGGCTGGTGGAGGACGAGGCGACTTTCGACCTCGCGCTCGCGCTCGTCGTCGACGCCGAGCTCTTCCGGCTCGCCTCGGTCAGCCGGTGGCTGGATGCCTCCGGCGGCCGCCGCGAAGGCCGGCATCCCGCAGAGGGCGGGGTGCAGCTCGCCGCCCGGAACGTTGCCGAGCGCGGCGATCCCGCCGTTCAGCGAGCCGGCGAGCAGCTCGCCGACCACGTCGACGTACGCGCCCACCACACCGAGCGCGCCGAGGGCGGCCACGATGCCGACCGGCGTCGCCCACCCGACCGCGGCCGTCGACGTCGGCCGTGTGCTCACGGCACGTGGCGCCGGTAGCGCACCTCGGTGACCGGGAAGCCACGGCGGTCGTCCCGCTTGCTGGCGCCGTCCGGGGCCCACCCACCCGCCACGTAGAAGCGCCGGGCACGGTCGTTCCCTTCGAGGGCCCACAAGGTCGCCTGACGGAACCCGAAGCCGGCGAGCGTGGCCAGGGCCGACGCCATGAGGTCGCGACCGAGGGCGTGGCCCCACTGCTCCGGGAGCAGGTAGATGGCCCGGAGCTCGCCGGCGTCGCCACAATCGGCGTCGCGTGAGGGCCCGACGTCGGCGAAGCCCACCACCACACCGCCGACGTCGGCGACGAGCACCGCTGCGCGGTGACGTGGCCCCAGCTCGATCAGGTCTCGCCAGAGCTCGCCCCGTCGTGCCGGGTCGAGGTCGTCGAGGTAGACCTGCGGGAGCAGCCCCCTGTAGGCCGCCTGCCACGAACGGACGTGGACGCGCCCGATGCCGTCGGCGTCACCCACCCGGGCGGGTCGGACGGCGCTCGACGGCGACCTACGGGAACCCATCGGGTGCACCGGGCTCGGGGTCCAGCGACCTCGTGAGGCCGACGACGTCCGGCGCGCCCTGCTCGATCCACCACCGTGCGGAGCCGTAGGCCATCGCCGCGAGCGCGCGGCCTCCGCCGAAGTTGAACGGGGAGGGGGCGTCGGGCTTCGCCGACGGGACGACGCGGATGGTCCCCCCGCGCGCCGCGGCGACGCGCACCGCCTCCTCGAACTGGACGCGCTGGAGCCGGACGGTGGCGAGGGACACGCTGTGCATGGCCATGGCGACTGCCCCGCGAGGCGGACGCGACCTCGGGGCCGTCCCCGTGGTGACCACGTAGACGTCGGTGGCCCCGAGCTCGAAGGCCTCGGCGATCGGGCACCCGGCCGACAGGCTGCCGTCGACGAGCCATCGCTCCCCGAGGCGGACCGGGGGGAAGATCCCGGGGATGGCGGAGCTGGCCAGCAGCGACGCGACCACGTCACCACGCCGCAGCAGCACGGACTCCCCGGTCAACACGTCCGTGGCCATGACGGCGAAGGGAACCTCGGCCTCCTCGATGCGCTCGAAGGGGAGCCACTGCCGGACGAGCGCCTCGAGCCGATGGGAGCGGACCAGGTGGTCGCGGAGCCCGAGGAACCCGCGTAGCGCCCGGGAGAGCTCGAACCGGAACAGGTCGCGCCGACCGAGGTCCGCCCAGGCCGCCTCGAGCTTGTCGCAGCCGCTCGTGCCGGGACGACCGGCGTAGAACGCGGCGTTGAGCGCTCCCACCGACGAGCCGACGAGGAGGTCGGGGACGACGCCGGCCTCGAGCAGCGCACGCATGGCGCCCGCTTGCAAGGCTCCGAGGTTGCCGCCGCCCGAGAGCACGAAGGCCACGGTCACAAGTGCCACCTCCACTCGCGTGGGCTCGCCCGCGCACCGCCCCGCTCCGCCCCGAGGTTCCCACCCCCGGACGGGGCACGTGCGGCGAGCACCGGTGCCGGTCCGACCGGTCGGTGCCGCGACGCCATCGTAGTGGTGGTGCCACAGGTCGACAGGGGACGTGAGCGCCGGTGGACCGACCGGTGCCCGGTGTGTCGACGAGGACGGCCTGGCCGAGCCCGACTGGGACGGCTGGACCCGTCTCACCGAGCGGCTCGGCGTCCGCTTGGAGCTGGTGGGGGGCGACAGCTTCTGCACCAACCCCCCGACCATCGCGAAGGCCGTGGCCCGCGGCGTCGCCAACGCCTCGCTCATCATGGTCGACTAGGTCGGGACCGGCACCGAGACCCTGGCCGCCGTGCGCGTGTGCCGCGACGCCGGCTACCGCCAGTTCGACTCCAGGCGCTCCGGCGAGAAGAGGGACACCTTCATCGCCGACCTCGCCGTGGGGACCGGGTGCGGCCACATCACGACGGGTGCGCCCGCCCGGTGCGAGCTCGTCGCCAAGTACAACCGGCTCGTCGAGATCGAGGACGGAGACGGGCTGCCGTACGGACTGGCCCTGTAGAGGAGCGGCGGCCTCGGGCGCGTCCCCGGCCCCGGCCGGACCGGCCGGCCGGGACCGTGGGGCTCAGCGCGGCACGACCTCGGTGGGCAACGCCGCGAAGCCGAGGACGTTCGCCGAGTGCACCCGTTCGGCTCGCTCGGCGTCGATGTCGTAGGAGGCGACGCGCCCGACCAGCTCGCCGAGGACGACGCGGGCCTCGAGCCGGGCGAGGCTGGCGCCCAGGCAGAAGTGGCGGCCGCTGCCGAAGCTGAGCAGCTCGGTGGTGTCGCGGGCGAGGTCGTAGGTGTCGGGCCGGGGGAAGACCGCCTCGTCGCGGTTGGCCGACGCGGGCAGCAGGACCACCCGCGCTCCGGCGGGGATGGTGGTGCCGTGGAGCTCGACGTCGACGGTCGTCGTGCGGGCCAGCACGTGGGCGGACGTGTCGAACCGCAACGTCTCCTCCACCCACGGGCCCACCCAGCTCGGCTCGTCGAACGCACGTCGGCCCTGGTCCGGGTACCGCCAGCCCCAGTACCAGCAGTTGCCGAGCAGCTTCGTGGTCGTCTCGTTGCCAGCCACCACCATCAGGAAGAGGAAGGCGGCGACGTCGCGGTCGGTGAGGCGGTCGTCCGGGCTCGCCCGGCAGAGGGCAGAGGCGAGGTCGTCTCCCGGGTGTCGCCGCTTCTCCGCCACCAGCTCGAGGTAGTAGCCGGCCAGCTGGAGCGAGGCGTCGACGGCGGCGGGAGGCGCGTCACGGAGCCCCGGCACGCGGTGGACGACCCGGTCGGCGAGGCGCCGGAGCTCGGCCCGGTCCGCACCGGGCACGCCGAGCAGCTCGGAGACGACGTCCATCGGGACCTTGCCGGCGATGTCGCCGATCAGGTCGAAGCGCTGTGCCTCGAGAGCAGGCCCGAGGTGCTCGAGGGTGATGGCCCGGACGCGGTGCTCGAGCTCGGCCACCCGTCGCACCGTGAACACCCGCGACACGAGGCCCCGGAGCCGCCCGTGGTCGGGGGGGTCCATGGCCAGGAAGAACATGACGTCGCGAGCGTGCCGGCCGGTCGCCGACGGGTCGAGGGTGACCCCCTCCGCGCTGGAGAACCGGGTGGTGTCGCGGAACGCCGCCCGGACGTCCGCGTGGCGCGACAGCGCCCAGAACCCGAGCGCCGGGTCGTGGTGGACGGGGGACTCCCGTCGCAGGCGGGCATAGGTCGGGTAGGGGTCTGCGTGCCACCCGTAGTCCCACGGGTCGAGCACGACCGTCACCGCGTCGGCCCGAGTACCACCTCGGCTGCCACCGACACCTGGGCGGGGATGTCCGCGTACCCCAGGTGGCCGATCCCGGCGGCGAGGAGCATGCCCGACCAGGCGAGCACCACCACGGCCACCTGCTCGGGGGTGGCGTCGCCCGCCACCGCCGTCGTCACCCGCCGCACCCAGTCGTGCGAGATCTGGTCGCGGAGCCGGCGGACGTCGGGATCGTCGACCAGCAGCGACAGGGTGCACGCCCGGGCCAGCTGGGGCTCGGCCGCCACGGCCACGGCGATCGGGCTGAGGGCGGCGACGACCCTCCGGCCGGCAGGCGCGTCGGGATCGGGGGCCTCGTCGGGGATGGCCGACACCAGCCGGGCGAACACCTCGGCCACCAGGTGCTCCTTGGACGAGACGTACGTGTAGGCCGTGGTCGGGGCGAGACCGGCACGCCGGGCGGCACCTCGCACCGTGAGGCCCTCGACGCCGGACCTTCGCAGCTCGTCGAGCGCTCCGTCGAGGAGGCGGTCGCGGGTGCCCGCACCCTGGTGGGCGCCTCGGCGCAGGGGGCGGAGCGGCTGGGCGGAGCGTCCCGCCACGACGGCGGCAGCGAGGGGGGCTTGCCCGCTCATGCCGGGGAGTGTACAAGTGTCCGGACATGTGTGCGACGAACCGAGCCGACCGTGGGTGACACCTCCTCCCGCCAGCCCGCCCTCGGGTTCGTCGGCCTGGGCGAGATGGGCTCGCTGATGGCCGCCCGTCTGCTCGGGTGGCCCGGTGGGCTGGTCGTCTTCGACGTCCGACCCGAGGCGGTCGAGCAGCTCGGCGCGGCGGGGGCGCGGGCGGCCGGGTCGGTGGAGGAGGTGGGCCGGGCGGCCGACCTCGTGAGCGTCATGGTGGCGGACGACCGTCAGGTGCGCGACGTCTTCTACGCCCTCCTCGGATCGGCACGGCCCGGCACCGTCGTGGCCGTGCACTCGACGATCCGGCCGTCGACCGCCGGCGAGCTCGAGCAGCTGGGCGGCGAGCGGGGGATCCGGGTGCTCGACGCACCCGTGTCGGGCGGGGTCATCGGCGCCCGGGCCGGCCGTCTCGCCCTCCTCGTCGGCGGGGACCGGTCCGCCTTCGAGGTCGCCGAAGAGGCCTTCGGGCGCTTCGCCGAGGTGGTCGTCCACTTCGGGTCGGTCGGGGCGGGGACCCGGGCCAAGCTGGCCCGCAACCTCGTCAACTTCGTCGCCATCGCCGCCGCCGCCGAGGCCGCCCGCCTGGCCCACGCCGCCGGCGTGGACGTCGGCAAGGTGTCGCGGGTGACCGTCCACAGCGACTCGCTGAGCGGAGGCCCCGGGGCGGTCATGCTGCGAGGGGACCCCGAGCCGCTCGACCCGTCGGACCCGCTGCGACCGGTCTTCGCCCACACCAGCGCCCTGGGCGAGAAGGACCTCGCCTTCGCCCTCGAGCTGGGGGCGGAGCTCGGCGTCGGCCTACCGCTCGCCGAGGCTGCCTACGAGCACCTGGCCGAGCACCTCGGCGTCGCAGGGGACGAGCACCCGGTCCGGAAGGGCGCCCCACGGCACGGGGAGGACACGTGACCGACGACGGAGAGCGACGGAGGCTCGGCCTCGAGACGATGGCCGCCGTCTACGGCTGGCCCCCGGTCGCCGACTCGCCCGGCGACTTCTTCGGCATGACCGCCGACCACCTCTTCGCCGAGGTGTGGACCCGCACCGTCCTCACCGTCCGCGACCGCAGGCTGCTGCTCCTCGGGGCGTTGCTGGCGTCGGGGGACTTCGACGTGATCGGGCTCCAGCTGGACGCGGCCCTCCGTCTCGGGGAGCTCGACGCCGACCAGCTCCGCGAACTCGTGGTGTTCCTCGCCCACTACGTCGGGTGGCCGCGCGCCGCCAAGCTCAACACCGCGGTCGAGCAGCTGCTGGCCACGCACGCCCGGGGCGGCGACGCGGCAGAGGGCCGCCCGGGGAGCCGTCCCTCCGAGCGACGCCCTCCGGTGGATCCGGCGGCCAGCTCGGCGTGACGGTCGGCCGCCCGGACGACGGGCTGCGCCCGACGTGGCCCGAACGGCGTCCTGCCGCTCGACGCGACCTCGTGACTACACCGAGGAGCCCGACTGCGGGGTCGCCAGCGCCAGGATCTCCGCGAAGGTCGCGTGCCGAGGGCCACGGTCGAGGTCGAGGATGGTGGAGCGTCGGAACGGGTCGCGGAGGTCGACCCCGACCCCGACGCCGTAGACCTCGACGTTGCGTGCCGCCTCGAGACGCGAGACGACGGCGCGCAGATGACGGTCGAGGAACGCAGGATCGTTGGCGAGGGTGGTCGCGGTGTCGGAGGGGCCGCCGTCGGAGACCATGAGCACGAGACGGCGAGCGGCGCACGACCTGGCAGCACGATCGGCAGCCCAGGCCAGAGCTTCACCGTCGATGCCCTCGCGGTACAGCTCCTCGTGGAGGAGCGCGGCCAAGGACGTCCGGGCCCGTCGCCACGGCGTCTCTGCGTCCTTGAAGACGAGGTGCCGGCGTTCGTTGAGACGCCCGGGCCCGGCGGGTCGTCCGGCCCGCACCCAGTCCCGTCCGGCCCGGCCGCCGCTCCACGAGGCGGTGGTGAACCCGAGGACCTCGCACTGGCCCCCGGCTTGCTCGATGCCGCGAGCGAGGACGTCGACGATGACGGCCACCGAGATGGCATGTGCCTTCATCGATCCCGAGCAGTCGACGAGGAGCGTGACGCGCAGCGGTGCCGTCCGTCCGTTGCGCTCCTCGCGGAACAGCCGGCGGTCCCCGGGCGAGGTGACCAGCCGGGTGAGGACGCTCCCGTCGACGACGCCACGCTCCTGACCTCCCTCCCAGCCCGCGGGAGCGTTGACGCCGAAGAGCGAGCGGACGAGCCGGGCCACGCGTCCGGCGCTCACCCCCTGAGCGGCCACGGCACGGTCCAGCCGGGCGCGATGCGCGGACAGGACGTCGGCGCGGACGAGCGTCGACACCGGCCGCTCCTCGTCGTAGGCGGAGGTGAAGACCCGATAGCTGCCGTGTGACCCGTCCCGCGGTGCGTCCGGGCCCGACGAGCCGACCGCCCCGCTGCCGAGCCCCTCGCCCGCCTCGTCGAAGACGAGCAGTGCGAGCGGGCTCACCGTCACTGCGTCGAGGTCGTCTGCCGGCCCGGTCCGCGTGCTCGACGGCGCGAGGTCGCAGAACGCGTCTGCCACCGCCATGGCGATGGCGAGGGCGTGGACGGCGAACGTGCGTTGGTCGTGACGGTCGCGACGGAGGCCGACGAGGTCCGCCCCGATGGTCCGAGCCAGGGCGGCGCGGGTCTCCTCGATGAGGCCTTCCGTCTCGGGCGACACCGGCTCTCCGGTGAGGCGAGCTCGGCACAGCTGGGCGACCGTGTAGAGGAGGAGGCCCTGGGGGTGGTCGGTGAGACCGGAGCGCACGCAGGCACGCGCCCACGTGCGATGGCGGTGGGCCAGGTTGGCGCGCACCCCCGGAAGGGTCGGCGCGGTCAGCGACTCGACCCGCAGTTGCTCGAGGAGGTCGAAGACGAGCCGCGCCACTCGAGCACGAGGTCTCGTCGCATCGTGGAGGACGGGGTCGCTGTGGCGCAGGAGGAGCGCCACACCGTCGGCGGCGCCGCGCCGGGACACCACGTCGCCGGGCCCGCAATCCGCGAAGAGATGAGGAGCGCGGATCGCGACGTCTCCCTGCCCGCGTGAGACGCGGCCTCCATGCAGGTCGGCGTCGCGGACGCCTGAGAGGGCCCGGACGACGGCTGCACAGGCGTCGTCCACGAGGAGGTGCTGACGAGGGCCTCGTGCCGGGGCCCCGGGGCCCTCCTGCTCGACCTCGGCGGGTCCCACTCAGGCGGTCGCCGAAAGGCCGACGATCGACTCGTCGAGCTCCACCTGGAAGCAACGCTGGTAGTACTCGGCGACGACGACCCGTTCCTCCTCGGTGCAGCGGTTGAGGAACGAGAGCCGGAAGGCCTGGGCGACGTCGCCGAAGAGCTGGACGTTCTCGGCCCACGAGATCACCGTGCGCGGCGTGAGCAGCGTCGAGATGTCGCCCGCCGCGAAGCCGTCCCGGGTGAGGTGGGCCAAGGCGACCATGGACGTCACCAGTGCCCGTCCCTTCTCGTCGCCGAGCGACGGCACCCGGCAGGTGACGACCGCCACCTCGTGGGGCACGGGGAGGTAGTCGAGCGTGGCGACGACGTCCCAGCGGTCCAGCTGGGCGTGGTTGAGGCGCTGTACCCCGTTGTAGAGCCCGTTCAGGTTGCCTTGACCGACGGTGTTGGCCGTCGCGAACATCCGGAACCCGGGGTGCGGGCGCACCACCGTGTTCTGGTCGAGCATCGTCAAGCGGCCGTCGCGCTCGAGGAGCCGTTGGATGACGAACATGACCTCGGGCCGCCCGGCGTCGTACTCGTCGAAGACGAGCGCCATCGGGCGGCGGAGAGCCCAGGGGACGATCCCCTCCTGGAAGCCCGTCACCTGGACCCCGTCGCGCACGACGATGGCGTCGCGCCCGAGGAGGTCCATGCGGCTGATGTGACCGTCGAGGTTCACCCGGACGCACGGCCAATTCAGGCGGGCGGCGACCTGTTCGACGTGGGTCGTCTTGCCGGTCCCGTGGAGGCCGCTGACCAGCACGCGTCGGTTGTGGCTGAACCCGACGGCGATCGCGAGCGTGACGTCGGGGTCGAACTGGTAGGCGTCGTCGACCTCGGGAACGTGCTCGTCGGGCTCCGCGAAGGCAGGCACGACCAGAGAGGAGTCGATCCCGAACACCTCCTTGACGCCGACCGACGTGTCGGGAACGCCTGTTGTCCCGCCGGTCATGCGCCGTCTCCCTCGTCGTCGAAGACCTCGACGCCGTCCGATGGCACGGTGTCGCCGGTCTCGATCGCGCTGATCGCCAGCGAGGCCCGCTGCAGCGCGGGAAGCACTCGAAGGGCCCGGTCCGCCGTGAACCGCAGGACGGGGGCCTGGACGGCGACGCAGAGGTTCGAGCGCCCGTGCGCGACGGGAACGAGGACGGCGACGCAGATCAGACCAGGCAGGAACTCCTCGTTGTCGATGGCGAACCGGTCGCGACGGACCCGGGCCAGCTCCGCTTCGAAGGCACCGAGGTCCGTGATCGTCGTCGGCGTATGGGGGTGGAGCGGCGCGTGGGCCAGCAGCCTGCGACGCTGGGAGGGAGACATCTGCGACAGCAGCATCTTCCCGCTCGCCGAGGCGTGGCAGGGGACTCGAGAGCCCGGGCGGAGGTGGAAGCGGAGCGGCTCGGGGGTCTCGACCCGGTCGAGGTAGACGACCTCGTCGCCCGAGAGCGCGGTGATGTTGCAGCTCTCGCCGATCTCGTCGACCAGGTTCCGCAGCACGGCGTGACGAGCGCCGTGGTGGGTGTCGTTCAACAACAGCTCCTCGGCGAAGCGCCGGAGCCGGACCCCGATGCCGTACTGACGCCCGTCGCTCTGGCGCAGCAGCATCCCGGCGCTCTCGAGCTGCTGGAGCATCCGGTGGACCGTCGGTTTGGGGAGGCCCGTCGCCTCGACCAGACCCTGCAGGGAGAACGGCCGGTCGTGGGTGGCGATGACCTCGAGGAGGAAGAACAGCCGCAGAGTCGGCGTGTCGCCGTTCAGGGCCACGGGCTCGCCAAGACCGGTCCCGTCGACAAGCTTCATCCGTCATCTCCTCACGAACATCACCAAGATCGATACTCTACGTCTCGTATTTCGAGATTTCCACTTGCCCCGGGCGCCGAGACCCCCTATCTTCGGTCGAAGCCGGCACCGGCACCGCATCCTCGGCGAGCGCGCTGGTCCGCAGGGGGCCGACGGAGGCGCCAACACCGGTGCCTCGACGAGGTGAGAGACGACAGAGGAGGCATCGCATGGCCGACTGGTACCCGAGCGACGGGCGCGAGGTGGTGGAAGGCGTCCGGAGGATGACCCCCTCGGAGGCGCTCGTCGAGACGCTCGCGGCCAATGGTGTGACGGAGATCTTCGGCATCATGGGGTCGGCGTTCATGGACGCCATGGACATCTTCGCCCCCGCGGGCATCCGTCTGATCCCGGTCGTCCACGAGCAGGGAGCGGCGCACATGGCCGACGGCTACGCGCGGGTGAGCGGGCGCCACGGCGTGGTCATCGGGCAGAACGGACCGGGCATCTCCAACTGTGTCACCGGGATCGCCGCGGCGTTCTGGGCGCACAGCCCGGTCGTGATCATCACCCCTGAGGCCGGCTCGATGGGCATCGGCCTCGGTGGGTTCCAAGAGGCCGACCAGCTGCCGATGTTCCGCGAGTTCACGAAGTACCAGGGTCACGTCAACAACCCGGCCAGGATGGCGGAGCTCGCCGGACGCTGCTTCGACCGGGCCATGTCGGAGATGGGCCCGACGCAGTTGAACATCCCTCGCGACTTCTTCTATGGCGAGATCGCGACCGAGATCCCGAGGCCACAGCGGCTCGACCGCGGACCGGGTGGCAGCGCCAGCCTGGACGCCGCGGCAGCGCTCCTGGCGCAGGCGGAGTTCCCCGTGGTCATCTCGGGCGGTGGCGTCGTCATGGCCGGGGGAGTCGAGGCGTGCAAGCAGCTCGCCGAGCGGCTGGGCTGCCCGGTCGTCAACAGCTACCAGCACAACGACTCGTTCCCGGCCAGCCACCCCCTGTGGTGCGGTCCCCTCGGCTACCAGGGCTCGAAGGCGGGGATGAAGCTCCTCGAGAAGGCGGACGTGGTCGTCGCCCTCGGCACCCGGCTCGGGCCCTTCGGGACGCTTCCGCAGTACGGGATGGAGTACTGGCCGACCGACGCGAAGATCATCCAGATCGACGCCGACCACAAGATGCTCGGCTTGGTCAAGAAGATCACCGTGGGCGTCTGCGGCGACGCCGGCGAGGCCGCTGCCGCGCTCGTCGCGCGTCTCGGAGGGGTCACGCTCGCCTGCGACGCCACACGAGACCAGCGTGCCGCCGTGATCGCGTCCGAGAAGGAGGCGTGGGAGCGCGAGCTCGACTCGTGGGCGCACGAGACCGACCCGTACAGCCTGGACATGATCGCCGAAGCCGAGCAGGAGGAGGGCCACTGGCTCCATCCACGCCAGGTCCTCCGGGAGCTCGAACGGGCGTTGCCGGCCGACGCGATGGTCTCCACCGACATCGGCAACATCAATTCCGTCGCCCACAGCTACCTGCGCTTCGAGCGCCCTCGGAGCCTCTTCGCCCCCATGAGCTTCGGCAACTGCGGCTACTCCCTGCCCACCATGATCGGCGCCAAGGCCGCCGCGCCGGAACGCCCGGCCATCGCCTACGCGGGAGACGGTGCCTGGGGGATGAGCATGGGCGAGGTCATGACCAGCGTGCGCCACGACATCCCGGTCACTGCCGTCGTGTTCCACAACCGTCAGTGGGGTGCCGAGAAGAAGAACCAGGTGGACTTCTACAGCCGGCGGTTCGTGGCCGCCGAGCTCGACAACCAGAGCTTCGCCGGGATCGCGCGTGCCATGGGAGGCGAGGGCGTGGTCGTCGACGAGCTCGCCGAGGTGGGGCCGGCGCTCGAGAAGGCCGTCGACGCCCAGATGAACGAGGGCAGGACCACGGTGGTCGAGATCATGTGCACCCGCGAGCTTGGCGACCCCTTCCGCAAGGACGCGCTGCAGAAGCCGGTTCGGCTGCTCGAGAAGTACAAGGACTACGTCTGACCCCACGTCGGACCGGCCCGACGCCCGTGGGCCGGTCCGACCGGTTCGAGCCGCTCGGGCGGCTGTGCGTGCACGCGAGGCCTGAACGCGAGACGGCCACCTCGTGGCTCCGGGCTGGCGTCGCTCCCCGCGCCGGTGACCGCGCCGTCGACCGCGCCCGCGAGGGCGCCGGTGACCGCGCCGGTGACCGCGCCGAGGTCGGCGGTCGTGACTGACGCGTCGGTCCCTCCGACGTGCCTGCGCCGCCGGACGACCTGCCTGCCGTCGCGCCCTGGACGACCCAGGCGGCGCGCCGGACGCGCGCTGGTCACCGATCGGGCTCCGGCGTCGGGGGCCGGTCGCGTGCGAACTGGTACCAAAAGTTGTCCTGAAACTGGTTCTTGTGCAGTGACCACAATCCTTCATGATGGAGGAGGCTTCGGGCGTCCTTCGACCCGATGTGAGTGAAGGCACCGACGCGAACGAGATGAAGGGCACGCATGACCACTGACCTGCTTCGAGAGAAGGCTCGGGAGCACCTCATCCCGCATTTCACCCGGAATTCGGTCTGGCAAAGCCCCGAGCTTCCCGTGATCGTTCGGGGCGATGGGTGTTACGTCTACGACGACCAGGGCCATCGGTTCATCGACGGGCTTGCCGGTCTCTTCTGCGTGAATATCGGCCACGGTCGCCGCGATATTGCGGCAGCTGCATCGACGCAGATGGAGCAGCTCGCCTACGCGCCGGTGTGGTCCGCAGCGCATCCGTCGGCCATCGAAGCGGCGACCTTGATCGCGGAGCTCGCTCCCGGTGAGCTCGACACGGTGTTCTTCGTCAGCTCGGGGTCCGAGGCGGTCGAGTCCGCCATCAAGTTCGCCCGCCAGTACCACCGCAACCGAGGCGAACCGCAGCGGACCAAGTTCATCGCTCGCGAGCTCTCGTACCACGGCACGACCGCCGGCGCGCTGTCCCTCACCGGCGTGCCCGGCTACCGGGCCCCGTTCGGCCCGCTGCTCGAGGGCGTCTTCCACGTTCCCAACACGCTGGGTGCGACGGTCCCACCCGGTGGATCGGCGAAGGACCTGCCGTGCGTCCAGTCCATCGAAGAGGTCATCGAGCGCGAGGGCCCCGAGACGTTCGCTGCGATCTTCGCCGAGCCGGTTCAGAACGGGAGGGGCGCGCTGGTGGCGCCGGACGGCTACTGGCAGGAGCTCCGGACGATCTGTGACCGCTACGGCATCCTGCTGGTCGCCGACGAGGTGATCAACGCCTTCGGCCGCCTCGGTCACTGGTTCGGCGTCGAGCGGTACGGGGTCCAGCCGGACCTCCTGACCTTCGCCAAGGGGTCCACGTCGGGGTACGCCCCACTGGGCGGCCTCCTCGTCCGCCGGTCGCTCGCCGACGACGTGTTCGCCGGACCCGACGGGACCTTCACGCACGGAGCGACCTGGGGCGGTCACCCGGTGGCCACCGCCGTCGCTGTCGCCAACATCACCGCCATGCGCGAAGAGAGCGTGCTCGCCAACGTCCGAGCGCACGCCCCGGAGCTCGAGCGCGGGCTCCGCGAGCTCGCCGGATCCCATCCGACGGTCAAGGACGTCCGCGGGACCGGGTACTTCTACGCCGTCGAGCTCATGGCGGACCGCGACGACGGCCGAGAGCTCAGCGACGAGCAGTCGCTTGCCCTGTTGCGTGGAGTCCTCCCGACTGCCATGCGCAAGGCGGGCCTGATCACCCGTCCCGACGACCGGGGGGCGACCATGCTGCTGCTCTCTCCACCCCTGATCGCCGACGCGACCGTCATCGAGCAGCTTCTGTCGGCGGTCGACGCCGTCCTGAGCGAAGCGGACCGCTACGTCCATGCATGAGGAGAGAGACTTGCTTCGATCGAGCACGAAGACGACGAGGGTTGGCGTGCCCCGAGAGACCAAGACGCACGAGTACCGCGTCGCCATCACCCCGGCGGGGGTGCACGAGCTCGTGGGACACGGCCACCCGGTGCTGATCGAGCACGATGCCGGTGCAGGGTCGTCCATCAGCGATGCGGAATTCGAAGCTGCCGGAGCGACCATCGTCCCGTCGGCTGTCGACGTATGGGGAGAGGCCGATCTGCTCTTGAAGGTCAAAGAGCCGATTGCCGAGGAGTACGACTTCCTCCGCAAGGACCAGGTGCTCTTCACCTATCTCCACCTGGCGGCGTCTCGTGAGTGCACCGAAGCGCTCATCGAGGCGAAGGCCACGGCGGTGGGATATGAGACCGTCGAGCTCTCCGACGGGACGCTTCCTCTCCTCTACCCGATGTCCGAGGTGGCCGGGCGAATGGCTCCCCAGGTCGGAGCCCACTGTCTCGAACGGGCCCAAGGAGGGCGCGGCGTGCTGCTCGGGGGCGTGTCGGGCGCACATCCTGCCAAGGTGGTCATCCTCGGCGCCGGCGTGGCGGGGATGAACGCCGCGGCGGTGTCGGTGGGCATGTGGGCCGAGACCAAGGTGCTCGACGTGGACGTCGACAAGCTCCGCCGCCTGGACCGTCTCTACAAGGGGCAGCTCCAGACCGTGGCGTCGAACACCTACGAGGTCGCCACGGCGGTCGCCGAGGCGGACCTCGTGGTCGGCGCCGTCCTCGTGACCGGCGCCAAGGCGCCCGAGCTCGTGGACCGCGAGCTGGTCCGGCGGATGAAGCCGGGCTCGGTCCTGGTGGACATCGCGATCGACCAGGGGGGCTGCTTCTCCGACAGTCGACCGACGACCCACGCGGACCCGACGTTCGAGGTCGAGGAGTCCCTCTTCTACTGCGTGGCGAACATGCCGGGGGCCGTCCCCCGCACCTCGACGTACGCCTTGACGAACGTGACGCTCCCCTACGTCGTCGAGGTCGCCGACCGGGGCCTGGCCGCGGCGGTGGAGGGCGACCGGGCACTGGCGCTGGGCGTCAACGTGATCGGCGGGCAGGTCGTCTACGAGGCCGTCGCACGCGCCCACGGCCTGCCCTCGGTGCCGCTCGCCGACGTCCTCGAGCACGTCCCCGGCTGACCGCGCATGGTGGGGACCACGACCTGGTGACGGTACGACATCGCCGGCACGGCCCACCCGCGCCCGCAGTGCCGGTGGCTGCCGCCGCGGCGGCAGCCAGTGCGGCAGCGGCGGCCACCGTGCCGTTGCTCCCCGACGGCGCCTCGGCCGCCCTGGGCGCACTGGTGTCCTCGTGGCACGCCGCGCTCCGACCTGACCCATGCCGGGTCGTGCTCACCGACGGCGGCGACCCGCGTGTGGTGGCAGCTGCCGCCTCGCTGGCCACGGGAGGAGGCGTGGTCCCGCTCCTCGTGGCCGAGCCGCAGGCGGTGGCCAGCGCGGCGAGGGCCGCCTCGGTGGACCTCCCGGACGACGTAGAGATCGTGTCCCCGCGGTCCGCCCGTGACCTCCCCGGTCTCGGGGAGTCGCTCGACGAGGCGATCGAACGCCGGCCACGGCTCGCCGCGCGAGCACCCGGCGTCCGGGTCGACCCCCTCTACGTGGGGGCCGCCGCGGTGCGGAGTGGGCATGCCGAGGCGTGCGTCGCGGGGAGCACCAGGCCGAGCGCCGACGTCCTGCGTGCCGCACTGGCCGTGATCGGGCTCGCCGAGGACGCGCTGTGCGTGAGCAGCAGCTTCCTCATGGTCATGGCCGACGGACGCATCCTGTCGTTCGGCGACTGCGCGGTGATCCCCGAGCCGACTGCGACCCAGCTGGCCGAGGTGGCACTGGCCACGAGCGCCACCCACAGGTCGTTGACGGGAGAGGCCCCGGTCACGGCGCTCCTGTCCTTCTCCACGAAGGGGAGCGCAGAGGACCGGCGTGTCGCCGTGGTGCGTGAGGCATGTACGATCGCCGCCGCGCGGTCCCCGGACCTCAGCCTCGACGGCGAGCTCCAGGCGGACGCCGCCCTGGACGTCGTCGTGGCTCGATCGAAGGCGCCGGCGTCGAACGTCGCCGGCAGGGCCAACGTCTTGGTCTTCCCCAACCTCGACGCCGGCAACATCGGCTACAAGCTCACCGAGCGCCTCGGGCACGCTCGGGCGGTCGGGCCGCTCCTCCAGGGCCTCGCCTCCCCGATGAACGACCTGTCGCGAGGGTGTCGCACCGAAGAGGTCGAGGCGGTCGCGCTCGTGAGCGCCCTGTTGGCTCGTCGCTCGCTCGAGCCCCGGGGCGCCACGTCGAGCTGCCCCGCTGGCCCGGCCGGACCCGCTCCCGTCCGACGGACAACTGGTACCTAGTTTCTTGTCAGAACTGGGCCTTGTTATATGACCAGTTGTCGTTATGATCGCTGTGGTGCCCGAGCTCGCTCCTCCACGGTGTCCCACGTGCCCGTCGAGGTGACGCGCGTTCCCACCGCGCGGCTCCACGCCCTCGCGGACGCGGCGCGCGCACGCCTTCCGGGGTCGCGCCCCACGTGCCCTGGCGCTCCTGCCGTCGGAGGACCGGGCGCGGTGCTCCGCCGCCGGCGGGGGACGACGGTGCCTCGCAACGAGGCCGCCGCAGCACGTCGCTCGCCAGCCCGGTGCCGATGACCACCGAAGCCCCTGACATGCTGCTGGTCAACGCCCGGGTCCACACGATGGACCCGACGGCGCCCGTGGCGAGCTCGGTGGGCGTGACGGGAGGGCGCATCAGCTTCGTCGGTGCCGACGCGGAAGCACGCGACCGGTTCGGACGTGAGGTTCCCCGCGTCGACCTGAGCGGGCGAACCGTCGTCCCCGGACTGATCGAGTCGCACGTCCACCCCCACCTCGTGGGGCTCACCCGCGGCTGGGTGGACTGTCGTCCGCAGACGACCGCCTCGATCGCGGACATCGTGACGAGCGTGGCGGCGCGGGTCCGGGCTCGGACGGGGGACGGATGGGTCAGGGGGTACGGCTACGACGACACCCTCCTCGCCGAGGAGCGCCATCCGACCCGTCACGACCTGGACCAGGCTTCGCGAGACGTGCCGATCTTCGTCACGCACGTCTCGGGCCACTTCGCCGTCGCGAACTCGGAGGCCCTCAGGCGGGCCGGGGTGACGCGGGAGACGAAGGACCCGGACGAGGGGCGCTTCGTCCGAGACGCGGGTGGCGAGCCGACCGGCCTCCTCTGGGAGCGCGGGGCCATCATGCGCGTCGACCGGTGCATCCCCCAACCGAGCGACGAGGACCTCGCCGACGCCATCGCCTACGCCCTCTCGGGGGCCCGTGCACGGGGGATCACGTCGGTGCACGACCTCGCCCTCGGGACGGCGGGCGGAGCGGACGGACTACGGATCTACGAGTCCCTCGAGCGTCAGAACCGCCTGCCCGTCCGTGTCCGCGGGTACCTGCGAGCCGAACGGCTCTCCGAGCACCTGGCGACGAGGGGCGGCGTCCGCCGGGCCACGGCCTCGCCCGAGGGGGACAGCGGCACGCGACCCGCCCGATTTCGCCTGGCGGGGGTGAAGTTCTGGGCCGACGGGTCCATCCAGGGGCTCTCGGCTGCGCTCCGGGAGCCCTATCTGTGCGCGCCCGAGAGCTGCGGGGACCTCAACCTCACCACGGAAGCCCTCCGCGACGCCGTGGGACAGGCTCACGCCGCCGGTCTCCAGGTGGCGATCCACGCGAACGGCGACCGCGCCGTCGATGCCGCCCTCGACGCCGTCGAGGCAGCGGTGCACGCGGCGCCTCGAGCCGACCACCGGCATCGCATCGAGCACGCGCAGGTGGTCCACCGGGAGCAGCTGGACGCCATGCGCCGGATCGGCGTGGTCGCGTCGTTCTTCGTCAACCACGTCCACTACTGGGGCGACCGGCATCGTGACAAGTTCCTCGGTGCCGAGCGCGCACCGGTGATCGACCCCCTGGCGGAGGCCCAGCGGGCCGGGGTCCACTTCGGCATCCACTCCGACAGCCCGGTCACGCCCATGGACCCGCTCCTCACGTGGTGGGTCGCCGTGAACCGGCGGACGAGCGGCGGAACGGTGCTCGGGCCCGAGATGCGGATCAGCCCGGAGGACGCGCTCCGCGCCCTGACGAGCGAAGCGGCCTACCTGGTGCACGACGAACGGTCGCTGGGCCGGCTGCGCGTCGGGTACCTGGCCGACCTCGTGGTCCTGGGCGAGGACCCGTTCGTCGTCGACCCCGATGCGATCCGAGACGTCCGCGTCGAAGGCGTCATGGTCGACGGGAGCTTCGTGCATGACGAGCTCGGTGTCCCGTGAGCCGCGCGTCGTGTCCGCGCCGAGCGGACGACGCGGGAGCCGAGGGAGCGATCTGGTGAGCAGAGCGAAAGGGAAGCACCGATGAGCCTTCGTGTGGGAGTGGTCGGCCTCGGCTTCATGGGGACGCTGCACGCCGAGGTCGTGCGGACCTGCCCGCTCGCCGACCTCGTCGCCGTCGTGGACACCGACGTCGAGATGGGTCGTCGCGCCGCCACGCAGCTCGAGGCACGCCACTACCGAACCGTCGAGGACGCACTGGCCGCGGCGGCCGCCGACGCGTACGTGGTGGCCCTTCCGGACCGCTCCCACGCGGACGTCGCCGTGTCGTTGCTCGAGGCTGGGAAGCCGGTGCTGATCGAGAAGCCGCTGGCCCACTCGTTGGAGGCGGCGGAGCGCATCGCACGCGCCGAGAGGTCCGGCGGAGGCAGGCTGCTGGTGGGACATCTCCTGCGCCACGACCCGCGCTACACGGCGGCTGCCGAAGCCGTCCAGGCGGGTGCGATCGGCGAGCCCGTGCACGCGGTGGCCGGCCGGATCGCATCGCGGATGGTCGGGACGCGGATGAACGGGAGCAGCAGCGTCCTCTTCTACCTCGGCGTCCACGACGCAGATGCCATCCAGTGGGTCGTCGGGAGCCGGGCGACCGCCGTGTACTCGCGCGCGGTCAGCAAGCTGATGCCGGCGCTCGGTGTCGACTCGGAGGACGCGATCCTGAGCGTCCTCGACTTCGACGACGGGACGATCGGGCAGCTCTTCAACGGCTGGACCCGGACGTTGGACGACCCGGCGAGCATGGACGGCCGACTGGAGGTCTTCGGCACGGAGGGAAGGGTCGAGGTCGACTCGCGGGTCTTCGGCGTCGACGTCCACCGCAGAGACGGCAAGCATGCCGCCGACACGTTCCACTGGCCGAGGGTCAGGGGTGAGATCCGGGGCAACCTGGTGACGCAGCTCGAGCACTTCGTCCGAGCCGTCGGTGACGAGCGTCCGTTCGCGGTCTCCGTGGAGGAAGCGATGCGAGCGGTTGCCCTGAACGACGCGATCTTGCGCTCGGTCGAGTCGGGGCGCCGTGAAGAGGTGGAACAGGTCGCTCCGGTCCCCGCACCGTCTGGACCGGGTGACGCTCGGGACCGGCCATCCGGTGGGGCCGATGGCCAGCAGCAGGGGCCGACGGACCGGCCGACGACGAGGAGCGGCTCGTGAGCGGGAACGCGCCGGACTACGAAGAGGCCAAGCGCGTGCTGTCCAAGGTGAGCACGGCCACCATCACGACCAAGCTGTTCGCCAGGGGGCTCCGCAACACGTTCCTGCACGGCCTCGGGCCCGTGGGCGGCTTCCGCGCTCCACTGGTCGGACAGGCGTTCACCCTGCGCTACATCCCCGCGCGAGAGGACGTCGACGTGCTCGCCGCGTTCGACGACTACGACCATCCCCAGCGAGCGGCCGTCGAGCAGACCCCGCCCGGGTGGGTCCTCGTCATGGACTGCCGCGGCGTGGACCGGGCGGCCTCCGCCGGTGACATCCTGCTGACGCGCCTCGCGCGGCGAGGGGCGGCTGGCATGGTGACCGACGGGTCGGTCCGGGACTCCGGCCGCATCGCCGAGCTGGACCTGCCCGTCTACGTGCGGAGCCGCGCGGCGATGACCAACCTCGCCATGCACCACGCGGTCGACTTCGACGTGCCCGTCGGGTGCGCCGGCGTGGCCGTCTACCCCGGAGACATGATCGTCGGAGACGCCGACGGGGTCGTCTGCATCCCGCAGCACCTGGTCGAGGAGATCGCCGAAGAGGCGCATCGCACCGAGGCGGTCGAGCACCTCATCTTGGAGCGGATCCGTTCCGGCCAGCCGCTCCGCGGGAACTACCCGCCGGACGAGAGGACCCGGCACGAGCTCGAACGCGAGCTGGCCGAGAGAGGAGAGCCGGAAGCGTGAGGTACAGCCGCCACGCCCAGAACTGGGAGTCACCGCGGGCCTACTCGCCAGCCGTGACCGTCGGCGAGTGGGTGCACGTGTCAGGCCACGTCCCCGTCGACGCCGACGGAAGGACGGTCGGGAGCGACGGCGCCACCCAGGCGGCGCAGGCCCTGGGCAACGTCCTGCGCACGCTCGAGAGCGCCGGCGCCACGAGCGACGACGTCGTGGCGACGACCGTCTACCTCACCGACGTCGCGGACATGGACGCGGTCGACGAGGCCTATCGCACGGTGTTCGCCGGGCGGTCCTTCCCGGCGCGGACGACCGTCGAGGTCTCTCGTCTGGGCCGCTCCGACTTCCGAGTGGAGATCTCCGCGATCGCGCACGTCGCGCCCGACCGGCGCCCCGAGCCGTGACGCCCGCCGTCTCGACCGAGGAGCTGCGCGCGCGGATCCGCCGGCTGCCGCGGCTGCACATCGCCGCGCTGCCCACACCGCTCCAGGTGATGCCACGGCTGGCTGACGCGCTCGCCGTCTCGGAGCTCCGCGTCAAGCGCGACGACCTCACCGGCATCGGACTGGGGGGGAACAAGTCCCGCGGGCTCGAGCTCATCCTCGCCGACGCCCGCGAGCGAGGGTGCGACGTGCTGGTGGCCGGTGGAGGAGGAGAGCAGTCGAACCACGCCGTCCAGTGCGCCGCTGCGGCGAACCGTGCCGGACTCGACTCCGTGCTCGTGCTCCAGCGACGCCCCGATGCCCGCGCCAACGGCAACGCCCTGCTCCACGAGCTCGTCGGCGGTCGGACCGTCTGGGTCGAGTCCGACCCGGAGTTCAAGGACCGGCGGTCGGCAGTCGGGCACATGCACGCCGAGGCCGAGCGTCTGGCGGCGGAGGGCCGCAAGCCCTACGTCCTCGAGAGCTCGCTCCATCCGCTGTCCGTCGTCGCCTATGTCGAGGCGCTGGTCGAGCTCTGCGAGCAGCTCGCGGACGAGCAGGAGCTCCCGACCCTCGTCTACGTCACCTCGGAGGGCGCCGCCCTCGGAGGTCTCCTGCTCGGCACCCGACTGCTCGGGCTCCCGTGGGAGGTGACCGGACTGGACTGGCGTCCGCAGGAGCCGGGCGTCGCGAGCCGGCTGGACGACGTCGTGCGCCAGGCCGCTGACCTGCTCGGCCTCACCGACCCGCTCCACCCGGACGACTTCGTGATCCGTTCGTCGGGAGGGCCTGCCTACGGAGTCGGCAGGCCCGAGAGCTGGGAGGCCCTGGAGCTGGCGTCACGCACAGAGGGCCTGCTCCTCGACCCCGTCTACACGGCCAAGGGGCTCGCGGGGGCCCGCGCCGACCTCGACGCGCGCGGCGGCTACGCCGGCCGCGTCGTCTTCGTGCACACCGGAGGGGTCGGCGCGCTGTTCGCCTACCAGAGCGAGATCGAGGAGTGGTTGGCTCGACGGACCGAACGCGGAGAGGATGCGGCCGGCACGCGGACGACGCCCGCAGCGCTCGCGGGCCCGTCGCGCGACGGCGAGGAGGCTTCGTGGACGCGATCTTGAGCATCAACCCACGGACGGGGCTGGTGCAGGGCGCCCCGGTGCCGACGACGAGCCCCGACGCCCTCGACGAACGGGTGCGACGTGCAGCGTCGAGCTCCTCGGCCTGGTCAGGGACGACCGGTGGAGAACGTGCGACGGCGCTCGACGACGTGGCAGCCGCGCTCGAGGCGTCCGAGGAGGAGCTGGTCGACCTGGCCGAGCAGGAGACGGCTCTCGGCGAGCCCCGGCTGCGCGGCGAGCTCCAGCGCACGGTCGGGCAGCTGCGGTTCTTCGGCGACGTCCTACGTGACGGGAGCTACGTCGACGCCATCCTGAGCCCCCCTGACCCGGACCGGGGGCGTCCGGACGTCCGGCGCATGCTCGTTCCGATCGGGCCCGTCGCGGTCTTCGCGGCCAGCAACTTCCCCTTCGCCTTCTCGGTGGCGGGGGGTGACACGGCCTCTGCGCTGGCTGCGGGGTGCGCCGTCGTCGTCAAGGCCCACGAAGGCCACCCGCGCACGTCTCTCCGCACCGGCGAGGTCGTCGCTGCCGCCCTCGAGGCGGCCGGAGCTCCACCGGACTGTCTGACCGTGGTGTTCGGCTTCGAGACCGGTCGGCGGCTCGTCGAGCACCCGTCGGTGACCGCAGTCGGGTTCACCGGCTCGTCGCGGGGAGGCCGAGCCCTCGCCGACCTCGCGGCGCGACGGGCTCGGCCCATCCCCTTCTTCGGTGAGCTCGGCGCCGCCAACCCGGTCGTCGTCCTTCCCAGGGCGGCACGCGAACGCGAGGCGGAGATCGCCCAGGGCTACGCCGACTCCCTGACGATGGGCAACGGGCAGTTCTGCACCAAGCCGGGCCTGTTGATGGTGCCGGGTGGCTCGGGGATCGTCGACGCGGTCGGCCGTGCCGTGTCCGGCCGGATGGGGCAGCCCATGCTCACCGAGACGATGCACCGAACGTTCGTGGCGGCCACCCAGGAGGAGGCCTGGTCCCGCCTCCCGCTGCTGGCCCGCGGGACGGGCGGCGGGCACTGGGTGAGCGTGCCCGAAGCCCGGGTCCTCGGCCTCGAGACGTTCGCTCCCTCCGTCGCCGAGCTCGCCGAGGAGCACTTCGGCCCGGCGGGGCTCGTGGTGACGTACGACTCGCTCGACGACCTCCTGCCGGTGCTCGGGAGGCTCCCCGGAAGCCTCGCCGCGGCGGTCCACGCGACCGACGAAGAGGCCGACGCGGCCCAGCGGGTGGGGGACGCCCTCGCGAGGGTCACGGGGCGTCTCGTGATGAACGGCTGGCCGACGGGGGTGAGCGTCTGCAGCGCGATGCACCACGGCGGCCCGTGGCCAGCCACGACGAACGCCGCCGCGACCTCGGTCGGAGCGGCGGCCATCCGGCGGTGGCTGGTCCCCGTCGCCTACCAGGACTGGCCCGACGCACTGCTGCCCCTCGCACTGCAGCAGGCCAACCCGCTCGGCATCGCGCGGACGGTCAGGCCTTGAGGGCGGACCTCCCGCGGTCGGGGAGCCTCTCGTGCACGCTCGGGGGCGCCTTCGGGCTGGGCGACGGCCCGGGATCCGATGATCCGGCTCGGTGACGAGGTCTACCTCGTGGGCTCCGGTCGCACGGGTCTCTGCCTGACCGACCCCTACGACTGCAACGTGTACCTCGTCGACGGCGGTGGCGAGCGAGCCCTGATCGACGCCGGATCCGGCCTCGGCACCGACCAGATCGTCCGCCAGGTGGAGCGCTCGGGGTTCTCGGTGGCCTCGATCAAGTACCTCTTCCTGACCCATGCGCATGCCGACCACTGCGGCGGCGCCCGTTCGTGGCAGCTGGCGGTGGAGGGGCTCGAGGTCGTCGCGTCGGACCCTGTCGCGCAGGCGGTCCGGCACGCAGACGAGGACGCCATGAGCCTCCACGGTGCCCGGGCCGCAGGCGTCTATCCGGAGGACTACACGGTGCAGCCGTGCCCGGTCGACCGCGTCCTGTCCGACGGCGACTCGTTCCGCGTCGGCGAGCTGACGGTGGACGCCCTCGTCACTCCGGGGCACTCGGCCGGCCACGTGGCGTACGTGGCCCGCTCCCGGTCACAGACCTCCCTCTTCACCGGCGACCTCCTCTTCGCCGGCGGCACGGTCCACCTGGGCACCTGGAACGACACGAGCGTCACCGAGCTCGTCGGGTCGTTGCGTCGCCTGCGCTCGCTCCCCGTCGACGGGTTGTTCCCCGGGCACGGTCGGCCGATCGCGCGAGGAGCGAAAGAGCACGTCGAGAAGGCCAACCGGTGCCTCGACAGGCTCGAGCTCCCACCGCGCCGGAGCCAGGACTGTTGAGGAGGGGAGCGGCTGCCGGCACCGGGGCGGCTCCGAGAGCGCCACGGGTGCCGGCGGGGACCGAGACGGTGTGCCAGAGAAGCGGAGCAAGGGGAGGAGCGGCATGACGAAGGCGTCGGAGCTGGGCGGTCTTGCCGGAACCGTGGCGCTGGTCACCGGTGGCGGGTCGGGGATCGGGCGGGCCATCTGCCGCAGGCTGGCGGCACTGGGATCGCGCGTCGTCGCAGGGGAGCTGGTCCCTCGAGCCTCCGGCGACGACCCGAACGTCAGGTTCGTCGAGATGGACGTACGTGACCGTGCCAGCGTGCGCGCCGTGGTCGCGGGCATCCGCGACGAGCTCGGACGGCTCGACGTCGCGGTGTCGAACGCCGCCCTGTCGGGCTCCGCGGTGCTCGCTCCGTTCGCCGACCAGGACGACGACCTCATCGCGGGCGTCCTCCAGACCAACCTGGTCGGCCCCTTCTACGTGATGCAGGAGGCAGCTGCGGTCATGCTCGACCAACAGCTTCCGGGCAGGCTGATCAACATCACCTCGATCTCGGGCATCAAGGGCGAGCGCTATGCCGCGGCGTACAGCGCATCGAAGGCCGGGCTCGTCGGGCTGACCAAGGCAGCAGCGATCGAACTGGCTCCCCATGGCATCACGGTCAATGCTGTGGCTCCCGGTCGTATCCTGACCGACGTGTCCGAGGACGCCGCGCGACGGACTGGAGAGCTCAGCGGAACCGCTGCGGCCGATGCTCCGACCCCGGCCGGAGGCTTCCCTGACGACGTCGCCGAGGCGGTGGCCTTTCTCGCGTCTCCGGGTGCGAGATGGATCACGGGAACGACGATGATCGTCGACGGAGGACAGCTCCTGAAGGTCTGATCCTCCACGAGCAAGGTGCGTGGTACGTGCCCGATCGGCGAGGGTCGTCCGAACTGCACGTCTCCCCGAGCCGCGTCGGAAAGGAGAAAAGAGCTACCGCTCTCCTCGGTGGCTCGACGGCGTCGGGACCGCAGGGGCGGGCTGGCATCAGCACGCCGCCGGCCGCTGTCCCGCCGAGACACTGTCGACAGAGGCTGCCAATTGGCACCATGGGACGGTCCGGCGGGACAGGGGGGGTCCCGCCCGGCATCGCCGGCGAGGCCAGTCGTCCGGGGTCGCTCGCCCCGGTCGTCCCCGACACGGGCATCATCTGGCCACTGACCTGGACCGATTCGACGCTCCCGTCCTTCTGAACGACCGATCTCCGCGTCGAGGCCGAGCCTCGCGCTCGGCGGGAGCGGTGACCCGCGGCCGTACCGGTGCGCCGCGAGCATCCCGACTGGATCCTAAAAGTCTGCTAGAACTGGACCTTGTGAGCCGACCAGTTCCCTGCCAGACTGCCAACCGGCGAGGAGTACCAGCCGTCATTTCTGGGAGGGAGAGGTCCTCATGAGATCAGGACGTTTGATGGCCGTCGCGGCCTCAATTTGCGTGGCGACGGTCCTCGCCGCATGTGGGAGCTCTTCGGCGAGCTCGACGAGCGGATCGTCGTCATCGGCTGCCACGAGCTCGAAGACTCCAGCAGCCAATCAGACCATGATCATGGACGTCGCGAGCCAGCCTTCTGTGCTCTACAGCGGTGTCCAATCCGGGACGGCAGCTGCCCTCCCGAGCGCCGAGCTCTTCGCGAGCCCCGTCCTTCTCTCCCGGTCGTTCACCCCGAAGCCCTATCTGGCATCGAGCTGGACGTACTCCGCCGACAAGCTCCACCTCACGCTCAACCTCGTCCACAACGCGACGTTCACCAACGGATCGCCCGTGACGTCCCAGGACATCGCATTCTCGATCTCGGCGATCGAGAAGTACCACCCGTTCGGGAAGGAGCTCTTCGGAGACGTCACGTCGGTCGACACCCCCAACCAGTTCACCGCGGTGATCAACCTGTCGCACCCCGATCCGTCGCTCTTCATCGCGCTGTCGCCGCCGTTCTGCCCGATCCTCCCCGAGAGCGTCTACGGCAGCTCGCCGAACCTCCTGAAGGACACGCAGCTGGCCCAGAACGTGGTCGGCTCGGGCCCCTTCAAGCTGGTCAGCTACACGGCCGGCCAGACCATCGTGATGAAGAAGAACCCCCACTTCTTCATCCCAGGTGAGCCGAAGCTCAACGAGATCATCATCAACAACTCGCCCTCGGCGGTGTCCACCGAGCTGGCGCTCCAGAACGGCTCCGTCCAGATGGCGCCGGGCTTCGTGAGCCCCACGGCCCTCAAGCAGATGTCCAGCGACCACAACCTGGTCATCTCGAACGAGAGCAGCTACGGAGGCATCGGCGGCATCAACTGGCTCGAGTACAACCTGAAGAACCCCATCCTGAGCAAGCTGAGCGTCCGCCAGGCCATCGCCGACGCGATCAACCGGCAGGGTGCCGTCAACCTGCTCTTCGGGTACGGGCAGGCAACCGGCAGCCCGATCTACCCGACGTCCCCCTACTACCAGGCCGACCCGAACATGTCGTACTCGCCGTCCAAGGCCATCCAGCTGCTCAATGCAGCGGGGTACAAGCCGGGTCCGAACGGCGTCCGCTTCACCTTGGACCTGACGGTCAGCCCAGGATCGGCCCCCGAGTACGGCTCGGAGCTCGCGAACCTCATCAAGGCGGACCTCGGAGCCGTCGGGATCGGCATCAACATCCAGACCTACCCGGACGCGGTCAGCTGGGGCCAAGCGGTGTCGCACTACAACTACGCCCTCGACATCAACAACTACGACAACTGGGGCGACCCGTCGATCGGCGTCTCCCGTGCGTTCGTCTGCTCGAACATCCGCCCGGGGATCCTGTTCGCGAACATGACCCAGTACTGCAACCCGCAGGTCGACCAGCTCTTCGCTCAAGCGGCCACGGCGACGAGCCAGGCTGCCGCGAAGGTCGCCTACGGCAAGGTCCAGACCATCCTGGCCCAGCAGCTTCCGGTGGACGTCCTCACCACGGTCGAGCTGGTGAACGTCTACAGCACCAAGGTCGTCAACCCGCCGAACGGCGTCTGGGGTGCGTTCTCTCCCATGCTCACGACCTACCTCGCCAAGTAGGCGTGACGAAGGCCCCCTAGGAGGAGGTGCTCGCGATGGGCTCCGCCCGCACGGTCGTCCTGCCCGAACCCGCCCCCTGCGGGCAGGGAACCACCGGCGCCGCAGGAGCCCATCGCAGCACCGCCCCCTGGGTCCAGCACGGGCCTGCGAGGGGCCGGGGACCGTGCCTCTCGGCGCCGTGACCGTGCACCGCCCGATGCCGACGAGCGGAGCTCGAGCCGTGCAGGGGACGTGCGATCTGAGGACGTCGCCATGCGGTGGCTGACCACCCTCGCCGCTCGGCTCCTCCGGGCGGTCGTCGTCATGTTCTGCGTCGTGGTGCTGAGCTTCCTCATGATCCACATGGCCCCCGGTGGGCCGGCACTGGCCATCGCCGGAGCCCAGGGCGCGGCAACGCCGGCGACGATCCACCAGATCAACGTGACGTACGGGCTCGACCGGCCGCTCGTCGTCCAGTTCTGGACGTACCTCCTCGAGCTGCTCCACGGCAACCTCGGCAGGTCGTACTTCTACAACCAGTCGGTGGTCCACCTCATCGCCCAGCCCCTGTGGCACACGGCCGTCCTCGCGTTCGCGGCGCTGTCCATCTCCGTGGTGCTGGGAACGGCGATCGGGGTGTTCGCCGCCTATCGGCCACGCAACGTGGTAGCTCGGACGGCGGTCGCCGCCGGCCTCGCCGGCTACTCGGCCCCGGTGTTCTGGGCCGGGCTCCTGCTCGTCGTGGTGTTCGCCGGGGGCCTGAAGATCCTGCCGGTCAGCGGCATGTTCCCGCTGGCGCCGACGACCAGCTGGTTCGGCGAGACCCTCTCGGTGGTCCGGCACCTCGTGCTCCCGTCGGCCGCCCTCAGCCTCGCCACGATGGGCCCGTACATCGTGACGAGCCAGGCGAGCACCGGGGCCGTGCTCCACTCCGACTACGTCCGCACGGCACGGGCCAAGGGCCTGAGCGAGCCGGTCGTCGTGCTCAAGCACGCGCTCCGGAGCGCACTCACGCCCGTCATCAGCCTTGCCGGCGTGCAGGCAGCGGGCCTGGTCTCCGGGGCGATCCTCGTGGAGACGGTCTTCGCGTGGCCCGGGATCGGCATGCTCGCCGTCCAGTCCATCGAGCGCCGCGACACGCCCGTCGTGCTCGGGCTCTTCATCGTGTCGTCCCTCGTCGTCGTCCTCGTCAACGTCGCGACGGACCTGCTCTACCAGTGGGTGGACCCGCGTATCCAGCTTCGAAAGGTGAGCCCGTGATGGCGCGTGCGCTCGTGCAGCCGAGACGCGACGAGGAGACGCCGGACGTGGAGGCGGGGAGCTCCCTGCTGGAGCTCCCGCTGCTGGGGTCGTCCCGAGCCGGCAGGAAGGCGACGATCGCCAGCGGCATCGTGCTCGGCGTTGTGGTGCTCGTCAGCGCGCTCGGCCCCGTGCTCGTCAAGCCGGGTCCCTTCGCGATCGACGGCGCTCCGCTGGTGCCGCCGTTCCACAGCGCCCACCTGCTGTTCGGTACCGACAACGTCGGCCACAGCATCCTGACAGGCCTCGTCTACGGAGGGGCACCCATGCTCGAGGTCGGAGCGGCGGCCGCAGCCATCATGGTGGCGATCGGCGTGACGATCGGGTCCATTGCCGGCTACTTCGGAGGATGGATCGACAGCGTCATCTCGCGCGTCATCGAGGTGGTGATGGTCATCCCGGTCATCCTCTTCGCCATCGTCGTGTTGAGCATGGTCCGTCCGACGGGGTTCAATCTGGCCCTCGTGATCGGCCTCGTGAGCTGGCCGGCGACGGCTCGGGTCGCTCGCGGGGAGTTCCTCCGGTTCAAGGAGAGCGAGTTCGTCAGATCGGCGAAGGTGGGAGGAGCGTCGACCCTGCGGATCATGTACCGAGAGATCCTGCCGAACGCAGCTCCTCCGCTGATCGTGATGGGAGGGCTGGCGGTCGCCGTCGCCATGCTCTTCCAGGCTGGCATCAGCTTCCTCGGTCTCGGCAACTCGAACCAGATGAGCTGGGGCCTGATGATGGGACAGAACCAGAACGCGATCCTCGAGGCGTGGTGGCCATCTGCTCTCCCCGGCCTCGCCATCTTCGTCACCGTGCTCTCCGTCAACGTCTTCGCCGGCGGGATCGTCGACCTCCTCGACCCTCGAGCCCACAGGAAGTAGGAGCGCATGGTGGGTGAGACACCGTCAGCTCCGACGGAGGCCGGACCGGCTCCGGCAGGCCGTCTGCTCGAGGTTCGCGACCTGACGGTCCGGTTCGGCCCGAAGGTGGTCGTCGAGCAGGCCTCGTTCGACGTGACGGCGGGCCGCACGCTCGCCATCGTGGGCGAATCGGGGTCGGGCAAGTCTGTGTGCTCCATGGCCTTGATGCGCCTGCTCGACTGGGAAGGCGGGACCGTGGAGGGGACGGTCAAGCTCACGACGAAGAAGGGCGACGTCATCGACCTCTACGGCATGAGGAGGAACGACGTCCGAAAGTACCTGGGTGCTGAGATCTCGATCATCTTCCAGGAGCCGCTCACGGCTCTGAACCCGGTCCTCCGGGTCGGTGACCAGATCGAGGAGGCGTTGCGGCTCCACCGGGGAGTGAAGGGCAAGGCCGCCCGTCGAGAGGTCGTCGAGCTCATGCAGAGGGTCTGGATACCCGACGCGGCGCGGAGGAGCCGTGCCTATCCCCACGAGCTCTCCGGAGGGATGCGCCAACGGGTGATGATCGCCATGGCGACGGTGTCGCGTCCCCAGGTCCTCATCGCCGACGAGCCGACGACCGCGCTCGACGTCACCGTCCAGGCGCAGATCCTCGCCCTGCTGTTGGAGCTCCAGGAGAGCTACGGGATGGGCATGGTCTTCATCAGCCACGACATGGCAGTCGTCGCCGAGGTCGCCGACGACGTCCTCGTCATGCGCAAGGGTCACGTCGTGGAGAGCGGAGCGGTTGGAGACGTGCTGCTGCGCCCGCAGCACGAGTACACGAAGGAGCTGATCTCTCTCGTCCCGAAGCTGCGGAGCACACGACACGCGAGGTGCCCGGTTGAGCAGCCCTAGGCGACCGTGATGCTCGGGACCACGAGCCCTCAGGAACCGGGGACGCGGGGCGCTCCCCGCGGCCCCCGCCCCGCCCCGCCCGGTCGGCCTCGGGACGCGCAGCGGGCCGACGGCGCCGCCGGGCTCCGCTCGGGCCCTCGACGCGCCGAGCCGGTCGGCCTCCCCACGTGGCAGCAGGCATGAGCCCCGATCCGGCCGAGCCGACCGTCTTCCGTTGTGGCGTCTTCATCGACGGCTCCGGCCGGCCCGCGCGCACCGACGTGGCGTTGGTGGTCGACGCTGGACGGATCTCGTCGGTCGACCCGTGGACCGACGAGGGCGAGCACGGCCGGCCCCCGCGCTCGGTCACGGACCTCCGCGACTGCACCGTCGTCCCGGGCCTCGTCGACGCCCACGCCCACCCGTGCATCGGGTACGCAGAGATGCCGGCATGGGACGCGGCGAAGGACGACGCGGCCGGGATCGTCGCCTGGGGCCTGGCTTCCTGCCAGCTCGCGCTCGGAGCCGGTGTGACGACGATGGTCGACGTCGGCTCACCGCACGGCCTCGCACTGACGGTGCAGCGACTGCTCGAGGCCGGTGTCGCCACCGGACCCCGGCTGTTGGCCGCCGGCCCTGCCATCACCACCACGGCCGGCCACGGGTGCGACCTCGGGATCGGCGTGGTCGCCGACGGGGCCGAGGAAGGCGTCCGTGCGGTCCGGAGGAACGTGGCTGCCGGTTCCGACCTGGTCAAGATCATGGTCACGGGTGGGGCAGACCCGTTGTCGAACCGCCGACGCGCCCAGTACACGCAGGAGGAGCTGGACGCGATGGTCGCCGACGCCCACCGCCTGGGAAGGCGAGTGGTCGGCCACGCCAACGCCACCGAGGGCATCGCGCGCGCCGTGCGTGCCGGCATCGACGTCGTCGCGCACTGCAACTGGCTGGTCTCCGAGGGCGAGGGAGTCGAGGTCGACGAGGACGTCGTCTCCGAGATGATCGACCGCCGCGTCTGGATCGACCTCAACATCCACGGCGCGACCCGGGGCCTGGCCGACGCCGACGGCCCCGTGCTGGGCTGGGAAGGGAGCGGCCCGCCCCCCTCGGACCGCTGGGGACTGCTCCAACCGCTCCGGAGCCGAGGTGTGCCGCTCTTCCTGACGAGCGACGGGTTCGGGCCCACCGTGGCCGCCTTCCCCGCCGCGCTCGTGGCAGCCGGGGCCAAGTGGGGCCTGCCGGCCGAGGAGCTCGTCATGCTGGTCTCCTCGGAGCCGGCACGGGCGTTCGGCATGGCCGCCGACCGCGGGACGCTCTCGCCCGGTCGGCTCGCCGACTTCGTCGTCCTGCCCGGTGACCTGCGGACGGACGGCGACGCCCTCGCCCGGCCCCTCATGGTCTACCGCTCGGGGGCGGAAGTGGTCAGGAACGGGTGGGCTCGTCCGCCGGAGCTCGCGCGGGCCGCGGCCATCGGGCTGCAGGCGCAGGACGCGGCGTTCACCGCTGCGGTGACGCAGGCGGTGTGAGGACGTGATGGCAGTGGGTGCGCCGAGGCACGTGCTCGGACCGTCGCCGAGGCACGAGAAGGGTGAGCACGACGTGGAACCGAGCGATGCGCACGAGCACGAGCCGAGCCCGGTGCTGGAGGCGCGGGGAGTCACCAAACGCTTCGCCACGGGGCGTGGAAGCCGCTTCGACGCGCTGACGGCGGTGTCCCTGCAGCTCTGGCGGGGAGAGACGCTGGCCATCGTCGGAGAGAGCGGGTCTGGCAAGACGACGTTGGCCAACGTCCTCCTCGGCCTGTTGCGCCCGGACGAGGGCTCGGTCTTCCTCGACGGCGTGGAGTGGGCCCGTCTCTCCCATCGGGAGGCGCGTCCCCACCGGCACAAGCTCCAGTTGGTCTCCCAGGATCCGTTCGCCAGCTTGAACCCGCGCCGGAAGGTCGGGCTGTCCGTCGCCGAGCCGATGCGCGCCCAGGGGCACCGGACGAAGGGCGAGGCCATGGAGCGGGCCCGCGAGCTGCTGGCGGAGGTCGGGCTGGGTGCCGAGTCCGTCGACAAGTACCCGCACCAGTTCTCCGGGGGACAGCGTCAACGGATCTCGATCGCGCGGGCGTTGTGCGTGCAGCCGATGGCGATCGTCCTCGACGAGCCGACGTCGGCGCTGGACGTGTCGGTGCAGGCGGACATCCTCGACCTGCTGGCCCGCCTCCAGCACCAGCATCAGACGTCCTACATCTTCATCACCCACAACCTGGCGGTCGCCGAGCAGATCTCCACGCGGGTCGTCGTCATGTGGGCCGGCCGGATCGTCGAGGCCGGCAGTCGTCGAGACGTCTACGAGCGCCCGTCGCATCCCTACACGCAGCGGCTGTTCGATGCCGCACCGACCGGAGACGTCACCCGACGACGTCGGTCGGGGGCCCGAGCAGCCGAGACGGCGCCCGCCGAGGCCCCCCGCCTCCCGACCGGCCCTGCCGAGCTGGTGGAAGTGAGCCCCGGCCACTTCGTCGCAGTCGGATGAGACGGGTCGCCCCGCTCGAACTCGGCCCCGGGGCGTGGGGAGCTCCTCCGGTCGCCTCGCGACGCCATGGACGGCCCGCGAGCTCCACGACGGCGTGGCGGCGCCCGGGGGCAACGACGCCGCCCGTCGTCGCGCGTGCGGGGACGCCGTGCCGCGTCCACCTTCCACGACGCAATGGGGCCGCGCGTGCGGTGCTGCTCCACCTGGCTAGCCGCGAGAGCGTTCCCAGTGCTAAGACAGGACCTCGCTACACCCACTTCGTAACGACGCGCGACGTGTAGAAGGCCGACATGGTACGGGGAATCGGGCCAGTGAAGCGAGAGGGAGACCCTCTCTACCGGCAGATCCGTGACTCCATCGAGAGCGCCATCCTGGTCGGTCGCTTCGAGCTCCAGGACGCGCTCCCGTCGTCACGAAGCCTCGCGGCGGAGCTCGGGGTCTCGCGCAACACCATCAAGTCTGCGTACGAGGAGCTCATCGCAGAGGGGTTCATCGTCAGCCGGCCACGCAGCGGCCTCTACGTGAACGAAGAGCTCTTCGCGCAGTCCACCGCCGTCCAGAGCGGGCGAGCTCGTTCTCCTGCCCGCGTCGAATGGCAGCGACGCCTCCGTCCGGAGTTCGACGCCGGTGTCCCCGAGGTACAGAAGCGGCCCGACTGGCAGGACGCCCCGTACCCGTTCATCGCCGGGCAGGTCGACGCCAACGGCTTCCCCAGCCTCGCGTGGTCCCGCGTCCTCCGGGAGGCGCTCCACGCCCCGCACCTCCACTTCAGCCTCCGTGACAGCATCACGGCCGACGACCCGCTGTTGATCGAGCTGCTGTGCGACCGGATCCTCCCTGGTCGAGGGATCGACGTCGCACCGGGGAACGTGATGATCACGATGGGCTCGCAGGAAGGCCTCCGACTGGTCAGCCACGCGATCCTGGGCCCGCGGAGAGTGGTGGCCGTCGAGGACCCCGGGTACCTCGACGCGCGCCACGTCTTCCTGCGGACCGGTGCGAAGGTCTCGCCCCTTCCCGTGGACGGATCCGGGGCGATCCCCCCGGCCGACCTCCGCGGCGTCGACCTCCTCTACCTCACTCCCAGCCACCAGCACCCGACGAACACGACGCTCTCCATCGGGCGGCGCCACCAGTTCCTTGCACTTGCCGACCACGACGACGTCATCGTGATCGAAGACGACTACGACAGCGAGCTCCGGTACCACGGAAGTCCGACGCCAGCTCTCAAAGCTCTCGACACGAATGATCGGGTGGTCTATCTCGGAACGTTCTCGAAGTTCCTTGCACCAGGTCTCCGGCTCGGCTTCGTCGTGGCCTCGGAAGAGCTCATCGACTACTTGAGAAGGGAGCGTCGGTACAGCATTCGCCACCCTCCTGGCCATCTCCAGCGCGCCATGGCACTCTTCATCAGGTCCGGACAGTACCAACGTTCGGTTCGGCGACATCGAAACTCGTTGCGCCGCAAGTGGGAGGTCATGTGCAGCACGATCGATCTCCACCTGCCGTTCGAGGTGTCCGCGCCGCCGGGGGGGGTCAGCATCTGGGTCGAAGGTCCGGATGAGCTCGACGGCGCGAGATTGGCGCAGGACCTCGACAGTCGGGGCGTCATCATCGAGCCGGGTGATGTCTGCTTCCTCGACAGGTCGACCCACTGCAACAACTTCCGCCTCGGCTTCGCCGCCATCCGCATGGACGCGATCGAGCCGGGCATCCGCATCGTCGGCGAGGCGATCGTCCGCCAGATCGGCGTGACCGTCGGCGGCCAGCTCGGCGGCACGTGACGCCGGCGGACGGCGCGCCGCCACGCCCGCGCATCGGCGGGCGCCCGACACGTCGGCACTCCGTCCCGGTCCCGGCAGTACCCGGGTAGGGTATGGACGAGGGACCGAGGAGAGGAGCCGCGATGGCCGAGACGATCACCTACACGGTGGCGGGGATGACGTGCGACCACTGCAAGCACGCGGTGTCGGCCGAGGTGGGCGCCGTCAGCGGCGTGACGGCGGTCGAGGTCGACCTCGGCACGAAGCTCGTCACCGTGACCGGCGAGGGCCTCGACGACCAGGTGCTGCGCGCCGCCATCGAAGAGGCCGGCTACGAGGCGGCATGACCGCGCCCGCGGGCGCGACGACGACGCCCGCCACCGACGGCCGAGAGCGCGTCGAGCTCGCCATCACCGGCATGACGTGCGCCTCGTGCGCAGCCCGTATCGAGAAGCGCCTGAACAAGCTCGCCGGCGTGGCGGCCACGGTCAACTTCGCCAGCGAGCACGCCGCGGTCGCCTTCGACCCAGCCCAGGTGCGCGTCGAGGACCTGATCGGCGCGGTGGAGGCTGCCGGCTACGGCGCCGCCCTCCCCGAGGCGGTCACCGAGGAGGACCCCGCCCGCCCCTACCGGGTCCGCCTGCTCGTCGCCGCCGTCCTCACGGTGCCCCTGGTGGTCTTCGCCTGGGCCGGGGCGGCCCGCCCGCCCGGGTGGGAGTGGGTCTCCCTGGTGCTGGCGACCCCCGTCGTCGCCTACGCGGGCTGGCCGTTCCACCGGGCCGCGGCGGTGAACGCCCGCCACGGCGTGGCGACGATGGACACCCTCGTCTCGGTCGGCACGCTCGCCGCGTGGACGTGGTCGACGGTGGTCGTGCTGGCCGGGCTCTCGACGAGCGTCTACTTCGACACGGCGGGTGCCATCACCGCCCTCATCCTGCTCGGCCGCTACCTCGAGGCACGGGCCAAGCGCCGCTCCGGCGAGGCGATCCGCGCCCTCCTCGAGCTCGGGGCCAAGGAGGCCCACGTGCTGCGCGACGGCACCGAGGTCCTCGTCCCGGTCGAGCAGCTCGCCGTCGGCGACCGGATCGTCGTCCGTCCCGGCGAGAAGGTGGCGACCGACGGCGTGGTCGCCGAGGGAACCTCGGCGGTCGACCAGTCGATGCTGACGGGCGAGTCCGTCCCCGTCGAGGTCGGCCCCGGTGACGCCGTGGCCGGCGCCACGGTGAACACGTCGGGCCGCCTGGTCGTCGAGGCCACCCGGGTGGGATCGGCCACGGCTCTCGCCCAGATCACCCGCCTCGTCGCCGAGGCACAGGCCGGCAAGGCGCCCGTGCAGCGCCTGGCGGACCGGGTGTCCGCCGTCTTCGTCCCGGTCGTCGTCGCCGTCTCCGTGCTCACCCTCGTCGGGTGGCTGGCGGTCGGCGGGGCGGCGACGACCGCCGCCTTCACCGCCGCGGTGGCGGTCCTCGTCATCGCCTGCCCGTGCGCCCTGGGGCTCGCCACGCCCACCGCCATCATGGTCGGCACGGGCCGGGGCGCCCAGCTCGGCATCGTCATCAAGGGCCCCGAGGTCCTCGAGCAGACGCGCCAGGTCACCACCGTCGTCCTCGACAAGACCGGGACCCTGACCGAGGGGAGGATGGCGGTGTCGGCGCTCGTCCCCGCCGACGACGTGGACGAGGCGGAGCTCCTGCGCCTGGCTGCAGGGGCCGAGGACGCCAGCGAGCACCCGATCGCGCGGGCCGTCGCCGGCTACGGGCGCGAGCGTCTCGGCACGCTGCCTCCGGTCGAGTCGTTCTCGGCCAGGGCGGGCCTCGGCATCGAGGCCGTCGTCGACGGCCACGGGGTCGTGATCGGCCGGCCCGGCCTCCTCGCCGACTGGGGCGTCTCGCTGTCCACCCGGCTCACCGCCGAAGCCGACCGGCTCGAGGCGGCGGGCTCCACGGTGGTGGGCGTCGCCTGGGACGGCGAGGCACGGGGCCTCGTGGCGGTGGCCGACCGCGTCAAGCCGACGAGCCGCCGGGCGGTCGCCGACCTGCGGGCCCTCGGCCTCACCCCGGTGCTGCTCACGGGGGACAACGAGCGCACCGCCCGCGCCGTGGCCGCCGAGGTGGGCATCGACCGCGTGCTCGCCGACGTCCTCCCCGAGGACAAGGCCGCCGAGGTGGCCCGGCTGCAGGAGGCCGGCGAGGTCGTCGCCATGGTCGGCGACGGCGTGAACGACGCCCCGGCCCTCGCCCGGGCCGACCTCGGTCTGGCCATCGGGACGGGCACCGACGTCGCCATCGAGGCCTCCGACATCACCCTGGTCGCCGGCGACCTGCGGGCGGCAGCCGACGCAATCCGGCTGTCCAGGCGCACCCTGCGGACCATCGAGGGCAACCTCTTCTGGGCGTTCGGCTACAACGTCGTCGCCATCCCCCTCGCCGTCGCCGGGGTCGTGAGCCCCATCGTGGCGGCGGCGGCCATGGCGTTCTCGAGCGTCTTCGTCGTGACCAACTCCCTGCGCCTGCGTCGGTTCCGCCCGGGCGGGGCGGCCCGATGAGCGAGCCGGGGGGAGCCGGCGCCGAGGGATCCGCCGGTGGCCGGGTCGCGAACCACCCGGGCGAGCCCGGGCCACCGTGGGGCTACGTCGCCGACAAGGAGGCCCTCGTCAAGCGCATGAGGCGGATCGAGGGACAGGCGCGGGGCATCGAGCGGATGATCACCGACGACCGCTACTGCATCGACATCCTCACCCAGGTCGCCGCCGTGACGACCGCCCTCGAGGCCGTCGCCGAGATCATCCTCGACGACCACGTCAACCACTGCGTGCGCCACGCCCTCTCCTCCGGTGACGAGGCCGTCGCCGCCGCGAAGACCACCGAGCTGCTCGAGGCCGTCCACCGGTTCACCCGGAGCCGGTGAGCCCGCGACCCGGCGAGCGGGCGCGGCGGCAGGCCGGCGCCGTCTGGCCGGGCCAGGCTGCGCTCCCGGGTCCGGCTGGCGCCTCGGCGCCGCCCGGCCCGCCCGCCCCCGTCGCGGAGCCGGGTAGCGTACGCAGGGACCTGCGACGACGCTGCCTGCACCCGGTGGGGCATCGCCTCGGTGAGCCCTGGGACCGTCCACCGCACCGGCGGACCCGTGCGGGCCGACCCGGGGCCGGCCGACCCGTGTGGCGCACGGCAGCGGACAGGTCGTCCGAGCGCTGAAGGAGATGGCCGGGTTGCTGGTAGTGCTGATGGGGTTCATGGGGGCCGGCAAGACCACGATCGGCTACCTGCTGGCCGAGAAGCTCGGCCTCCCGTTCGTCGACGTCGACATCCTGATCGAGCACCGCACCCGCCGCCGGGTGGTGGACATCTTCGCCGAGGACGGGGAGGCGGAGTTCCGGCGCATGGAGCACGACACCATCGTCGAGACCCTCTCGGGGCCTGCGGCGGTGGTCGCGCTGGGCGGCGGGGCGGTCGAGCACCCCGGTACCCGGAAGGCCCTCGAAGCGGTGATGGGGGTCCACCTCGAGGTCAGCTACGACGAGGCGCTGCTGCGCATCGGCAAGGACGACCTGCGCCCGATGATGCAGCGGCCCGACATCGGCGAGATCTACCAGCGCCGTCTGCCCGTCTACGGGGGAGCGGCCAAGCTGGCCGTCCGCACCGACGGCCGCCGGCCCGAGGACATCGTGCTCGGGCTCCTCGAGCGCCTGGTGGCGCCCCGGGCGGTCCCGACCGGGTCGCGGAGCGTCCTCGTGGCGCCGATGGGCGGGGCGCACCAGGTCCACATCGGAGGTGGCATCGCAACCGACCTCGAAGCGCTGCTGCCCCAGGCGACCTCGGTCGGCCGGTGCTTCGTGGTGTCCGCCGGCGGGGGCCGGTCCCCCGCCGAAGCGCTGGTCGCCCGGCTCAGCGAAGGGGACGGCCCCGAACCGGCCCACCTCGACGTGGAGGCCGACGGGTCGGCCGGCGGGTTCGGTGCCGTCGAGCAGCTCTCGCAGTGGCTCGCCGAGCGTGAAGCCAGTCGCGACGACCTGTTGGTCGGGGTGGGAGGCGAGGAGGCCTGCTACCTCACCGGCTTCGTCGCCGCCACGTACAACCGGGGGATGCCCCTGGCCCTGGTCCCGAGCACCCTCCACGGCCAGGCCGACGCGGCCATCGGGGGGAAGAACGGGGTCCGCCTCCCGTCCGGGGGGAACCTGTCGGGGACCATCCACCAGCCGGTGGTGGTGGTGAGCGACGTCGAGCTCGCCGTCGAGCACCGCGACGACGGCTTCCGGACCGGGCTGGCCGAGGTGGCCAAGCACGCCATCATCGCCGATCCCTCGCTCCTCGTCAGCCTCGAGGACCAGGCCGAGCGAGCCGTCGCGGGCGACGTGGACGTGCTCGTGGACCTGTTGGCCCGTTCGACAGCGGTGAAGGCGGCCATCGTCACGGCCGACCAACGCGAGCAGGGGGAGCGCATCCAGCTCCACTACGGCCACACCTTCGGCCGTGCCTTCGAGCAGCTGCTGCCCCCTGGACCGGACCGTCACGGGGACGCGGTGTCGCTCGGCATGGTGGCGGCGGGCTTCCTCGCGGTGCGCCTCGGGCGGATCGACCGTTCGGTGGTCGAGGGACACCGACGGGTGCTCGACCGGCTCGGCCTGCCGACACGTCTGTCCGTCTCCCTCGACGAGATGGACGGCGCCTGGCGTCGGAGCCGACGGGCCGCAGGCGAGCCCCGCTTCGTGCTGTTGAACCGCGCCGGGGTGGCGGAAGGCCGCCTGACCGCCGGGCGCGACCAGCTGGCGGGCGCCCTCGCCGACCTCGCCGCCGGCTGAGCCGGCAGAGGACCGGGCACCGAGACCGGGAGCCCCACACCGGGCACCCCAGACCGGGAGCCCCACACCGGGCACCC
>CAZSYT010000023.1:0-40952 GCA_964610905.1 uncultured Acidimicrobiaceae bacterium
AGACCTCGTCCTGCTCGAGGTCGAGCTTGAGCGCCTCGAGGAACTCGATCGGGTCCGTCGTCTCGTTCTGGAAGTCGACGATCCGCTGCATCCACTCGATCTCGGCGGTGGTGGCGCCCGTCTCGCGTGCCAGCGCCTGGCGCTCGGCGCGCCGGTCGCGCTCGGCCTTGGTCGCGGACCCGGCGTCGCTGCCGCGGGGGAGCCCCTGAGGGGCCTCGGGTGCCGCCTTCGAGCGCGGTCGGCGGACGGACGCCGCGCCTCGGAGCGCCCGCGCCCGTCGCGCGGTGCGGGCCGGGCCAGGGTCGTCGGCTGCCGCGTCGGGCTCGTCCGGGTGCTCCTTGTAGTCCCAGTGGGCGGCGATGCCGTACTCGGCGCGGCGGTGCATCTCGTGCGTTCGGACCTGCACCTCGGCGGGCTTGCCGTCCAGGCCGATGACGGTGGTGTGGAGCGACTGGTAGAGGTTGAACTTGGGCGAGTTGATGTAGTCCTTGAACCGCCCTTGCACCGGCGGCCAGATGGCGTGGATCGACCCCAGCGCCGCCCAGCAGTCCTTCTCCGAGTCGACGATGACACGGATGCCCACGAGGTCGTAGAGGTCGTCGAACTCCTTGCCCCGGACGACCATCTTCTCGTAGATGCTCCAGAGGTGCTTCGGTCGGCCGGTGACCTCGGCGCTCACCCCCGACGCGGCCAGCCGCTCGCGCACCGCGGCCAGGACGCGCTCCAGGTACTCGTCGCGCAAGGGCGCCCGGCTGGCGACCATCTGCTCGATCTCCGCGTACCGCTTGGGGTGCAGCGTGGCGAAGGCCAGGTCTTCGAGCTGCCACTTGATCGACTGGATGCCCAGCCGGTGGGCGAGCGGTGCGTAGATGTCGAGCGTCTCCTGGGCGATGCGCCGCTGCTTCCACTCGGGCATCACCGACAGGGTTCGCATGTTGTGGAGGCGGTCGGCGAGCTTGATGATGAGGACGCGCCAGTCCTTCGCCATCGCCACGAGCATCTTGCGCACCGTCGCCGCCTGCTGGGCCTCCTTCGACTCGAACTGAAGGCGGTCGAGCTTGGTGACGCCGTCGACGATCCGGGCCACCGCCCCGCCGAAGGCGGCCTCGATCTGCTCGAGCGTGACACCCGTGTCCTCCACCGCGTCGTGCAGCAGGGCGGCGGCGATGGTGTGGGCGTCGAGGCCCAGGTCGGCCACGACGCCGGCCACGGCCACCGGATGGGTCACGTACGGCTCGCCCGACTTGCGCCGCTGCCCGGCGTGGGCCTCGGTGGCCAGTGCGGCAGCGGCCACGATGACCGAGGAGTCCTCACCGGGGTGTCGGCGCCCGAACGCCTCGAGGACGGGGGCCAACAGCGCCGCCTCGGCCTCGGGCAGCTGGCGCGACGCGGGCGCGCCGGCACCGGTGCCCCTGCCGACCCCCTCGGCCGGGAGTGGTTGCACCAGTGCCATGGCTACACGGTACCCGGCGCCCGCCCAGGCCAAGCGCCATCTCTCCCGGGTGCTCCCACCGGGTCAGCGACGCTTGGACCGGCTGCCCTTGCCCTTCCCCTTGCGGGGTCGCGGGGCCGGACGGCCCCCCCCGCCCTGTGGGCGCGCCGGCTGGCGCGCGGCGGGACTGGGTGCGCCGGCCGACCGGGACCCGCCGGTGGACGCGTTGGCGCCACGCTGCCCGCTGGCCGAGCCGGGCCGCAGAACGCCGGAGCCGCCCTCGGCCGCCCGGGCGGCGCCGCGGGCGCCGGCCCGCAGGCTGGTCGAGCCGGACAGGGCTGCTGCCGCCGCCGGGGTGAGGATGCCGAGCCGGTCGCCGCCCCGGGTCTCGAGGCGCTGGCGGATCGTCGTGTAGCGGGGCTCGCGCTCCTTCATGACGGCGAGCAGCGGGGAGGCGATGAAGATCGACGAGTACGCCCCGCTGGTCAGCCCGATCACCAAGGCCAGGCCGAAGTTCTCGAGGGTCGTCGCCCCGAGGAGGAACGACCCCACGAGCAGCACGCCGAGCACGGGCATGATCGCCACGAGCGACGTGTTCACGGACCGGGCGAGGGTCTGGTTCATGGACAGGTTGACCATGTCCGAGTAGGTGATCCGGCCCGAGGCGCCCAGCCCCTTGGCGTTGTCCCCGATCCGGTCGAAGACCACGACGGTGTCGTAGAGCGAGTAGCCGAGCACGGTGAGCACGGCGATGACGGTGTCGGGGGTGACCTGGAAGCCGGTGAGCGAGTAGATGCCCACCGTCACCAGGATGTCGTGGAGCACGGCAGCCAGGGCGGCGATGGCCATCTTGAACTCGAACCGGATCGAGATGTAGACGACCACGGCCACGAAGAAGACGATCAGGGCCTCGATGGCCTTGCTGGTCACCTGGCCGCCCCACGTCGGTCCCACGTCGGTGAAGGAGACCTTGGCCGCGGCCTGCGAGGCGGGGATGCCCGCCGCCGTGGCCAGCGCCGTGGTGACCGCCTGCTCGACGGCGCTCCGCTGCGTCACCCCACGACCGTTCAGGTCGGCCTCGACCTCGATCTGCTTCGTGCCGTTCACCCGGTTGGTCAGCTGCACCACGGTCGGCTGGGCCACGCCCGCAGCCTTCACGGCCGAGGTGGCCTGGGCCACCGTCAGCGTCTGGGACGTCACCGTCCACGACTGGCCGCCCTTGAAGTCGATGCCCAGGTTCAGGCCTCGGGTGGAGAGCGACACCACCCCGACGAGGATGACGATGGCGGAGAGGGCGAACCACCGCCTGCGGTTGCCGATGAAGTCGAAGGAGGTCTGGCCACGGTAGAGGCGCAGGAGGGCGTTGGGCCGCCGTGGGGCCGCTCCCTCGCCGTCCACCCCGTCGGGCGTCTCCCCGGCCTCCTCCCCGCGCGCGCCGTCGTCCGCACCGTCGTCGGCGTCGGCCCGCTCCTCGGCGTCGGCCCCGTCCTGTCCGATGGTGCCGCCCGGCCCGTCGGACGCGGCGCCGTCGGCCGACGTCTCGTCGGGCGGGGCCCCGCCGGCCTCGAGGTCCGTCACGCCGTCGGGGCCGGTCGCCTTCGTCCGGCTGCTCGTGCCTGCCCGCGACCGTCGCGACGCGCTCACTTGGCCCCCTCCACCTCGATGCCGAGACCGCGCGCCACCCCGAGGCCCCGGGCCTGGGTGGCGGCCCGGCTCCGGCCCAGCAGGACGACGAACGGGCGGGTGAAGAAGTACGTCACGACGACGTCGAGCAGGGTCGAGATGCCGAGGAAGAGGGCGAAGCCCCGGACCGAGCCGATCGAGATGAAGTAGAGGATGGCGGCGCCGAGCAGCGAGACGGCGTCAGCGGCGAGCACGGTCCGGAAGGCACTGGCGAAGCCCCGGTCGACGCTCGTGCGCACGGTGCGCCCGGACCGGGCCTCGTCCTTCAACCGCTCGAAGTACACGATGTACGAGTCGACGGTGATCCCGATCGACACGATGACACCGATCACCCCGGCGAGGTCGATGGTCGTCCCGAGGCTGTGGCCCATCGCGGCGATGACCGACCACAGCACGACCCCGGTCAGGAGGAGGCCGGAGACCACCACCACGCCGAGCATCCGGTAGTAGACGAGGATGTACGCGAGCACGAGGACGAGCCCGGCCAGCCCCGAGATGAGCCCGGCATCGAGGGAGGACTTGCCGAGGGTCGGCGAGACGGTCTGGACGGTGAGACGGGTGAGCTTCACGGGCAGCGAGCCGTAGTTGAGCTCGATGGCGAGCTGCTTGGCCTGGTTCTCGGTGAAGCCCCCGCTCACCTGCACGCTCCCGTTGAACGAGGACGGCGCGGACGAGCTCGCGCTGGTGATGGGGGCCGAGATGACGGTGCCGCCAAGGTCGACGGCGATGATCTGGTGGAACTGCTGGGCGGCCAGCTTGTCCCACGCCCCCGAGCCGCTGGAGGTGAGCGAGAAGTCGACCACCCAGACCGAGTTGACCAGCTGGGCGGAGGCAGACTTGACGATCGAGCCGGTGAGCGCCGTCGGGCCGAGCACGTAGCGGCCCCCACCGGCACCCTTGGCCGCCGACAACAGCACGGTGGCCCCCTTGGTGTCGGGCGTCGACGGGTAGGCGGCGAAGGTCGGGTCCGGCGGGACGTTGTTGGACGTGAAGCCGGCGGTGCTCGCCGGGTCGGGCTTGACGCCGAGGTTGGCCTGGGTCAGCGCGTACGGCGACCCGCAGGCGGGCAGCGGTCCGCTCGGGGGCTTGCCCGACTTGGGCGGCGTGTAGGCGGGTGCGTAGCACAGCGCCGGACGGAAGTAGAGCTGGGCGGTGCTACCGATCGTGTTCAGGATCTGCTGGATGTTCTTCGCCCCGGGGATCGACACGGCCACCTGGTTCGTGCCCTGGCTGGCCACCGTCGCGCCGGTGGCGCCCAGGGCGTCGACCCGGTTGTTCATGATGTTGACGATGGTGCTGAGCTGGCCCGAGTTCACCGCGCGGGCCGTCTGGTAGGTGACCGCCAGCCCGCCGTCGAGGTCGAGGCCGAGCTTGGGCGACCAGCCCGCGCCGAGGGTGGCGGCCAGCAGGGCGACGCCGACGGCCACGGCCGCCAGCAGGCTGGTCCACAGGCCGCGTCGCTGCTTCATGGCCGCTCAGGCGGAGCCGGCCGGTCGAGCGTCCCCGTCGGTGCCGCCCCACTCCTCGCCGTCGTCGTCCGCCCCGGCCTCGTCGCCGACCTGGTCCGCCTCGTCGGGCTCCTCCGCCTCGTCGGGCTCGGCGGACGTCTCGAGCCGCCGCACGACGTACTGCCGCAGGACCACGAAGGACGCTCCCACACTGGTCTCGAGCGTGATCCGGTCGCCCTCGATGTCGAGCACGTGCCCGACCAGCCCGCCGGCGGTGAGGACCTCGTCGCCCACGTCGAACTGGTTCTGCAGCTCGCGCTGGCGCTTGGCCTTCTGCTGCTGGGGCCGGTAGAGGAAGAAGTAGAACGCCACCCCGATCACGAGCAGGATGAGCAGGAAGGAGCTCCCCGACGAGGAGGCCGTGCTCTTCGACGGGGCGTTGGCGGCCAGAAGCGGCAGGACGGCCAGGGCGGTCGCGGTCATCGGACGGGGGCAACGCGGCTGGCGCTGCTGCAGGGCAGGGTGTTCAGTTGCACAGGCGCGAGATTCTACTCGACCACGGCGCGCGTACCGGTCAGGCCGCTTCCGTGGCCGCCGCCTACCGGGCTGCTCACCCCCACCGGTCGGCCACGTCCCGGCGCACCCGGTCGAGCTCCCCTCGCTCGACGGCCGCGCCCACCTCGTCCATCAGGGCGAGCGTCCAGGCCAGGTTGTGGATCGACACGAGGCGCCAGGCGGTCGGCTCCCCGACGACCAGGAGGTGCCGCAGGTACCCGCGCGACCAGCGGTCGCACGTCGAGCACGCACAGCTCGCGTCGAGCGGCCCGGCATCGCGGGCGAAGCGGGCGTTGCGCAGGTTGAGCCGCCCCTCGGCGGTCAGGACCGTGCCGTGGCGGGCGAGACGGGTCGGGGCCACGCAGTCGAACTGGTCGACGCCGAGCGCCACCGCCTCCACCATGCCGACCGGGTCGCCCACGCCCATCAGGTAGCGGGGCCGGTCCTCCGGCAGCTCGTCGACCACCACCGCCAGGGCGGCGAGCATCTCGGACCGCCCCTCCCCGACCGACAGGCCCCCGATGCCGTAGCCGTCGAAGCCGAGCGCCACCGTCCGCTCGGCGCTCTCGCGCCGCAGGACCGGGTCGACACCGCCCTGGACGATGCCGAAGAGCGCCTGCCCGGGTGGCCGGTCCTCGATCCGGCGGTGGTGGGCCCTGGCCCGGGCCGCCCACGTCGCCGTCCGCTCGACGGCGGTGCGGACGGCCGCCGCGGGGGCGGGCAGCGTGGCGCACACGTCGAGCACCATGGCCACGTCGGCACCGAGCAGCCCTTGCGCCTCGACCGCTCCTTCGGGCGTGAGGCGGACCGGCGCCCCGTCGTAGACCGAGGTGAAGGTGACGCCCTCGTCGTCGACCGCCGGCGAGAGCGAGTGCACCTGGTACCCGCCCGAGTCGGTGAGCACGTGGCCGTCGAAGCCGGCGAAGCGGTGGATCCCACCGAGCGACGCCACCACGTCCACCCCCGGGCGCAGCAGCAGGTGGTAGGTGTTGGCGAGCACGACGGGCGGGGCCAGGCGCTCGAGGTCGGCGCCGTCGAGCGCCTTGACCGCCCCCCGTGTGCCCACCGGCATGAACGCCGGGGTCCGGTACGTGCCGCGGGCCGTCGTCACCGTCGTCCGGCGGGCGGCCCCGTCGCGCGCCACGACGTCGACCCGTGCCGCGCCGGCGCTCACCGGGCCTCGCCGCCACGCCGGCCGACCACCATGGCGTCGCCGAAGGACAGGAACCGGTACCCCTCGGCCAGGGCCGTCGCGTACAGGTCGCGCCAGCGTGGCCCGGCGAACGCCTCGACGAGGAGCAGGAGGCTCGAGCGGGGCAAGTGGAAGTTGGTGAGCAACACGTCCACCAGGGCGAACGGGTACGACCCGTGGATGTAGAGGTCGGTCCGGCCTTCGAGCCGGCCCGACGCCGCCGTCGCCTCGAGCGCCCGCACGACGGTCGTCCCCACTGCCACCACTCGGCGGGCGCGCCGGCACGCGGCGAGCGTCGCGGCGGGGACCCGGTAGCGCTCGGTGTGGATCACGTGGTCCTCGGCGAGCTCGGTCGTCACGGGCCGGAACGTGTCGAGCCCGATGGCCAGCTCGACCGTCCGCACCTCGGCGCCGGTCGCGCCGATGGCGCCGACGACCTCGTCGGTCAGGTGGAGCCCGGCCGTCGGCGCGGCGACCGAGCGCTCCTCCGGGTCCCCGTGGCGGGCGAAGACCGTCTGGTAGCGGTCCAGGTCGGCGAGCGGCTCGCGGATGTAGGGAGGCAGCGGCACGGTCCCGATCGCCGCGACGGCTGCGGGGTCGAGCACGGTCACGAGCCTGCGCCCGTCGTCGGCGCCCGGGGCTGCCTCCCCGACCTCCACGACCGGGCCATCGATGGGCCGCCCGTCCGCCGCCGGCGCGAACAACGGCGTCCCCGGCGGCAACCGGCGCGCCGGGCGGACCAGCGCCTGCCACCGGCGACCTCCGGCCGCCGCGTGGGGACGACCGGCGAGCCCGCGAGCGTCACCCGAGCGCCCCTGCCGCTCGGGTGCGCCGACCAGCTCGGGGGCCGGCTCGAGCAGCAGGACCTCGGCTCGTCCTCCCGTCGCCCGGACCAGTCCCAGCCGGGCCGCCAGCACCCGCGTGTCGTTGACCACGACGACGTCCCCCGGGGCGAGCAGCGACGGTAGGTCGGCCACCGTCCGGTGCGCCACGGACCCCGTGGGCGACACCTCGGGGGCGACGAGCAGACGGGCAGCGCTCCTCGGCTCGACGGGACGCTGGGCGATCGCCGCGGTCGGCAGGTCGTAGTCGAAGGCGGCCATGGGCGTGCCGGCAGCCGCGTCCCGGGCGAGCGCGCCGAACCCGCGGTCGAGGGCCTCGGACATGCCGCCATCGTGCCAGACGGACCGCGTCCCACCGGCACGGCGCGGGTCAGCCGAGGGGCATCGCCGCCGGTGCCAGCCCCAGGTGGTCCCACGCCCGAGGTGCGGCGACCCGCCCGCGCGGGGTGCGCAGGACGAGCCCCTCCCTGACCAGGAACGGCTCGTAGGCGTCCTCGACGGTGCTCGGGTCCTCCCCCACGCACTGGGCGAGCGTCACCAACCCCACCGGCCGACCACCGAAGCGCCGGCACAGGACGTCGAGGATGGCCCGGTCGACCTTGTCGAGGCCGAGGTCGTCGACGCCGAAGAGATCGAGCCCGGCCCCGGCCGTCTCCTCGGTGATGGCGCCGTCGGCCCGGACCTCGACGAAGTCCCGCACCCGCTTGAGCAGCCGGTTCGCGATCCGAGGCGTGCCGCGGGACCGCTCGGCGATGCGCCGCGCGCCGCCGATGTCGACGGGGACCCCGAGGATGCCGGCGGAGCGGACGACGATCGCCTCGAGCTCGGCCACGTCGTAGAAGTCCATGCGGCCCACGAAGCCGAACCGGTCACGCAGCGGACCGGTCACCAGCCCCGTCCGCGTGGTGGCCCCGACGAGCGTGAACCGGGGCAGGTCGAGGCGGATGCTGCGCGCCGTGGGACCCTTGCCGATCACCAGGTCGAGCTTCCCGTCCTCCATGGCCGGGTAGAGGATCTCCTCGACGGCCCGGTTGAGCCGGTGGATCTCGTCGATGAAGAGGACGTCGCCGTCCTGCAGGTCGGTGAGCAGCGCAGCCAGGTCGCCCGCACGGACCAGCGCCGGCCCCGACGTGACCCGCAGGCCGACCCCCATCTCGGCGGCCACGATGCCGGCGAGCGACGTCTTGCCGAGCCCGGGCGGCCCGGCGAAGAGGAGGTGGTCGACCGGTTCGCCACGACGACGGGCCGCCTCGACGACGATGGCCAGGTGCTCCGTGAGCTGTCGCTGGCCGACGAACTCCGTGAGCGTGCGCGGCCGGAGCCCCGCCTCGTCGAGGTCCTCGGCCTGCTCCACCGTCGGGTCGACCGCCCGCGACGGAGCGCGCCCGTCACCTGGCCCGACGCCATCGCCGGAGGTGGCGACGTCCCCCCGGTCGTCCGGACCGGCGCCCGAGCCCCCGAGCACCTCGCGCCGTGCGGAGGTCACCGGCTCCGCGCCAGGACCCTCAGGGCGCCGCGCACCAGCTCCTCGACCGTGGCGCCGTCCTCACAGGCATCGAGCGCCGGCACGATCTCGTCGGGGCCGTAGCCGAGCTCGGCCAGGGCGGTCGCAGCGTCGTCGCGAGCCTTCTCGGTGCCCCGGCGGGCCGGCGCACGACCCCCGCCCAGGTCCGGCAAGTCGAGCCGGGCCTCGAGCTCGAGCAGGAGCCGGGCCGCCGTCTTCTTCCCGACGCCGGGCACCCGGCACAGCGTCGTCGTGTCGCCCTCCAGCACCGCCGTCGACAGCTCGGCCGGCGACAGCACCGAGAGGATGGCGAGCGCGAGGGCGGGCCCCACGCCGTGCGCGCCGAGCAGCGACTCGAAGCACCGACGCTCGTCGGCGTGCCGGAAGCCGAAGAGGACGATGGCGTCGTCGCGCACGTGGGTGTGGACGTGCAGGAAGACGTCACGGGTGTGCCCGGCCAGGTCGGCAGCCGTGCCGGTCGTGACCTGGACGCGATAGCCGACGCCCCCGACCTCGACGACGACCTCGCCGGGGGTCGGGCGGTCCACCACGGTGCCGCGCAGCGTGCCGATCACCTCGCTCCCACCTCCTTCGCCGCCGTGCCCCGCGACCCGCGCCGGGCGGACGCCGGTCCCGCAGCGGCCACGGCCCGACGGAGCGGCTCGGTGGTCAGGTGACAGACGGCGAGCGCCAGGGCGTCGGCCACGTCGGGCGGGTGCGGGGGCGTCGCCAGGCCGAGGACGGCGGCCACCATCTGCTGCACCTGGGCCTTGGTCGCACCGCCGTAGCCGACGAGCGCCTGCTTGACCTCGTTCGCCGTGTACTGCGCGACGGGCACCCCGGCCGCCGCCGCGGCCACCAGGGCGACGCCGGCGGCCTGTCCGGTGGCCATGGCGGTGCGGGCGTTGACCTGGAAGAAGACCCGCTCGACCACCACGGCCCCCGGGTGGTGCTCCTCGACGAGCGACACCAGCTCGCGCCACAGCGTGTGCAGCCGGTCGGGCAGCGGGGTGTCGGGCGCCGTGGCGACCACGCCCCCGGCGACCGGTCGGAGCGCAGCGCCGGCCCGCTCCACGACGCCGTAGCCGCACCGGGACAGCCCGGGGTCGATGCCGAGCACGAACATGCGTTCGAGGATAGCCAGCGGAAAGCGCCGGGCGGTGGACCCGGGGGGCTCAGTCGCCGAAGGCCGCGAGCACCGCGTCGGGGATGTCGTAGTTGGCGTAGACGCTCTGGACGTCGTCGTGGTCGTCGAGGGCCTCGACGAGCCGCAGCACCCGCTTCGCCGCCGCGTCGTCCTCGACCGGCACCGTCGTCGTGGGCACCATGACCAGCTCGGCCGTCCCCGGCTCGAGACCGGCGTCCTCGAGGGCGGCGCGCACGGCCATGAGCTCGGTCGGTCCCGTCGTGACCACCCAGCGCTCGCCGTCGTCGGCCAGGTCCTCGGCACCGGCCTCCATGGCAACCTCCATCACCCGGTCCTCCTCGGCCCCACGGGGGACGGCGATCATGCCCTTGCGCTCGAACTGCCAGCTGACAGCGCCGGGCTCGGCCATCGACCCGCCCGACTTGTTGAACAGGTTGCGGATCTCGGCCCCCGTCCGGTTCCGGTTGTCCGACAGGCACTCCACGATGACGGCCACGCCGTCGGGGGCGTAGCCCTCGTAGGAGATGGACTCGTACCGCACGCCCTCGAGCTCGCCGGAGCCACGCTTGATGGCCCGCTCGATCGTGTCGATGGGCACCGAGGCGTCGCGGGCCTTGGCGTACATCGTGCGCAGCGTGGCGTTCGCCGAGAGGTCGCTCCCCCCCTCGCGGGCCGCCACCTCGACCTGACGGATGATCTTGGCGAAGACCTTGGCCCTGGCGGCGTCCTGGGCGCCCTTTCGGTACTTGGTCGTCGCCCACTTCGAATGTCCCGACATCGACTGGTTCCTCTCTGCTCCTCCCCGGGCCGCCGCACGCAGCGGACCCGCCGCCTCGAGGCGGCGTCCCCGGTGACCGCGGGCTCAGGCCCCCTTGGTCATCCCGACAAAGTAGCGATGCACCCGACCGTCCATGGTCAGCTCGGGGTGGAACGAGCTCACCAGCACGCCGTCCTGCCGGCACAGGACGGGGCTTCCGACGCCGGCGGCAGGCGCCCGGCCGGCGCCGGGGAGGCGGGCCAGGACGTCGACCCGGTCCCCCGCCGCGTCGACGAGCGGCGCCCGGATGAAGACGGCGTGCAGCGGCGGCGGCCCCACTGCCTCGACGTCGAGGTCGCACTCGAACGACGCCGCCTGGCTGCCGAACCCGTTGCGCCTGACCGTCAGGTCGATCATGCCGAGGTGGGTTTGGTCCGGACGTCCGTCGAGGACGTCGGAGGCCAGCAGGATCATGCCCGCGCAGGTGCCGAAGACGGGCATGCCGGCGGCGAGGGCGTCGCCCACGGGCCCGAGCAGCCCCGACGTGGCGAGCAGCAGCGACAAGGTCGTGGACTCGCCGCCGGGGAGCACGAGCCCCCGCAGGCCGGCGAGGTCGGACGGCACGAGGACGGGACGCGCCGCCTCACCCAGGTGGGCCAGCACGCCCAGGTGCTCGCGGACGTCACCCTGCAGGGCGAGGACGCCGATCACCGGGCCCTCCCCACCGGGCGCCCGACCGCCGCGCCGGCGATCAGCTCACCACCCGCGCTCGGCGAGCCGGACGCCGAGGGCGTCGAGCTCCTGTCCCGGCATGGCCGAGCCGAGGCCGGTCGACACCTTGGCCACGAGAGCGGCGTCGGCGTAGTGGGCCGTCGCCTCCACGATGGCCCGCGCCCGGCGCGCCGGGTCCTCGCTCTTGAAGATGCCGGAGCCGACGAAGACCGCCTCGGCGCCGAGCTGCATGACCAGCGAGGCGTCGGCGGGTGTGGCGATGCCCCCGGCGCAGAACAGCGGCACGGGGAGCCGGCCCGTCTCGGCGAGCTCCTGGACGAGCCCGATCGGTGCGGCGAGCTCCTTCGCCCAGCCGTACCGCTCGGCCGGGTCGGCCTGCGTGATGCGCCGGATGTCCCCGAGGATCGAGCGCAGGTGACGGACCGCCTCGACGATGTTGCCGGTGCCGGCCTCGCCCTTCGAGCGGATCATCGCCGCGCCCTCCGAGATGCGCCGGAGCGCCTCGCCGAGGTTGGTCGCCCCGCACACGAACGGCACGGCGAACGGCCACTTGTCGATGTGGTGGGCCTCGTCGGCCGGCGTGAGCACCTCGCTCTCGTCGATGTAGTCGACGCCCAGCGCCGCCAGCACCTGGGCCTCTGCGAAGTGGCCGATGCGTGCCTTCGCCATCACGGGGACGGTGACCGCCGCCTTGATCCCCTCGATGAGCGCGGGGTCGCTCATCCGGGCCACGCCTCCCTCACGGCGGATGTCGGCGGGGACCCGTTCGAGCGCCATCACCGCCACGGCGCCGGCGTCCTCGGCCACCTTGGCCTGCTCCGCGTCGACGACGTCCATGATCACGCCGCCGCGGAGCATCTCGGCCAGGCCGCGCTTGACCGTGAACGTCCCCATGGCCGGGGACGGCTCGTCCGGTGAGCTGGCGTTCGGCGTAGGCGTCGGCATGCTCCCAGCTTAGTGGCGCGCCGAGCGGCCCCCGAGCCCAGGACGACACCTCCGAGCTCTCGCGTCGTGCCGGCACCGGCCCACCGGCCCCCGGCCGGTCGGTCGCTTCCGACGTGGGCCGGGGGGCCCGGAGGGCCGTCAGGCCTGCAGGACGGCCTCGGCCTCGATCTCGATGGTGACGCGCTTGGCGACGACCAGCCCGCCCGCCTCCATGACGGCACCGAAGGACACACCGAAGTCGTCCCGGTCGATCTCGGTGGTGGCGCTGAAGCCCACCCGGTGGTTGCCGTAGGGGTCCTTGACCACGCCCTCGATCGTCGTGTCGAGGGTGACGGGGCGGGTGACGCCACGGATGGTGAGGTCGCCCTCGACGTCCCAGCGCCCCGCGCCCGTCGGCTTGACCGCCGTGCTGGCGAACGTCCACGTCGGGTGGTTGGCCACGTCGAAGAAGTCGTTGGTCCGCAGGTGGTCGTCGCGCGTCTCGTCGCGGGTGTCCACGCTGGTCGCGTCGATGGTCACCTGCACCGAGGACCGGGTCGGGTCCTCGGCCACCGCCAGGGTCCCCTCGAAGGCCGTGAAGCGTCCCCGCACCTTGGAGACGGCCATGTGGCGCACCGAGAAGCCCACGTGCGTGTGGGCCTGGTCGAGCGCGTAGGTCCCGACCGCCGGGAGCTCCACCCCGTCGACCACCCGGCTCGTGACCTCCGTACCGTCTGCCATCGCATCCTCCTTCGTCTTCTTCTCCGTGACGCCGTGACACGTCGCGTCGTCGCGATCCATCGGGGCCGCCCGGGCGTCGCTCGTCCTGGCGCTGCTTGCCTTCGCAACTACACTACCGCGAAGCACTTGCCTGTGCAACTACCGCGTTCACTACACTGGGGGCATGCCCGCACCAGGTACCTCGGCGCCCACGACGGACGCGTCGTCCGGTCCTCGCCGTGGCGAGCACGGGACGGACGGCGACGGAGCGGCGACGGGGGGGGCGGGCGCCGACCGGATCACCACGGCGGGCCTCCTCTTCGAGGCGGCGGGCGGGCTCCGGCGCCTCCTCGAGCACGGGCTCGCCGCCGGGCCCGGCGCCTCCAGCCAGTCCTTCGACGTGCTGGTCCGCCTGTCGCGCACGCCGGGGGCCCGCCTGCGCATGAGCGAGCTCGCCTCCCAGATCTCCCTGACCCGCAGCGGGCTCACCCGCGCCGTCGACCGCCTCGAGCAGCACGGCCTCGTCGAGCGGGCATCGTGCCCCGAGGACGGCCGCGGTGCCTTTGCCGTGCTCACCCCGGCCGGAACGCGGCTGATGGCGCAGCTCCTCCCCGTCCACGCGGCCCAGCTCGACGAGGTGTTCGGCGGGCTCTTCACGTCGGAGGAGGAGCGCACCCTGGTCGCCCTGCTGCGACGCCTGCGCGACCACGTCCACGCCGAGGCCGCGGGGCCCGTCTGCTCGGCCCCGGAGGGCGCCGAGGACTGCCTGCGGCCGGAGCGCGACGCCTGAGCGTCCGACGCGCCGGGGCGGCCGCCGGCAGGTCCCTCACTCGAGGGCCAGCGCAGCCGCCCGCACCGCCGTGTGGTCGAGGTCGCCCTCACGCGGCACGTCTCCGGCACCGACCGGGTCGACCCACAACGGGCGCGTGCACCGCGCGACCCGCCCGCCCTCCCAGGGGGCCGGGGCGGGTCGGACCGACTCCGCCACGGCGAGCAGCCGCTCGAGCGCCGACGCCAGCCCGGGCGGGTACCGGACCACCGCGGCGGCCCGCTGGTCGGCCCGGAACAGCCGCGACGGGCCGACGAGCGACCGGACCCGGGCGTCGCTGCGCCCGCGCAGCGCGGCGAGCGGGGCTGCGAGGGCCAGCGCGGCAGCCGCGACCCGCGTGTCGTGCAGCTTGACGCGGACGAGCTCGTGGGCGAGCACCGCCTCGAGCTCGACGACCGACAGCGACGGCTCGAGACCGGCCGTGACCACGAGCCACGACGCCCGAGCGGACCGGGCGAGCGCCAGCGCGTTGGCGCAGGGGCGGTCCACCACCAGCACCTCGGGAGGTTCCACCCCCATCGTGGCGCACAACCCCTCGACGAGGTTCCGCAGGCGAGGCAGCTCGTCCGGACGGACGGGACGTGCCCCGAGGGACCGGACGACGAGATCGCCAGCCGCCCACCGCACCGACGCCGCGCAGACGACGCCGACCACCACGGCGGCGACGAGTCCGGCGGCGAGCCCGGCGGAGGTGCCTGCCACGACGCCTCCGACCACGCCGGCCACCGCCCCGCCGACCAGCGCGGCCACCACGGCTCGCGAGCCGGCGAGCCACAGGGCTCGCCGGTCGTTCGCCGCCACCGTCTCCGCGTCCTCGGCGGCCTCGCTCGACCGCCCTGCGGCCAGCGCCGGCGGCACGGGGACCGCCCGGTGCGACGGGGCCGCGGTCGAGCGTGCGGGCTCCCCTCCCGCGCGCGCCGGGCGCGCTCCCCGGTGGCGGCGTCGGGCCGACGTGGGCGGACCGGCTCCCGTCTGTCGCGGGCCGGACGGAGCCGGGGCGCGCCCCGCCGGACCGCGGCCGTGGCGCCCCCCGGTCGGGCCGCGCCCGGGGCCGCTCACCGGCGGTCCTCGTCGGACCAGGGTCGGCGGGTGGTCATCGCAGGTGCAGTGTACGGCCCGTCACCGGCTCGCCGCGCCGATCGCCGCCCGGTAGGCGTCCTCGTAGCTCGCGGCCAGGCGGTCCATCGAGCACGCCTCGGCGCGCGCCCGCCCTCGGGTGGCGAGCGTGCGGGCGAGGGAGGCGTCGCCGCCGGTGCCGTTGCCAGTGCCAACGACCGCGGTGATCGCCTCGGAGAGGGCGGCGACGTCCCCCGGAGGGACCAGCCGGGCCGCGCCGCCGGCCGCCTGGCGGTAGCCGTCGATGTCGCTCGCCACGACGGGGGTCCCGTGCGCCATCGCCTCGAGCAGCACCATGCCGAAGGACTCGCCTCCGAGGGCCGGAGCCACCAGTGCGTCGGCAGCTGCCAGCCGGCGGCGCTTCTCCACCTCACCGACCACGCCCAACCACGACCGCTCGGGCGTCGGCGGGTACGCCCGTCGGAGGGCGGACGTCTCGGGACCGGCACCGGCGATCCACAGCGCGGGCCGGGGAGCGGGCAGTCGCTCGTGGGCGGCCAGCAGCACGGCCAGCCCCTTGCGCGGCTCGTGCCTGCCGAGGAAGAGGACGGTGGGACCGGCCGTCGGCCACGGCTCGTCCCCGCCTTCGTCGGTGGCGACCCCGTTGAAGAGGACGTCGACGGAGCCCGGTACCACCGCCACCGCCGTGGCCCGGGCGGCCTCGGACACCGCGGCCCGGACCGCGTACCGCCGTGCCGCGAGGCGGCCCAGGGGACGGAGGAGGCGGTAGGCGGCGCTGGCCCCGCTGCGATGGAACGTCGCCACCGAGGGCGGCACGCGACGGGACAGGAGCAGGGCGAGGGGCAGGCCGGGCGCCAGGGGCTCGTGGACGTGGACGACGTCGAAACCGCCCGTCGCAGCTGCCCGGGCACCCGCGACCACCCGCCGGGGAGAGCGCGCGAGGGGCGCCCTCGACCCGTTGCCGGGCACCGGGACCGACCGCCCGGTCGGGACGACCGTCACGCCCTCGGGGGCAGTCCCGTCGACGGGGGCGAAGACCACCGGCCGGTGCCCGCGACGCTCGAGCGCTCGAGCGAGCCCGACCACCTGGCCCTGCACGCCGCCCGGCGTCGTCAGGCTGTACGGGCAGACGAGGGCGATCGACAGGGAGGCGCGCGCCACGACGGGCCCGGGGTCAGCGCGCCGCGGGACGACGGTCGCGGCGCCGGCTCCACTTGACTGCGTACATGGCGTCGTCGGCCCGGCTCAGGAGCGTCGAGGGGTCCGTCGTCCGCTCGTCCAGCAGCACGCCGCCGACCGAGGCGGCCACGACGACGGTCTGGCCGCCGAGCTCGTAGGGCGCGGACAGGGCGGCGGCGATGCGCTCCGTCATGGCGGCGAGCTCGAGCTCGCCGCGTGCCACCTCGCACACGACCACGAACTCGTCGCCTCCCAGTCGGGCGACGGTGTCGTCGGGCCGGACGATGGCGGACAGCCGGCGGCCAGCCGCCACGAGCACCTCGTCCCCGACGTCGTGGCCGAGGCGGTCGTTGATCTCCTTGAAGTCGTCGAGGTCGAGGAGGAAGACCGCCACCGTCGCCTCGGTGTCGTCGGCGTGCCGTCGCGAGAGCGGGCCCGCGGCGCGGCGCGCGATCGCCTCGCGGAGGCGCTGGGTCAGCAGCGTCCGGTTGGCGAGCCCGGTGAGCGGGTCGTGGAGGGCGAGCTCGGCGAGACGCGCCTCGTTGCGCTTGCGCTCGGTGACGTCGTGGACGGCGACCACCGCCCCGAGCGTGCTCCCGTCCTCGCCCACCAGGCGCTGACCGTTCACGCTGACCGTCCGCCGGTCGCCGGTCGGCGCCTCGATGACCATCTCGGCCTCGCGGACCTGCTCGCCGGACAGGGCGCGCACGAGCGGGTTCTCCCGGGCCCGCATGGGCTCGCCGTCGACCCGCAGCAGGCCGCGCCCCGAGGGGATCTTGCCGATCGGGTCCGTCCGGGCGTCGAGCCCGTGGAGCCGGCGCGCCGCCGGGTTGAAGAGGGTGATGCGCCCCTCGGCGTCGCAGGCCACGATCCCTTCCTCGAGCGTGTCCAGGAGGACCTGCAGGAACCGCTCCTCCTGCCGCCGCTCGAAGACGGAGCGACGCAGCTCCGAGATGTCGCTGAGCGACGCCACCGCCCCGGTCAGCGTGCCGTCCGAGTCGACCATGGCCTGGGCGTTCACCCGCACCCACAGCGTGGGGGAGCCCGGGCGCACGATGCCGTGCACGACGCCGGTGACGCGCTGCCCGGTGGCCAGGCACCGCAGGAGCGGGTGGGCGTCGTCGGGGACCGGCCGACCGTCGGCGTCGACCGTCGTCGCCCCGGAGCTCCGCGCGTGGGCGGTGACCGCGGCGAGGCTCTGCCCCACCACCCAGCGTCCCGGCGTGCCGAAGAGGCGCTCGAAGGCGTCGTTGACCCGCACGACCACCCCCGCGGCGTCGACCATCATGACGCCGTCGGCCAGCGAGTCGACGATGGCAGCGTGGCGCCGCTCGAGCTGGGCCGCGTACGCCTCGAGCCGACGCCGCTCGGTGATGTCGCGGACGCTGAGCACGATCCCGTGGATGGGGTCCTCGAGGTGGTTCGCCGCCACGACGTCGACGACGAGCGGGCTCCCGTCCCCCCGCACGGTGTGCAGCTCGAAGGCGGCGGCCAGGCGGCGCCGGGCCACGAGGTCGTCGAACGTCGCCCGGAGCAGCGGCACCGACGCCGGGTCGAGGTAGTCGAAGATCGACTGGCCGACGGCGTCGGACGGGTCGATGCCGAACACGGCGCGGGCGGAGGCGCTGACGAAGACCAGCTTGCCGGTGGCGTCCACCACCGACACGACGTCGAACTGGTGCTCGACGAGCGCCTCGAAGCGCATCAGGACCGTGGGCAGCGCCGGCCCCGAGGGCGCGCCGGTCCCGCGGGTGACCTGGGTCGTCCCCCCCGCCGCGCCCTCGGCGCCGCTCGTCCGCTCGCGTCGGTGCACCTCGGGCCCGGTCGGGTGCCCGGTCGTGCGCCCGGGCGAGCGCCCGGTCGCGTGCTCGGTCGCGTGCTCGGCCGTGCGGGAGCGGGCCTCGCCCGTCACGACGCCACCGCCACGGGCTCGGCACCGGCCGCCGAGGGGCTCCGGTCCGACGGCCAGACCGGCTGGAAGGCGTGCCACTGCTCGGGGGCCCGGCGGATGAGGCCCTCGAGGCGGGTGGCGATGCACTGGGTCACCCGTTGCACGTCGGCGCGCAGGGAGCCGGTCCGGGTCAGGTCGATCGGCTCCTCCACGACGGCGTGGTGGTCGCGCCCGGGTCCGCTGTAGACGGCCGAGGTGACGAGCGTTGCGCCCGTTCGGAGCGCGAGCGTGGCCGGGCCCGCGGGCATCGTCGTTCGCTCGCCGAAGAGCTCGACCTCGACGCCGGTGCCCGTCAGGTCGCGCTCGCACAGGAGCCCGACCATGCCCCCCGCCTTCAGCGTCCGCAGCAGCGTGCCTCCCGACCCGCCGTCGAGGGGCACGATGGTCAGCCCCATCGCCGCCCGCTCGGCGACGAAGTGGTCGAAGAGGGCCTCGGGCTCGAGCCGTTCGGCCACCGAGGTCATCGGGTACCCCGCCCCCGCGAGGAAGGCACCCCCGAACTCCCAGCTTCCGACGTGCGGGAGCGCCATGACGACTCCCCTCCCCGCTTCCATGCCGGTGACGAGGTGGCGGAACCCGTCCTCGACCACGACGAAGCGCTGGAGCACCTCGGCACGGGGCATCGACCCGAGGCGGGCCCCCTCCACCCAGTAGCGCGCGTAGGCGTCGAACGCACGGCGCGCCCAGCGGTCGAGCTCGCCGTCGTCGACGTCCGGCCCGAGCACCCGGCGGAGGTTGCGGGCCACCATGGAGCGCTGGTCGTGTTGCGCCCGCGCCAGCACCGCGCCCACGGCGCGACCGGCCCCCATCGCCACCGGCTCGGGCACGCCCGCGAGGGCGCGTCCGAGCGTCCGGTACAAGTGGTACGCAAAGCGTCCTCGTGGCACTGCCCCTCTTCTCTCCTTCGCCCAGCGGCCCTGTCCGCCGGGGTACCCGCCCCGTCGGCCCGCCCGGCCTATCCGCCCCGCCGGGCCACTGCCCGTGAGCGCAGTCCCTGCCGTGCCGACCCTACCCGCCGCGCCCTCGCCGTCCTGACCGGCGCACCACCCTGGCGCAGCGTCCGCCACCTCGACGACGCCCGACCTGCATCCTGGCGACGCCGGCGCCGCACGGTCGCGCGCGTCCGGGCCACGCGTGCACGTGCCCGTCGGGTCGGTACCGGCGCCTCGGCCATGCTCCACACCTTTGCGAACCGCCCGGCCGCCGTCGCCACGGTCAGCGCAAGCATCGTCCAGAGGACCGGGACGAGGAGGACCGGCGACAGCAGCCCGACGCCCAGCAGGATCATCCGCTCGGCCCGCTCCATCAGCCCGCCCTTGGCCACCAGCCCCAGCGACTCGGCCTTTGCCCGCACGTAGGAGACGAGCGTCGTCGCGGCCAGGACGGCGAAGGGCAGCAGGGCCAGTCGCCCGGGATCGCGGCCCGCCAGGTACCAGGCGACGCCTCCGAGGAGGAGGGCGTCGGCCACACGGTCGGTCACCGAGTCGAAGAAGGCGCCCCGTACCGACGCCGTGCCCGACGCCTTGGCCACCGGCCCGTCGAGCAGGTCGTGGAGCCCCGTGACGATGAGGAGCACGATGGCGAGGGCGAAGTGGCCCGTCCCGATGGCGACGGCGGTCGCGGTGGCCGACACCAGGCCGGTGGCCGTCAGGACGTCAGCCGAGATCCCCCACTGCTGCAGCCGCTGCCCTGCGGGCCGTGTCGCCCGGTCGACAGTCGAACGCCAGCGCCCATCGAACATGGAAGCTCCTCCCTGCTGGTCCAAGGCTACCACCGCGGGCCGCCCGAGCAGGCCCGGGACCAGGACGCACGCCCTCCGACGTGGCCCGGCGGGGAGGAGAGGAGCGCCACCGCGGGCCGCGCCCGGCGGCGAGCGCCGCGTCGGTCAGCGGGGCCAGGCGCCCCGGAGCTTGGCCCAGGTGTCGGGCAGGGCCTCGGGGAGGACGCGGACCCCTGCCACGGTGGTCATGAAGTTGGTGTCGCCCGCCCACCGCGGCAAGGCGTGGACGTGCAGGTGACGAGGGATCCCGGCTCCCGCGGCGACCCCGAGGTTGGCGCCCACGTTCATGCCCTCAGGTGCGTACGCGGACTCGATGGCGGCGACCGCGTCCCCCACCATGGCCCACAGGTCGCGGCGCTCGTCCTCGCCGAGCTCGGCCAGGCTCCCGACGTGGCGCCGTGGCATGACGAGCACGTGGCCCGGCGCGTACGGGAACGCGTTGAGGAGCGTGACGCACCGGTCGCCCCGGGCGACGACCCCGTTGTCCGCGGACGGGGCACCGCTGGCGTCGATCCGGCAGAACACGCACCCCTCGGGCGCCTCGGCGACCAGCGGGCCCGACGCCCCGTCGCCGGGCTCCGGGGCGGTGAGGCTGGCGACGTAGGCGTTGCGCCATCCGGCCCACAGGTGGTCGAGGGTCATCGCTCCCCCGTGGCGACGTCCTCGTTGCGGCGCTCGGCCACGACGGTCTCGAGCTCGTCGGTGAAGGCCGTGACCTCGACGTCCCGCTCGGGCCGCTCGGAGCCGCGACGGTTCACCCCCACGGTGCCGGCAGCCACGTCGTCGTCGCCCACGACCAGCACGTAGGGGACCTTGGCCAGCTTCGCCCGGCGGATCCGTGCCCCGAGGGGCTCCGTCGCACCTTCGACGTTCACCCGTGCGCCCACCGCGGCGAGGCGGTCCGCCACCTTGGCGGCGTACGGACCGTGGTCGTCGCGCACCGGAAGCACGCGGACCTGCTCGGGCGCCAGCCACACCGGGAGCGCGCCCGCATAGTGCTCGAGCAGGATGGCGAAGAACCGCTCGACGCTGCCGAAGAGTGCCCGGTGGATCATGATCGGCCGGTGACGGGCGTTGTCGGCGCCGACGTACTCGCACCCGAACCGCTGGGGAGTCTGGAAGTCGAGCTGGATCGTCGACATCTGGTGCGTGCGCCCGATGGCGTCCTTTGCCTGGACCGAGATCTTCGGTCCGTAGAAGGCGCCGCCGCCCTCGTCGAGGACGGGCTCGAGGTCCATGGCGAGCGCGGCCGCCCGCAGCGTCTCCGTCGCCTCCTCCCACTCCTCGTCGGTCCCGACGGCCTTGCCCTCGGGCTTCGTCGAGAGCTCGAGGTAGAAGTCGGCGAGGCCGTAGTCGCGCAGGACCGACAGGACGAACGCGAGCGTCGACCGGAGCTCGTCGGCCATCTGCCCGCGGGCGCAGAAGAGGTGGGCGTCGTCCTGGGTCATGCCCCGGACGCGGGTGAGCCCGTGGACGACCCCGGACTTCTCGTAGCGGTACACGGTGCCGAACTCGAAGAGCCGGAGCGGCAGCTCGCGGTAGGAGCGCTGCCGGCTCTTGAAGATGAGCACGTGGAACGGGCAGTTCATCGGCTTGAGGTAGTAGTCCTGGCCACCGTCGAGCTGCATGGGGGGGAACATCCCCTCGGCGAACCAGTCGAGGTGGCCAGAGGTCTCGAAGAGCTCGGCCTTGGTGATGTGCGGCGTCGAGACGAACTCGTACCCGGCCGCGGCGTGACGCTCGCGGGAGTAGTCCTCCATCAGCCGGCGGACGAGGCCGCCTCTGGGGTGGAACACGGGCAGGCCCGAGCCGATCTCCTCCGGGAAGGAGAACAGGTCGAGCTCGAGGCCGAGCTTGCGGTGGTCGCGCCGCTCAGCCTCGGCGAGCCGTTCGAGGTGGCCGGCGAGCGCCGCCTCCGACTCCCAGGCGGTGCCGTAGATCCGCTGGAGCTGCGGGCGACGCTCGTCCCCCCGCCAGTAGGCCCCGGCCACCCGCATCAGGGCGAAGTGGCCGAGGGCACGCGTGGAGGGGACGTGCGGTCCCCGGCACAGGTCCGAGAACCCGGGCGCGTTCCAGTACACCGACACCGCCGCACCGCCCTCGCCGGGCGCGGCGTCGACCTCGGTCGACCCGTCCCGCACCGCCTCGATGATCTCGCGCTTGAACGGCTGGTCCTCGAAGAGGGCGAGCCCCTCCTCGATGGTGTGCTCGTGGCGGACGAACGGCTGGTCCTCGGCGATGATGGCCCGCATCTCGGCGTCGATCCGGGAGAGGTCCTCCTCGCCGAAGTGCGCGCCACCCGGAAGGGCGAAGTCGTAGTAGAAGCCGTCCTCGATGACCGGGCCGATCGCGTACTTGGCGCCCGGCCAGAGGCGGAGGACGGCCTGGGCGAGCACGTGGGCCGTCGAGTGGCGGAGCACCTCGCGACCGAGGTCCGAGCCGACGGTCACGACCGACACGGTCGCCCCGTCGGGGAGCGGCCCGTCGAGGTCGGCGAGCCGGCCGTCGACGGTGACGGCCACGGCGTCCCTCGCGAGGCGGCGGCCGACCGCGGCGGCCAGGTCCGCGCCTGTCGAGCCCTCGGGGAGGGAGCGGCGCGAACCGTCGGGCAGGGCCACCTCGATCCCCACGGTCACACCTCCACCCCGAGCAGCGCCGCACCGTCCGCCACCGGGAGCCCTGCTGCCGCGGCCTCGTCGAGGGCGGCCAGGGCGCCCGGCGTGTCGAGGTCGTCGTCGACGCGCGACCGGACCCGGTCGGCGACGTCCGCGGCCTCTGGGGAGCCCGGTCGCGGCGCCGCCCCGCGCCACCGTTCGAGGCGGTCCGCCGCACGAGGGAGGTCGTCGTGCGTCCACTCCCAGTCGCCGCGGTAGTGGTGGCCGAGCAAGGCGAGGCGCACGGCGGCCGGCTCCCACGACTTCAACAGGTCGCTCACGAAGACGAGGTTGCCGAGGGACTTCGACATCTTGGTGCCGTCCAGGCCAACCAGCCCGACGTGGAGCCAGTAGCGGACGAAGGGCTTCCCGGTGACCGACTCCGACTGTGCCGTCTCGCACTCGTGGTGCGGGAAGACGAGGTCTCGCCCGCCCCCGTGGATGTCGACGGTCTGCCCGAGCTCTCGCAGCGCCAACGCCGAGCACTCGATGTGCCAGCCGGGCCGGCCCGGCCCCCAGCGCGACTCCCACGCCGGCTCGTCGGGCAGGGACGGCTGCCAGAGGACGAAGTCGAGGGGGTGCCGCTTGTTCGGGTCGCCGGGGTTCCCCCCGTGCTCGGCGGCGAGGGCGAGCATGGTCGGCTCGTCGAGGTGGCTCACCGAGCCGAAGCCCGCGAAGGTGGTGACGTCGAAGAAGACCGCGGCACCGGCCTGGTAGGCGTGGCCGGAGTCGAGGACCTCGCCGATGAGCGTGAGGATGTCGGGGATGGCGGAGGTGGCCCGGGGCTCCGACCACGCCGGGACGAGCCCGAGGGCCTCCATGTCGGCGTCGAATCGGGCGATCTCCTCGGCGGCGAGGTCGAGGTAGTGGACGCCGAGCTCGCGGGCCTTCCGGAGGATGTCGTCGTCGACGTCGGTGACGTTGCGCACGCAGTGCGTCTCGTGCCCGAGGTCGCGCAGCCGGCGCTGGAGGACGTCGAAGGTCAGGTACACCTCGGCGTGGCCGATGTGGGCGGCGTCGTACGGCGTGATGCCGCACGAGTAGAGGGAGACCACGGGGCCGAGCTCGAGCGGCACGACGGCCTGTCGAGACGAGTCGTAGAGGCGGATCACCGCGAGTGCCTCCCGCCGGGCCCCCGTCGAGCGGCACGGGTGCAAGGCCCGCGGCGCGCCCGTCCGTCGGAACGGACGCGGTCACCCATGGTCGAGCCCGGTGAGCCGGAGCGAGGCGTGTGCCTTGTGCCGGATGTTGACCGAGACGAGCACCGCCGTGAACGCCTCGACCGCCGATGCCTGGGCGAGGCTCCCGGCGACGACGGCCCGCAGCCCGTCGATGCAGTCGACGAGCCTCGCCGTGGCGTCCGTCGCGGCGGCGTCGTCGGCGCAGACGAGGACGTCGGCGCCGAGCGGCGTCGCCAGGTCCTCCAGGTCGGCGGCGGGCAGGTGGTGGAAGGTGGCGGCCACCGCCGAGGAGGGCAGCGCCGCCTGGATGGTCGCCGCCATCGAGCCACGAGGCGGCATGAGCGGCAGCAGCTCTCGTCCTGCCTTGGTCATCGCGTTCACCATGGAGACCACGACCTTTCCGGCCAGTCGGTCGGCGAGGGGTGCGACCGTCGCGACCGTGCCCTCCCACGGCGTCGCGACGACGACGAGCTCGGCTCCGGCCGCCTCCTCGTTCGCCGCGCCCACGACGGCGAGCGACCGGTCGGGCCACCGGGCCACGAGGTCGGCAGCGGCGGCGGCGGCCCGCGCCTCGTCACGCGAGCCGAGGGTCACCGCGGCCCCTGCCGTCGCCAGGCGTGTGGCGAGGCCGCGACCGGCCGGACCGGTCCCTCCGAGGATGCCGACGTGCATGCTCCTACCATTGCACATGGCACCGGCGCCCCCGGCGACAGCGCGCGCACGCAGACGACGCCCGCAGCACCCGGGGCACCGGCACGCGACCCGGTAACCTGGCCCGCCCATGGGACTGCTCGACGGAAAGAGGCTCCTGGTCACCGGCGTGCTCACCGACGCCTCGCTGGCGTTCGCCGTGGCAGAGCTCGCCCAGCGAGAAGGCGCCGACATCGTGCTGAGCGGAGCGGGACGCGGCCTCTCGCTCACGCGGCGCACGGCCCGCAGGCTGCCGGGCGAGACCGAGGTCCTCGAGCTCGACGTCACCGACCCCGCTCAGATCGCTGCGGCGGGAGCACACCTCGCCGAGCGGTGGGACCGCCTCGACGGTCTCCTCCACGCCATCGGCTACGCACCCCCCGAGTGCCTCGGCGGCGACATCTTCCGAGCCGGGTGGGACGAGGTCAGCCAGGCGCTCCACGTCTCGGCCTACTCCCTCAAGGGCCTCGTCGAGGCGTTCCGGCCCCTCCTCGCCGCTGCCGGGGCCGGCGGCGGGCCCGGCGCGTCGGTGGTCGCGCTCGACTTCGACGCCACCGTCGCCTGGCCCGCCTACGACTGGATGGGCGTCTCCAAGGCCGCCCTCGAGTCCCTCGCCCGTTACCTCGCCCGTGACCTCGGGCCCGAGGGGGTGCGGGTCAACCTGGTCGCCGCCGGGCCCGTCAAGACGATGGCCGCCAAGTCCATCCCCGGCTTCGCCGCCTTCGAGGACACGTGGGCAGCGCGAGCCCCGCTCGGCTGGGACGTCCTCGACAGCGAGGTTGTGGCCCGAGCCTGCGTGGCGCTGCTCTCGGACCTCTTCCCCAAGACGACAGGCGAGATCGTCCACGTCGACGGGGGCGTGCACGCCATGGGCGCCTGAGCCTCAGCCCCCGTGGTGCGGCGGCCGCTCGTGCGACCGCTCCTCCACCCAGCAGCGGTCGCACGCCTCGCACCGGCCCGGCCGCCCTTCGCCCGACCGCGACCCGGGCACGTGGGTGGTCTCGTGCCCGCAGACCGCGCACCGGCTGCTCATCGCACCGGTCCGGAGGGCCGGCCGGCTGCGCCCGCCCCGTCGGCCAGGCCCACCAGGAGCTCGTGGAGCCTGGCGGCCGTGCGCTCCCACGGCAGCTCCTCGGCGCAGCGGCGGTTGGCAGTCACCGCCCGCGTCCGGCGGCCCTGGTCGCGCCACGCCGACTCGAGCGCGTCGGCGAGCGAGCCCGCTTCGGGCTGTGCCCACACCACCTCGCCACCTCGCGTCACCTCGGCGACTGCGCCCGCTCGGGTCGACACGACGAGGGTCCCGCAGGCCATGGCCTCGAGGGGCTGGAGGCCGAACCCCTCGTCCGGAGCGGCGTGGACGCTGGCCACGGCCCGCCCGTAGAGCTCGACGAGCTCGGTGTCGGGGACGAACCCGACCAGCGAGACCCGTCCACCGATCCCGTGGCGGACGACGCGAGCCTCCATGGCGGCCGCCCGCGCTCCCAGGCGGCCGGCGACGACGAGCGCGGGCGCGTCGGCAGCGCGTGCGCTGAGCCGGGCGTAGGCGTCGACGACGAGGTCGGTCCGGTCACGCGGGTCGGACGACGCCAGGTGGAAGAAGTACGGCGGCCGGCCGCCCGGGCCCGACGGCGGCCGGAAGCGGCCCAGGTCGACGCCGAGGGGCACGACTTCCCCCGCGGCGGACGGGAGGCCGTGGTTCCTGCTCAGGTCGTCGAGCGTGGCTCGCGTGGACGTGACGACGAGCGCTCGCCGCAGAGAGCGCCCGAGCAGCGCCCGGCTGTAGGTCCGACGCGCACCCTCGCGAGCCGTCGTCACCGGCTCGCGGGCCCAGCGCACCTCGGGGTCCTCGGGCACGTGCAGCAGCAGCGGCGGGCCCCAGAGCGCACCGCACTCCTGGTGGCTGTAGACGGCACCGGCGCCGAGCCGCCGGGCTGCCGCGGGAAGCACGACCTGCTCCCACGCTGCCTGCGGGACGGCCGGGAGGACGACGGCCGCCGACCGGTCGACGTGGCCGCCGAGGAGCGGAAGGGCGGACGGCGTGCAGACGACCCGGTACCGGCCGGGGTCGAGCTCGACGAGCCGCGGGGTGAGCTCGGCCAGCACCCGACCGACCCCCTTCGGGTTCCGACCGAGGACCCCCAGGTCGAGCACGAGCGGGGTGCGGTCGCAGCGGAGGAGCGCGGTCACCGCTCCCCCCCCGACAGGTCGGGGACGCGCGGCGTCGGCGGCGGCACGGCACCCCGTCGACGAGCCAGGCGGTCCGGTCCGGCGAGGTAGGTGCCGGCCCTCTGCAGCGCCTTGCGACGGCCCTCGCCCCGGAGCACCACCGCCCGGAGGACGGCTCCGGCCACCACCGCCGCCCACGCCACCCACCAGCCCACCGGCCCGTACCACTTGCGCAGGTAGCGCTCGGTGCCGGCGTGGAACCGGAGCTCGCGGCGGGCGCGGTCGTCGTCGGTCCCCGCTCCCTGGTGGAAGGCGCTGACGCCTGCGCAGTAGGCGACCTCCCACCCGTCGGCGACCGCCCGTCGCTGCCAGTCGGTCTCCTCGTCGTAGAGGAAGAAGCGCTCGTCGAAGCCGCCGACCTCGGCCAGTGCCTCGCCGCGGAGCAGGAGCACCGAGCCGATGACGAACCCGGGGCGTCGACCGGCCCGCAACCGCCCCAACCCCGCGGCCTCGAGCCACAGGCCCCAGGGCGAGGGGAACGGCCACCGCACCCGCTCGGGCTCGCCCGAGCCCGGGGCGACCTGGGCGGGAGCCACCGCTGCCACCCGCGGCCGGTCGGCCAGCACGGCTCGCAGCTCCTCGACCGCCTCCGGCTCGACGGCGGCGTCGGGGTTGAGCAGCAGCACGTCGGTGCCGGCCAGGTCGAGCCCCTCGAGCGCCCGGTTGACGGCGGCGGCGAAGCCGAGGTTGCGAGCGGGGTCGTCGTACGACGCCCCACAGGACGCCGCCACACGGGCCGCGTCGGCGGACGACCCGTTGTCGACGACCACCACCGGGTAGGCACTGCCCAGGACGCCGAGGCAGTCGGCGAGCGCCTCGGCGGACCCGTAGGCGACGACGACCACCACGAGGCGACGCCTTCCGCCGGGTGCCACGCCCTCCTGTGCGCTCGTCGTGCGGGAGGTGCCGGGCACCTGGCTGGGCCGGTCCATGGCTCCGAGGGTAGGCGGTGCCCCGTCACCCGGTGCCGGCGCCGGTGGTCGGTGGGCCGTCATCGAGCGCCCGCCGGAACGGCGCCCTCCTCGCCGGCGCTCGGCTGCCCCGCCGAGCCGCCCCCCTCGGCGACCAGCGCCCAGGTCACCTCGAGGTCGAGGTGATCGGCGCACACGTCGGCGAGCCGCTCGATCTGTCCTCGACGGGCGGCCGCGAACGACACACCCGAGGGCACGTAGTGCTTGGCGCGGCGCGCCGCCACGACGGCGAGGAGCGCGCTGCGGAGCTCGTCGTGCTCGAGCAGCCCGTGCAGGCTGGTGCCGAGGACGCCTCCTTCGTCGTCCACCACGCCCTCGGTGCGCTTGCCCCGGCGGTCACCGAGCAGGAACAGCGGGGACGCGCCCGGACCTGGGTGGGCGCGCCCGTGGTGGACCTCGTAGCCGTGGACGGGGACCGAGGGGTCCTGCCGGGGAGCGCCCTCGAGCTCGTCCTCGGGCCCCGCTCCGTCGTCGAGGAGCACACGGGACAGTCGTGGCCACACCGTGCGGCCGCGGCGCTGGCGCGTGCGCTTGTCGACGAGGAACACCGTGCGGACGTCGAGCAGCCCCAGTCCGTCGACGGGCCCCGATGCGCTCTCCACCGAGCCCGGGTCCTCGATCCTCGTCCCGAGCATCTGGTAGCCGCCGCAGATGCCGAGGACGAGCGGTGCGTCGGGGCGGACGTCGCCGTCGCTCCCGCGCCGCAGCGCGTCGAGGGCGCAGTCGAACCCCACGGCCCGGAGCCACGCGAGGTCGGCCACCGTCGCCTTGGTGCCCGGCAGGACGACGAGGTCCGGGTCGCCGAGGGACGCGGGGTGGTCGACGAAGCGCACCGCCACGGCGGGCTCGACCGCCAAGGCGTCGACGTCGGTGAAGTTCGAGAGATGGGGGAACCGCACGACCGCGACGTCGAGGACGTCTCCTCCGACGGCCTCGCCTCCCGCGTCGTGACGGGGGAGCTCCGTCGCGTCCTCGGCGTCGAGGACCAGGCCGTCCGCGTAGGGGAGGACGCCGACGGTCGGCACCCCGACGCGCCGTTCGAGCTCGTCGGTGGCCGCGGACAGGAGCGCAGGGTCGCCCCGGAGCTTGTTGATGACGAAGCCGCGCACGGCCCGCCGCTGCCGGTCGGGCAGCAGGCCCACGGTGCCGTAGAGGGCGGCGAACACGCCGCCGCGGTCGACGTCGCCGACCACGATGGCGGGGACGCCGACCTCGACGGCCAGGCCCAGGTTGACGAGGTCCTCCTCGGGGGGCTCGAGCTCGGCCGCGCTCCCCGCCCCCTCGCAGATCACGACGTCGAAGCGCGACCGCAGCTCGGCGAGGGCCCCGAGCACCACGGGCCGGAGCTCGGCCTTGGCCTCGCGGTAGGAGGCGGCGTCGAGCACTCGCCACGGACGGCCGAGCACCACGACCTGGCTCGTCCGATCCGTCGTCGGCTTGAGCAGGATCGGGTTCATCGTCACCTCGGGCTCGACACCGGCGGCCATGGCCTGCATCGCCTGGGCGCGCCCGATCTCGTGCCCCCCGGGCGTGACGAAGGAGTTGAGGCCCATGTTCTGGCCCTTGAACGGCGCAACCTTGACGCCCTGGCGGGCGAGGAGCCGGCACAGCCCGGCGACGACCTGGCTCTTGCCCACGTAGCTGGCCGTGCCGCACACCATCAACGCACCGCGCACCGCGCCTCCTCGTCGCTCGTCGGCCACCGGTCCGGGCGCGCCGCCCAGGGCCGGCCGCCGTCCCGGTCACCGCCCCCGCACCCACGCGGCGGCCGCCCGCGAACCGGACCGCGGCATCGCCCGGCAGCCGCCTACCGCTCCGGACCGCGACCGGGGGACCACCGGGACCGGGACCTCCGGGGCAGGTCCGGGCCCGTCGGCGGCACGCCCGCCGGCCTCCTCGGCTCGTCGGACCCGATCGGATGCTACTTCGCGTCGGAGGACGCCACGGATGCCCCGGCGCGCCTGCTCGCACCGCGGCCGTGCCCGGAGCTCGTCACCGAGCGCGTGGCACCGTCCGCTCCGTCGACCAGGAACCGGGGGCCGCTCCCCGTCGTGGCTGCTCGGTCGTCGGGGTTCGTCAGCCCGCAGGTGCCGAGCGACAGGCAGCCGCACCCGATGCACGTGCCGAGCTGGTCACGAAGCCCCACGAGCAGGCCGATCCGTTCGTCGAGCTGGTCTCGCCACGCCGCTGACAGCCGAGACCAGTCACGTGCCGTCGGCACCCGGCGCCGAGGCAGGCCGTCCAGCGCGGCCCGGACTTCTCGCAGGGTGAGGCCCACCCGCTGGGCCACCGTGACGAACGCGACGCGTCGCAGCACCTCGCGGCGGTACCTTCGCTGCCCCCCTGGCGTGCGCTCCGAGGTCACCAACCCCTGCCGTTCGTAGAAGCGCAACGCCGACGTCGACACGCCGGCGCGCTCGGCCACCTCGCCGATCGTCAGCCACCGCTCGCCCACGCTCGACCTCCGCTCCGTCCCCGACCCCTTGACTTGAACATTACTTCAACTTCTAGGCTGGACCCAACGGCAGCCGGGGACCGGACTCTCGTCACGGGTCGGGGCCCCAAGGCTCGCCGGCGGATGGAGCAGAGCCGGAGGTGCGCGGTGGACGACCGACGGGGACACGGCAGCGACGGGGCACGCCGGCCTCGGGCGGGAGGGGCCACGGCGGAGCGGGCCCTCGGCCCCGACGACGTCGCCGTCGTCGCCGAGGCCGCGCGAGCGCTCGGTCGCCCGCTCGCCTCCGGGCACCCAGTGAGCTCCTTCGCCCTCCACGCGCCCCTCGAGCTCCTCGCCAGAGCCGCACTGCTGGAGTTCGTGCCCGTCGGCGAGCGGACCGAGGCACGGCGTCGCGTCCGGCTGGTGGCCGAGCGGTACGGCGGCGAGGGCGAACGGCTCCCGACCCGCCCCGTCGCACTGCTCGCGCCCGAGCGCGCCGCGGCACGGCTCGGGGCGGCCGTGGCGGCCGGTGACCTCGACGCGGTCGACGCCGTCGCTCCGGCCCTCGCACCCGTCCACGACCCGTGGCTCCTCCGACGACTGCTGGCGGACGCGGTGGTGGGCCGCCTGGCTGCTGCCGGGCACGCCAACATCTTCTTCGAGCTCGCTCGGCGGGCCCCGTGGGTCGAGTCGGGGGCCCTCGTGTGGCCGATCGCACGCGAGCTGGCCAAGGCGCCCGGCCGAGTCGTCGCCGCCGACGGACGGGGCCGAGGGCCCGGGTGGGCGGTCGAAGGGGTGACGTCCGCCCTCGCCTCCCTCGCGCTCGTGGGTCCGCCGGCTCGCTTCGGGATCGCCCCCTTGGTCGACCACGCCGAGGCAGCAGGTGCGCTCGCACCCGTTCGTCGTGCCGTCCGCGACCGGAGCGGTCGGCACACCGGACGGGTCCTCCTGCGAGCGGCGGCGGCCGCCATGCTGGCGGGGCCCGAGGAGCACGCGCCGTACGGCTGGACCCACTGCCTGACCCTTGCGCGGGCTGCCCTCGTGCAGCGCGATGCGCTCGCCGAGCCCGACCGGGCGCTCGAGGTCGCGGCCACGTACGTGGCCGCCCATTGGGCCTGCTTCGCCACGCGGCCGTTCGTTCCGGCGTGGTGCGAGCCGCCGACGGGCCGGGACGGCACGGCCGGTGGCGACCTCCCCGGCGGCGGCCTCGTCGACGGCGACCTCCCCGGCGGAAGCACGGCCCGCCAGGTGCAACAGCTCCCCGCTCGGGCGCTCCCCGCGCTGCGACGCCAGCTCGCCGTCGACGCCTCCCGGGCCAACGACGCCCACCACGTCAAGTACGTGCTCGCCTGCCTCGACGCCGCGGCCGAGGACCCGCAAGGCGAGCGCCTCTTCCTCGCCGCAGCCGCCCACCTCTCCGCCTGGTGGTCCGACCACCCGGACCCCGACGACCCGCTCGCCGCGCCCGAGGCCACCCGCACCACGACGCCCGCGGCGTGAGGTGCGACGCAGGCCCTCGCGGGGTCCCCGGCGCGCTTGTCGGGGCGACTACGGTCGGCGCCATGGAGCTGTGGCACAACCCCCGTTGCTCGAAGAGCCGCGCCGCCAAGGCGATCCTCGACGAGCACGGCGTGGCCTACGTCGAGCGCCGCTACCTCGAGGACCCGCCCGACACGGCCACCCTCGAACGTGTCCTCGACGCCCTCGGCGCAGAGCCCTGGGAGGTCGCCCGTCTGGGCGAGGAGGCCGCCCGGCGTGGCGGGCTCGCCTCGATGCCCCGCGACCGCGCCGCCTGGGTGGCCGCGCTCGTCGCCGACCCGGTGCTCATCGAGCGGCCCATCCTGATCGCCGACGACGGCCGCGCCGTGCTGGGACGCCCCCCCGAGCGAGTCGTCGACCTGCTCTGACGAGCCTGGCCGCTCGGTCCCGGCTCAGGCGTCGGCGCGACGGAGACCGGGACGGCGCGGTCGCCCCCCCGGACCGACCGCGCCGTCCCGGTCCCGCCGGTCAGAGTTGGAGGGACTTGACCTCGAGGAACTCCTCGAAGCCGAAGGGCCCGTACTCGCGCCCGTTGCCCGACTGCTTGTAGCCTCCGAACGGGGCGAGCGGGTTGAAGGCGCCACCGTTCACCTCCACCTGCCCGGTACGGAGCTTGCGGGCCATGGCGACGGCCCGGTCCTTGTCCGACGACCACACGCCGCCGGCGAGCCCGTAGTCGGTGTCGTTGGCGATCTCGACCGCCTCCTCCTCCGAGTCGTAGGGCATGATGCACAGCACGGGACCGAAGATCTCCTCGCGGGCGATCGTCATGTCCTTCGTCACGTTCGAGAACACGGTCGGTCGCACGAAGAACCCGGTCGAGCTGCCCTCGGGAGGCTCGACGCCTCCGGTGAGCAGCGTGGCACCCTCGCCGACGCCCTTGTCGATGTAGTTGCGGACCCGGTCGCGCTGGGCGGCCGACACGAGCGGCCCCAGCCGGGTCGACGCCTCGAACGGGTTCCCCGGAGTGAACGACTCGGCGGCAGCCACCGCGAGCTCCTCGACCTCGGCGAGCTTGGCCCGGGGGACGAGCATGCGGGTGAGAGCACTGCAGGTCTGTCCTGAGTTCAGGTAGCACTTGCCCACCCCGTCGGGCACCGCGGTGGCGAGGTCGGCGTCGTCGAGGATGACGTTGGCCGACTTGCCCCCGAGCTCGAGGGCCACCCGCTTGACGCTCGAGGCGGCGACCTCGGTCACCCTCCGTCCGGCACGGGTCGACCCCGTGAAGGACACCATGTCGACACCGGGATGGGCGGCGAGCGCCTCGCCGACCACGGGGCCCACACCGGTCACCAAGTTGAAGACACCGGCCGGCACGCCCACCTCGTCCATGATCTCGGCGAGGACGAAGGCGTTGAGCGGAGCCACCTCGCTCGGCTTGAGCACCACCGTGCACCCGGCGGCGAGCGCCGGAGCCACCTTGGCGGCGATCTGGTGGAGCGGGTAGTTCCACGGAGTGATGGCACCCACCACGCCGATCGCCTCACGCACGACCAGCGAGTTGCCGATCGTCTGCTCCCAGGTGAAGTCGGCCGCGAGCTGGGCCACCGAGCCGAACGTGAACGCCGGCAGGCCCACCTGGACCAGCTGCGAGAGCACGTAGGGCATGCCGACCTCGCGACTGATCAGGGTGGCGAGGTCGTCCATGCGAGCGCCGAGCGCCTCGCCCACCTTGGTCATGAGCGCCGTGCGCTCGGCGACCGGGGTCGCGGCCCACGCCGGGAACGCCGCACGCGCTGCCGCCACGGCGCGCTCCACGTCGTCCGTCGTCCCCTCCGGGATCGTCCCGATGGGCTCCTCGGTGGTCGAGTCGACCACCGTGATGGTCCCCGTCCCGGACGACGGGACCCACGCCCCGTCGACGTAGAGCGCGTCCCTGGTGATCATCTCGGTTGCAGCCATGGTGCAGTCCCCCTTCGACCGTGTGCGACCACCCTACCTCCCCCGGCGGCCTCGCTCCCGTCCGCTCACCTCGGGCGCGCGCCTCCATCTCGCGCCGTGCCGCGGGCGCGTCGGCACCCGGCGCGACGCCGGCCAGCTGGCGGCCCGGCTCGCCGGTCGCCGTCGGCGCAGCCGGTGCCTCCGGTTCGCCCCGCCCCCTTCCCCTTGCCGGCGCTCTCATATATAGTGCCCGTTATCTAAGTGCGGGAACCGGGCAGGGGCCTGCGACACCAGCAGGCAAGGCGGGGGACAGGGAACGTGGCACGGCGTCGAGCAGCACGGTCGGGGTGCAGGTGGCGGTGACCCGGACGCAACAGGAGCGGAAGGCGGAGACGCGTGGCCGCCTCCTCGACGCCGCTGCCACCCTCTTCGCTGCCCGCGGTGTCGACGCGGTGTCGGTCGACGCCGTCGCCGAGGCCGCCGGGCGCACCTCCGGTGCTGTCTACGCGCACTTCGGCAGCAAGCAGGGCTTGCTCCTCGCCTTGCTCGACGAGTGGAAGCAGTCGATGCTGGCGGTGCTCTTCGCCGCCGTCGCCGTCGCCGGCCGACCTCGAGACCAGCTCGCGGCCGTGTGGGAGAGCCTGTCCGCCGACGCCACCGGCCCCGGGCGCGAGTGGTCGCTCCTCGAGCACGAGCTGTTCCTGCGCGCCAGCCGGGACCGCGAGGTCGCCGCCGTGCTCTCGCAGCAGAACGCCGAGGCTCGCAGCCTCACGGCCCGGCAGCTCGCCGCCTGGGCCCTGCGTGTGGGCGCCACGCCGGTGGGCGACGCGGAGACGACCGCCACGCTCCTGCGGGCCCTGCTGCGTGGCCTCGAGCTCGAGCGCCGGATCGACCCAGGTGCCGTGTCCCCCGCGACCGCCGTGCTCGGCTTGGCGACGCTGCTCGGCCTCCCCGCCGACGACCAGACGAGCGCTTCCGACACCCACGACCCCGACCCGACCACACCGAAGTCCCCACGACCCTGATGAGGAGCCCCTGCCGATGAGGACCGACCTTGCCCGCACCCTCGGGATCGAGTTCCCGATCTTCGCCTTCACCCACTGCCGCGACGTGGTCGCGGCCGTCTCCAACGCCGGTGGCATCGGCGTGCTCGGCGCCATCGCCTTCACCCCCGAGCAGCTCGAGATCGAGCTCGACTGGATCGACGAGCACGTCGGCGATCGCCCCTACGGCGTCGACATCGTCATCCCGGCCAAGTACGAGGGGATGGAGGAGACGGACCCGGCCAAGCTCGAGGCCCAGGTCCGCTCGCTCGTGCCTCCCCAGCACGCCGAGTTCGCCAAGAAGGTCCTGGCCGACCACGGGGTCCCCGAGCTCCCCGACGCGGACCGCCGCACGAACGGCATGATGGGCTGGACGGCAGCGCACGCCGCCGGCCTGGTCGACGTGGCCCTCCGCCACCCGAACGTCCGCCTGGTGGCGAACGCCCTCGGCACGCCGCCCCCCGACGTCGTCGCCCGGGTGCAGGCGTCCGGCCGGCTCATCGGAGCGCTCGCCGGCTCGGTGGCCCACGCACGCCGCCACCAGGAGGCCGGGCTCGACTTCATCGTCTGCCAGGGGTCCGAGGGCGGGGGGCACACCGGCGACGTGGGCAGCATCGTGCTGTGGCCCGAGGTCATCGACGCCGTCTCCCCCCTCCCCGTGCTGGCGGCCGGGGGCGTCGGGAGCGGTCGCCAGATGGCAGCGGCGATGGCCATGGGAGCGCAGGGCGTCTGGTCGGGAACGCTGTGGCTGACGGTCGAGGAGGCCGACATCCCTCCCGGCCAGATGCAGACCTACCTCGCCGCCTCGAGCCGCGACACCATCCGCTCGCGCTCGTTCACCGGCAAGCCGTGCCGCATGCTGCGCAACGACTGGACCGACGCGTGGGACGCCCCCGAGAACCCGGACCCGCTGCCCATGCCGCTGCAGATGCTCGTCGCCATCGAGGCCGTGTCGCGCGGCCACGCCTACCCGGAGGCGGCCAAGGAGGTGAACTTCAACCCGTGCGGCCAGGTCATCGGTCGGGCCACTCGGGTCCGCAAGGCCAAGGACGTCGTACGCGAGCTCGTCGAGGAGTACGTCGAGGCCGTCGAACGCCTGCAGGTGGGGATCACGGTCTGACCCGCGCGGGAGGGGCCGCGGGCCGCGTCGTCGCTACGCTTCGGCGATGGCCGCCGACGGACCCACCATCGTCGCGACCTCTGGCGGGCTCCGCCGGGGAGCGCGCACCGAGCTCGAGCTCGCGCCGCTCGTCCTGCACGCCGTCGAGGTCGCAGGCGTCAGCGGTCGCGGCCCGCGGCTCTGCCACGTCGGCACGGCCGGGGGCGACCAGCGCACCACCCAGGCCTGGCTGAACGAGGCCGGCCGCGCCGCTGGCATCGTCGTCTCCCATCTCAACGTCTTCCCCATGCCCAACGTCGACGACGTCCTCGAGCACGTGCTCGACGCCGACGTCGTGTGGGTCGGCGGCGGCAGCGTGGCAAACCTGCTCGCGCTGTGGCGGCTGCACGGCTGGGACGCGGTCTTCGCCGAGGCCTGGGCGCGCGGGGTCGTCCTCGCCGGCGTGTCGGCGGGGTCGATCTGCTGGCATGTCGGCGGGACCACGGACTCCTTCGGCCCCGACCTCCAGGCGGTCACCGACGGGCTCGCCTTCCTGCCGTACGCGAACGGCGTCCACTACGACTCCGAGCCCCAGCGCCGACCGCTCTTCCAACGCCTCGTCGCCGACGGCCTCCTTCCCGACGGCTACGCCACCGACGACGGCGTCGGCCTCGTCTACCGAGGCACGCAGCTGGCCGAGGCGGTCACCGAGGTGCGCGGCAAGGGTGCGTACCGGGTCGTCCGCGAGGGCACGCGCGCCGTCGAGACCCGAGTGGAGCCGCGGGTCCTCCCTGGTGCCTCGTGAGCTTCCCGGTCCCGCCCCGGAGCGCCGCGCGGCGGACCTCCTCGCCGGGACCGTCCTCCTCGGGGCGGCGGTCACGATGGTTCCGGCACACGCCTTGTAGGCTGGCCGCGGCAGTGCCCGAGCACCCTGCGACCGCGCCCGGCCGCAGGCGTGCGGCCTCCGGCCGCGAGGTGTCCGAAGGGGGTGAACGGTGACGACAGTGCACGGCTTCACGGTGCGACTGGCCGGCGAGCGGCTCGTCGTGGTGGAGATGCCGGACTGCTGGGCCGTCATGAACCGCTACGACGCCTTCCCGCGTGCCCTCGGCCGGTTCCCCAAGGACGAGACCGGCTGGTCCGCCGCTGTCGCCGAGCTGCGACGCAGCGAGACCGCTCCCCTGCCGCTCACCGGTGCCCGGCGGCCCGTCCGGACCCGCTATCGCCCGGACGCCCGCAAGCAGGTGAGCCTGCCGCGCATCGGAGTCCTGCTGGTGGCGGCGCTGCTCGGCGGCTCGGCCCTCCTGCCGTGGGCCACGACGACCGTGCACACGCACCTCACGCTCTTCGGCGTGCTGGACACCGGGTGGCGACGCAGCGTGGCCTGGCTCCTCGTCGCCGTCTCGGGGCTCGCCGCCCTCGAGTCGCAGCTGGCCCGGTTCGAACGCGTGCGCGTCCTCGCCTTCCTCCTCGGCCTGGTCGCCGCCGTCCCGGTCGTCGCTGCCTACCAGCAGGAGAACCACCTGACCCGGTTCGCCTTCTTCTCGAGCGGCGGCGGGCGCGGTCTCCACCCCGACCTCGGCACGTACGTCGGTGCCGCTGCCTGCATCTTGCTGCTCCTGGCCTGGGCCATCTTCCCCGGCCCCAAGCGGGCCGGACGCGTCGAGCCCGTCGACCTCCCGGCCCACTTCCCTGCCGCCAACGCGTTCGCCACGGCACCGCTGCCCTCGCCGACCGCTCCCTCGCCCGAGGTCGCCCGCGTCGCCCGTCCCGTGGGCGCGACCCCGGTGGGAGCGGCACCCGACGTGCCCGACATCCCCGAACCGCCCGCGCTCCTCGCTCCGGACCATCACACCCCGGGGCCCGTCCGGCTCTCCGGCCTGCCACCGCTCGGCGAGGCGCTGGCCCAGCTGGCTCGAGCCGACCAGGCCGGCGCCCGCGCTGCGAGCCGCGCAGCGGAGACGCCGCCTGTGGCCAACCTGGCCACCACCGCCGGCGGCACCGGCGCCACCGTGGGCGGCGGCAACGGCACCGGCGCCACCGTGGGCACCGCCGGCGGCACCGGCGCCGCGCCGGCATCGGTCTTCCCTGCTGGCTGGTACGCCGACTACGCGGTAGCGGGCCAGCTCCGCTACTACGACGGGACCGCCTGGACCGAGCACACCCACCCCGGCACACCGCCGGTGTGAGGACGGCTGCGTGGAAGCAGCACGGCAACGGCCGGAACCGTCGGCAAGGGACGGTCGCGACTCGCTAGGCTCTCCCTCGAGCCCCGGACCGCCCCAGCCAGGGCAAGACGACCCCGGCTCTGCCGGTCCCGACGGGCCGGCTGCCCCCGACGGGCCGGCTGCTCCCGACGGGCCGGCTGCGAGGTCAGCGAACACTCCCCCATGAACGTCCACGGTCACCAGCGGCACGAGGTGTCGCCCTCCTCGTCCCTGGCCCCCGTGGCCGACCACGACGAGGAAGCCCCTCGCGACGACGGCCTGGCGACGGGCGTCTCGGGTCGCATCGAGCCGACCACCCTCACCGCCTACCGTCAGGCCGTCAACATGCTCCACCACGAGCTCGTCGCCGACCGGGCCCTCGCCGGTGCCGACGTGGCCGGGCGCATCGACGCCGTCGTCGCGGACCAGCTCGACCGGCCACCGTTCACCGCCGTGCTCGGCCGGGTCGCCGGAGGTGTCACGGCGGTGCGGGACACCCTGGTCGCCGAGGTGTCCCGGTTCCGTCCGGGCTCGCCCAGCTCGGCCTCGGACCGCCCCAGCGTGGTGCGCATCTTCCTCCTCTCCCAGATCGACACGGTGTGGTGGGGCGACCTCCTCCCGTTCGAGTCGTCGCACGACATCGACACCTCGACGGAGCTCGTCGCCCTGGGCACGCTCGCGCGGCGTCGGACGCTCGGCTTCCGCTACAAGCTCCAGCCCCGGGGCCTGCCGGGCCGGGTGCGGGACCGGGCCGTGCGCTCGTTGCTGCCGGGGCGCCAGCCACACACGTCGGGGCTCAGCCACGACCTCGTGCGGCCCGAGGGAGTCGCCTTGCTCAACACCGTGGCCCGTTCCTTCGCCGGAGCAGCACCCGAGGGAACGCCGCCGCTGTGGCTCACGAGCGCCCTGCGATCGGTCGACCAGCAGCAACGGCTCCGCGAGCTCGGCTACTCCGCCGTCCTCCCGAGCGCCCACTGCGTCGGGTTCGCCTTCGACGTGGCCATGCAGTGGTTCGCCCGTTTCGGTGCCACCGGCGCGTTGGCCGGTGCGCTCCTCGAGCTGCAGGAGGCGGGCGTCGTCAACGTGATCGACGAAGGGCAGGCGTGGCACGTCTGCCTGAGCCCCGAGCACCGCGTCGCCATGCGCGCGGAATTCGATCGCACCGTCGGAACCACCTGACCCATGTGCGGGATCGCCCTCGTCGTGGGGCCCGACGGAAGTGACGCGCGCTTCCGGCACATGCTCGACGCCATTCGGCCGCGCGGGGAGTCCGAGGAGGTGCTCGTCGAGCCGGGGCTACGCCTCGGCACCCAACGGCTGAAGATCGTCGACCGGCAGCGGGCCAAGCAGCCCTGGACGTCCGCGGAGGGTGCGTGGGCCCTCTGCTACAACGGCGAGGTCTTCAACTACCGTGCCCTGCGCGACGAGCTCGCTCGCCACGGAGCCCGGCTGCGCAGCGAGAGCGACACCGAGGTCGTCCTCGAGGCGTTCCTCCACTGGGGCGCCGAGGGCGTGACCCGCCTGCGTGGCGAGTTCGCCTTCGCCATCGTCGAGCGCGGCACCGGGCGCGTCTACCTGGGGCGTGACCCGGTCGGCGTCAAGCCGCTCTACTGGGCTCGGGACGGCCAGACCCTGTCGGTCGCCTCCGAGGTGAAGGCGCTCGTTCCCCTCGGCGTCACCGTCCACGAGGTGCCGCCGGGCCACCACGGCTGGGCTGACCCGGGCTCGGACCCCAAGCTCGAGGCGTACGTCGACCTCCTCCACGTCGGCGAGGGCCTGGCCCCGCTCGAGGACCCCGACGAGGCCGTCGCCGCCCTCGGCGCGGCCTTCGATGCCTCGGTCGCCGCCCGGGTCGACACCGACCTCACCGTCGGCGTGGTGCTCTCGGGGGGCCTCGACAGCTCGTACGTGCTGGCGACTGCCCTGCGTCACCACGCGGACTGCGTGGCCTTCACCATCGGGACGCCCGACAGCGAGGACGTCACGACGGCTCGCCGGCTCGCCGCCGACCTCGGTGTCCCCCACCACGTCCTCGCGCTCGAGCCCCGCCAGATCCGGTGGCCCGACGTTCGCCACGCCATCGCGAGCTCGGAGCTCACGGAGTTCGGGGACGTGATCAACGCGACCATCTCGAACCGCCTCTTCGAAGCGGTCCACCGGGCCGGGGTCAAGGTGGTCCTCTGCGGCGACGGCGCCGACGAGCTCTTCGGCGGCTACACGATGTTCCGCGACACCGACGAGGCCGCACGCCAGCGCCTCTTCGCCCACAAGCTCGCCAACCTCTGCCGGACCGAGCTCCAGCGTGTCGACCGGGCCTCGATGGGCAACGGCGTCGAGGCCCGCGTGCCATTCCTCGACATCGACCTCGTCGAGCTGGCCATGCGCGTCCCTCCGGGGCTGAAGGTCCGTGACGGCGTCGAGAAGTGGGTGCTGCGACGGGCGGCCGCCGGTGTCCTCCCCGACTACGTCCTCCATCGCCGAAAGCTCCCCCTCTCCCACGCCTCGGGGCTCCACGAGCGGGTCCGGCTCTTCCGCCCGCTCTTCGCCCGCACCTACCGCTCCCTCGGCTACGAGCGCCTCGGCCCGGCGCGGCGCGACTTCTCGAACGTGCTCGAGTCGACGGGCTTCGACCTCGACGCCGCACTGCGGTCCACGGCCGAGACGCCCTGCTACTCGGCGGCCGAGCAGGCACGCGACTTCGCCGGGGCGCTCCGGTGGAACCTCCGCCGTGCGCTACGCCGCGCCGCCTCCGGCGCTTCCCGGTCCGACTGACCCGTTGACCGTGACCGACGGTGGGAGCGCCGGCACCTGTGGTGCGGCGAGCGGTGGCCCGGCTCCGGCGCACGCCCCGTCGACCGGAGCGGTCGTCCCTCCGTCCTGCCGGCGATTGCCGCACCCGACCACCGACGCTCCTCCGCCGGCCACGAGGGGCGTGACCGAGCCCCCGCCCACGAGGATGTTCTCTGCCACGACGACATGCGTGGCAGGGCGTCCCGCGCGAACGAAGGGCCGGCCGTCCACCGGAGCCGCGACGCGGTTCCCGGTGACGGCAACGCCGTCCACCGCCGCGGCACCGTCCCCCTTGACCGAGTAGCCAACGGCGATCGAGGGCCACGGCCAGGTGACTCCGGCGCCGCCCGTGTTGCCGGCGATGGCGATCGAGCGCGACGGCAGCTGTGGAGCCATCTGGACGCGCAGCTGTGCCCCACCAGCCAGCGTGTTGTCGGTGAAGGCGAAGTCGATGACGGCAGCGCCGGTCAGGGCGGCCACCA
>CAZSYT010000024.1:0-30460 GCA_964610905.1 uncultured Acidimicrobiaceae bacterium
GGGCGTCCTCGGGCGGGGCGTCCTCGGGCGGGGCGTCCTCGGGCGGGGCGTCCTCGGGTGGGCGTCCGGGCCCGCCGCGGCCTAGCATGCAGACGGGTCGGCGCACGCCGCCGACCGGCGTACCGGGGGCCGGACCCGATGGGGGGAGCGGCACCGTCCGGCACCGCTCATTGCGAGGAGGGGGGTCTCCGATGGGAACGACGCGCAGGACGCGCCATGGCGGGCGCTCGTGGCGGACGCCGAGGCGATGGGCGGCGGTGAGCGCCGTCGTCGTTGCGGCGACGCTGCTCGCCGCCTGCCAGCCGATCGACGGCCTCTTCGGCCACGGCTTCCCCGGGCCGGGCAGGGATCGGCCCCAGCCGGCCTGGGGAGTCTCGGTCCCGGGCGCCAGCGCCTGCAACCCCCTGGGTGGCCAGCAGTGCATGCTGCCGTTCCCGAGCGACTACTACACGGTCCCCGACCCGTCGATGCCGTCGGGTCGCCGCGTCGACATCCCCGCTGCCGCCACGCCCGCGAACGTGGCCGGCGTGCACGTCGACCCGACCACGCTCATGCGCAACGACGGGTTCAGCCCGGGCTCCGACATCCTCGTCTCGGTCCCGAACCTCGACCTGTCGGCTTCGGGGATCCCCGGCAGCGGCGACATCGCCGCCTCGATGGCGCCCGACGCGTCGATCGTGCTGCTCGACGCCCAGACGATGCAGCGGCTGCCGTTCTGGGCCGAGCTCGACGCACGGAACCCGGACCCGGCGACCCGCCTGCTCGTCATCCACCCCGCCTCCAACCTGCCCGAGGGGCACCGCATCATCGTCGCCCTCCGCCACCTGACGACCACGTCGGGGGCTCTCGCCTCGCCCCCGTCGGGGTTCGCCACCATCGACGCCGGCGGGGCCCTTCCGGGGACCTCGGGCCGGGCGGTCACCCGCCACATCGACGGCGTGCTGGCCACGCTCGCCCGTGACGGCGTCCACCGCAAGGGCCTGTACCTGGCGTGGGACTTCACCGTCATCAGCCAGCAGAACCTGACGGGCTGGATGGTCTCCATGCGCGACCAGGCCTTCGCCCAGCTGGGCAACGCCATGCCCGCCTACACCGTCACCAAGGTGGTCGACTTCACCGCGGCGCAGAACCCCCAGGTGTCGCGCCAGGTGATCGGCACCTTCGACGTGCCCAGCTTCCTCAACCAGCCCGGCAGCCCGATGGGCTCCACGATGAACGTCGGGCCGAACGGCGAGCCGCAGCAGCTCCCGGGCAACGTCGAGCACGCGGTGTTCGCCTGCCTCATCCCGCGCTCGGCGGACCCGAACCCGGCCGCCAGTGGGCAACCGGTGAAGCCAGGCCGCCCCGTCCTCTACGGCAAGGGGCTCTTCAGCGTGGCCACCGAGATGGACATCCTCGGCGTGCGCGAGTCGCTCGACACCTACGACCTGGTCCAGTGCTCGACCAACACGCTCGGGCTCGACGGCAACGACGTCGCCTACGACGCTGGCCTCGTCCAGAACCTGTCCAACTTCGCCACCGTGCCGGACCACCTCCAGCAGGCCGTCCTCGACGACCTCTTCCTCGAGCGCCTGCTCGGCAGCGGCCGTGGGTTCGCCGCCAACCCGGCGTTCCGGGCCGCCGGGGGCACCGGGCCCTCGCTGATCGACACGTCGCTTCCGCTCACCTACTACGGCAACAGCGAGGGCAGCCTCATCGGCGGGGTCATCACGGCGGTGTCGACGCAGATCCGCCGGGCCGTGCTCGGGGTCCCGAGCATGAACTACAGCATCCTCCTCGACCGCAGCGTCGACTTCACCCCGTTCTTCGCCATCCTCGACCAGTCGTACCCGTCGCCGTCCGAGCAGCTGCTCGGCTTCGACCTCCTCCAGATGCTGTGGGACCGTGGCGAGACCGACGGGTACGTCGAGCAGCTGACCAACCACCCGCTACCGGGGACACCGCCGCACCAGGTCCTCCTCCAGATGGCCTTCGGCGACCACCAGGTGGCGAACGTGACGACCGAGATCGAGGCCCGGACCATCCACGCCCGGGTGCACACGCCGGTGCTACGACCCGGGCGGGCGACGGGCGACCCGTTCTACGGGCTCCGCCCGTTGCCGAACGACCGCCCCTACCGCGGGCCCGCTGCCCTGGTGCTGTGGGACGACGTCAACGTGGCCGTGCCGCCGGCCGGCAACGTCCCGCCGACGGTCGGTCCCGACCCCCACGACAGCGTGCCGCGGGCCGTCCCGGCCGCCCAGGCGCAGTTCGTCCACTTCCTCGAGACCGGCGAGGTGGTCAACGTGTGCGGTGCCGGGCCGTGCGTCACCGACCTGCCGCTCTCGGGGTGACCGGCGGCCGGTGACGGCGGCCGGGCGAGGCGGTACGCTCCGCGCCATGGCGGAGCCGGGGCGCGACGAGCGCGTCGCCACGCTGACCACCCCCTCCCAGGACGACGCGGCGCGGGGGCCCGTCGGGCCGGAGCCGGTCGTGCCGGCGGTGCCCCCGGGGACCCGGAGGCGTCCCCGCTGGCTCGCCGAGTGGCCCCTCGCCGCAGCGCTCGCCGTTGCCGGTGGGTCCTGGGGCGTCCTCTTCGCCCAGCGGATCGGCGCCCACCATCCGAACGTCGACGACTACCTCTACGCGCTCGCCGCCTACCACCTGGCGCACACGGGGCTCCTCCACGCGCCGTTCCTCGCCCTCCAGACCGGGAGCACGGCACCGCTCGTGCCGCTGCTCGCCGCGTTCAGCTTCGGAGCCGACAGCGTCAACGGCACGGTCGCCGTCCAGGTCTTCTTCCTGCTGGCCGCCGTGGCCGGGGCCTACTGCCTCGCCCGGAGGTGGTGCGGGCCCCGGGCCTCGGCGGTCGTGGCGCTCGGCGCCGCGCTCAACCAGGCCGTGCTCGGCTTCGCCACCGAGGTCAACTTCTCCGTCGCCGTCTCCGCGTCGGTGCTGTGGGCGCTCGCCTGCTACCTGTGGAGCGACCACCTGCGCCGGCCGGGGTGGTCGCTCGGCTTCGGGCTGTCCGTTGCCGCCCTCTTGCTGTCGCGCACGCTCGCACCCGCCTACGTGGCACCGCTCGCCGTGGTGGTGGTCGGCGACCTCGCCGTCCACTGGAGGAAGACCCGCCACTGGCCGGGGTGGCCCGTGGGCGGGGCGCTCGGCGTCATCCTCGTCGTCGCCGGGCCGTGGTGGCTGACCTCGGGTGGGGCCGCCTTCCACTACCTCACCTACGCCGGGTACCACGCGTCGAGCGGCTTCGCCGACGGGGGAGCCTCGCTGTCGCTCGCCGGCCTGCATGGGCGCCTGGCCGACACGGTGGACGACCTCGGGCGCATCCAACGCGAGGCGCTCTGGGCCACCCTCGTGGTCGGGCTCGCCGTGGCCGCCGTGCGGTGGCGGGCAGTGGCCCGTTCGCGAACGTGGATCCCGGCGGCATGGGCGCTCCTCACCTTCGTCGTGCTGTCGACGAGCTCGAACATGGGCACCGGCTTCGGGACGCCGGTCATCGCCGTGGTGGTCGTGGGTGCCGGGGCGGCCATCGCCACCCTGCCCCGCCGTGCCGTCGCCGTTCCCGGGGTGATCGCCGTGCTGCTGGTGGGGACGGGGGTGGCCGCCGAGGTCACCGGGACGGCGCACCAGTCGTGGCTCGGCGCGCCCTTCCGCATCCAGGTCCTGACGTCAGGCGGGACGCCGACGACGAACGTGGACGGCGTCACCGCCGAGGTCGCCGACCTCATCGGCAGCCAGCCGGCGGTCGTCGTGCGCAACGACGACATCATGAACTCCAACGGGCTCCGGTGGGTGCTCCGGGGTCGCACGTCGCGGCTCGCACCGGTGGGCAACGGTCCCGCAGGCACGGAGCAGGCCATCGTCGCCCTCCCGACCTCGACGTTCCTCGTGACGGGCACCACCCCGGGGCCGTACAACGGCGAGATCGACCAGGCGAAGGTGGTCTCCGTCGCCCGTCGAGACGGCTACCTCGCCGTCGACCGGATCGTCGTCTCGCCGACCAACCAGATCGTCGTGTGGGAGCGACGGCGGCCCGGCGGCCCACCGGTCATCTCCCACCTCCCTGCGCCGACGACGGCCATCGCCAGACCGACCGCCGGGGCCCGGCTCACGGGGGGGCAGTACCTGGTGGCGAGCGCCTCCGCCCCCGGAGGCGTGGCGTCCGTGTCGTTCCGGATCACCGGGGGCGGACTGGCCCACCCCCTCGTCGAACCGGCCAGGCCCTTCCTGTTCGGCTACCTCGGCGCGTGGGTCACGACGACCGTGCCCGACGGCACCTACACGGTCCAGAGCGTGGCGACCGGCGTCTCCGGCGAGACGACCGTCGGCGCTCCCGTCACCGTCGCCGTCGCCAACTGAGGCGCCTCGCCGACCGGGCCCGCCTCCCGACCCGCGGGGGTGCTCCGTCACCCGGTCGTTGCACTGGCGTCACCGGCGGGACACACTCCAGGTGTCGGTGACGGCGGCGGGCCCCGGCCAGTGCGCCGCTCGCTCCCGCCACGGTGGCCCGACGCGCCCGGGCGCGTGCCGCCGACGGAGAGGCACCGGGCCGACGGGAGGAGCGAGCGATGGGTCGACACGAGCGGGAGCGGACCGAGGAGACTCGGCTGTGGTCGTCGGACGGGGCGACAGGCGGGGAGGCAGCCCGGTTCGCCCGCCGGGCGTTCCTCGGGGGCTCGCTGCTCGCCGGAGCGGGCGCGCTGGCGGCGGCGTGCGGCTCGTCGTCGACGGTCCCCAAGGCGGTCACCACGAAGCCGGCGGGAACGGACCTCGGCGCCGTCGAGCACGTGGTCTTCCTCATGCAGGAGAACCGGTCCTTCGACCACTACTTCGGCACGTACCGGGGCGTGCGCGGCTTCGACGACCATCCCTCGGGCAGCCTGGGCGACTTCTCGCAGCCGTGGGCCGCCAACACCTCGCGGTCACCGGTCGGCCGGCTCCTGCCGTACCACCTCGCGGTGGCGAGCGGCATCGGCGAGTGCACCCACGACCTCACCCACAACTGGCTCCCCCAGCACCTGAGCTGGGCGAAGGGCTCGATGGACGCCTTCGTCTCCACGCACACGTCGACCCAGTACGAAGGACCCGTCTACGGGCCGCTCACCATGGGGTACCACACACGGGCCGACCTTCCCTACCACTACGCGCTGGCCGACGCCTTCACCATCTGCGACGGGTACCACTGCTCGGTGATCGGGCCGACCCACCCGAACCGGCTCATGGCCATCTCGGGGACGATCGACCCGTCGGGCTCCCACGGCGGTCCGGTGCTCATCACCAACCCGTCGCCGGACGCCCGCTTCAGCGTCAACTGGACGACCATGCCCGAGGTGCTCGAGGACGCCGGCGTGTCGTGGAAGACGTACCGGCCCCCGGGGGCCGCGTACAGCGTGAGCTCGCCCGAGGTGCTCTTCGTCTCCGACCAGATCCTGCCGTACTTCTCCCAGTACTCGAACCCGAGCTCGCCCCTCTACCAGAAGGCGTTCCTCCCAACCTTCCCGAGCGACTTCGCCCACGACGTGGCCACCGGCAGCCTCCCGGCAGTGTCGTGGGTGATCCCGCCGCTCGGCTACGACGAGCACCCGCCGGCGCCGCCGGCGCTCGGTGCCTGGTTCATCGACCAGGTCCTCTCGACGCTCATCTCGAACACCGAGGTGTGGTCGAAGACCGTCCTCTTCATCATGTACGACGAGAACGACGGGTTCTTCGACCACGTACCACCGCCGGTCCCCCCCGCCGGCACGCCGGGCGAGTACCTGACTGTGAGCCCTCTCCCCGCCGATGCCCAGGGGGTGGCAGGGCCCATCGGCCTCGGGTTCCGCGTGCCGATGCTGGTCGTCTCGCCCTTCAGCCGAGGCGGCTACGTGTGCTCGGACGTCTTCGACCACACGTCGCAGCTCCGCTTCCTCGAAGCGCGCTTCGGGGTGAAGGCGCCGAACATATCGGCATGGCGCCGCAAGACGGTCGGGGACCTCACCGCCACACTGCGGCTCGGCCAGCCCGACACGTCGCGCCCCTCGCTGCCGTCGACCGCCGGGGACACGAAGGCCTACGTGGAGACGCTCGGCTGCCAGGCGACCGACCTCGTCGAGCTCCGGACCGACCAGCCGGCCTTCCCCATCCCCTCGCCCCAGCACATGCCGACCCAGGAGCCGGGGACGGCCCGCCGCGTGGGCAGGACCGCCTGAGCGACGTCCGAGGAGGACGCTCCGACCGGTCGGCGTCCCCGGGCCACCCGCCCGACGGCACCTTCTTGACCCGGTAGACCTGCCGGCTTGACCCGGTGGACCTGCCGGCTTGACCCGGTGGACCTGCCGGCTTGACCCGGTGGACCTGCCGGCTTGACCCGGTAGGTCTACGGGAATCCTTATGGTGCAGTTGGGAAATCCTTAGACAAGGACGATGTAATGGGATCGTGCACGCGGGCGACCGGAGCGACGAGCGCGACGGGGCCCAGCGGACGAGCCACGAAGGACGGCCATGAACCACGACGACGAGCAGCCCGAGCAGCAGGCGAGCCCAGACGAGCCGACCGCAGCCGTGCCCACCGGCGAGCCGACCGCAGCCGTGCCCACCGGCGAGCCCACCGCAGCCGTGCCCACCGGCGAGCCGACCGCAGCCGTGCCCACCGGCGAGCCCACCGCAGCCGTGCCCACCGCAGCCGTGCCCACCGGCGAGGTCGGCGACCCGGGCGGGACGTGGCAGCCGGGGGCTGCCGCGTCGACCCCTCCCATCCAGCCCGCCCACCCCGGAGGTCAGGTTCCCCCGGTCGGTGGTGGCTCGTGGCAGGCTCCCGGTGACCCGGGCACGTGGGCGAGCACCTACCCGGGCGGTGCTCCGGGCCAGCACCCCGGTCCCTACGCCGCCCCCGGCTACTACCCCGGCGCCGGCGCGCATGCACCCGCCGGGGGCCCAGGACCGTACCCGGGCGGGCCCGCAGGTGGTCCGCCCCCGGGCAGCTGGGGCGCTCCGCCGTGGTGGGACCACGGGCCCGGACCGTGGGGGCAGCCGCACGCGCCGGCGAGCACGCACCCGGTCGGCCGCCTCGCCGTGGTCGCCGTGGTCGGGGCCGTGGTGGCCGCGGCCCTCGGCGTCGTGATCGGCCATGCCGTCTGGCAGCCACCACCGGTGAGCTCCTCCGTGGGCATCGCCCTTCCGGGCTCGGGTGGATCGGGCTCGGGTGGATCGGGCTCGGGTGGATCGGGCTCGGGTGGATCGGGCTCGGGTGGCCCTTCCAACGCGTCGGCGATCGCCCAGCGGGTCTCACCGGCCCTCGTCGACATCAACACGACGCTCAACTACCAGAACGAGCAGGCGGCGGGGACGGGCATGGTCCTCACCTCGAACGGCGAGGTCCTCACCAACAACCACGTCATCGAGTCGTCGACGTCGATCAGCGTGACCGACATCGGCAACGGGAAGACCTACGCCGCGTCCGTCGTCGGCTACGACCGTACGAAGGACGTCGCCGTGCTCCAGTTGAAGAACGCCTCGGGACTGACCACCGTGACGACGGGAGACTCGTCGAGCGTGCGCACGGGTGACCAGGTCGTGGCCATCGGGAACGCCGGAGGCGTCGGTGGGACGCCGAGCGTGGCCGGCGGGGCGGTCACCGCGCTCAACCAGTCGATCACCGCTTCCGACCAGGGTGACGGTACCACCGAGCAGTTGAGCGGTCTGATCGAGACCGATGCCGACATCCAGCCCGGCGACTCGGGGGGCCCGCTCGTGAACACGTCCGGCAAGGTGATCGGCATGGACACCGCGGCGTCCGCCGGCTTCCAGTTCCAGCCGACCGGAGGTTCGGGCGTCCAGGGCTACTCGATCCCGATCAACGAAGCACTGTCGATCGTCCGCCAGATCGAGTCGGGGACGGCGACGTCGAGCGTGCACCTCGGACCCACCCCGTTCCTCGGCGTGCAAGTGACCGCTCCCGGTGGCAGCTCCGGCTCCGGCTTCGGCGGCTTCGGAGGCATCGGATCGGGCATCGGATCGGGCAGCGGCGGTTCGCAGTCGTCGGCCGGCGCCCAGATCCTCACGGTCATCCCGGGGCAGGCGGCGGCCAACGCCGGGCTGCAGGCCGGCGACGTGATCACCTCGGTCGGCGGCCACACCGTGACGAGCGTCAACGACCTCGCCCAGATCATGCTCGAGGAGAAGGTCGGCGCCACGGTGCCGGTCGTCTACACGGACACGAGCGGCCAACAGCGGACCGTGTCGGTCACGCTGGGGTCGGGGCCGCCGCAGTAGCGCAGCAGGATCGTCCACCCCTGCCAGGGCCCGCCCCAGGCCCTGGCTCGTCTCGACCGGTTCCCCCCTCCGGCCGAGGACGAACGAGGGCCGGGCACCTCGAGGTGCCCGGCCCTCGTCGCGCTCGTGCCGGGCCCGCTGCCCCGGCCTCCGTCGCCATCGGGTGCACCGGGGCTCGAAGGGTCCCGACGGGGTCCGGTCGTGCCGACCCCGGCAGCCCCAACGGTGCACGCGGGTGCCGGTCTGGCCCGACCGATCAGCTGTGCACCGGACCGTCGGGTCGGCTCGAGTCGACCGGGTGGACCAGGCCGCGGCCGTGGTCGAGTCCGCCGAGCGACTCGGTGCCCCAGGCGAGGATCTGGGTGGTCGGAACGCCGGGGCTCGTGGAGCAAGCTCGGCGCCGGCGCCGGCGCCGGCGTGACCGGCCTGCAGCCCCTGCCGTCCTCAGCCTGGCCGGAGGGACGACGCGCGGTGTGGAACCTGCGGGAGGGACCCGTCGGGCCCGAGCGTTCGTCGAGCGGCCCCCCCGGCTGGCGCCGGAACCCCGGCGGAACGGTCCGGTCAGTGCCAGCCGGCTGGGGTGGCAGGTGGTCCTGCCGGTGGCGCCACGGGCGGCGGGGTGGCCGACGGGACGGCTCCCCAGGGCTGCGTGGGGACCGCCGGGGACGGACGCCGCCTCCGGTCGTCACCGGCACTCGCGAGGAGCGCGGGACCGAGGAGCGCCACGCCCACCGACAGGACGAGCACGGCGAAGCCGGTCAAGATGCGGGCGTCGGTCGCCGACTGGCACTCGCCGACGAAGGCCAACCACTCGACCTGTCCGGTCGGGTCGGAGGAGGGCGGCTCCACGCCGGCCCCGATCGAGCCCGGGTTGAAGAAGGCGGCGAGTGGCGTCTCGGAGCCCTTCCCGGGCCCGCACGTGCCGCCGACCGCCGGCTGGGGGAGGGCGACGAGGACGGCGGTGAGGGCGATGGCGACCCCCAGCACGCCGACGAGGGCGAAGGCCAGCCTCGTCCAGGCCCGGTTCGTGGATTGCATGGTCCTCCTGGCGCTCGAGCGGCGACGCTGCATGATACGTGGCCGCTGCGGGCCCGGGCGGGCGCCCCCGACCGAGACGGAGGCCGCCCGCAGGCCCCGGGGCGGGTCGCCCGTGAGTAGAACGGGTTCTATACTCGGCCGGCGCCGGCGGGTGGCACGCTGCCGGCGCCGACGGAGGAACGTCCGCGGACCCGTCTCGCCGGGGCCGCGGCTCTGGCAGGAGGGAGCCCCCATGGCCCGACCGGTGATCGTCGAGGCGGTCCGCACGCCCATCGGCAAGCGCAACGGGTGGCTCTCGGGCTTCCACGCCGCCGAGCTGCTCGGCCAGGCCCAGTCGGCCCTCGTCGAGCGGGCCGGCGTCGACCCCGCCGTGGTCGAGCAGGTGGTGGGGGGCTGCGTGACCCAGGCGGGGGAGCAGGCCTCCAACGTCACGCGGACGGCGTGGCTCAACCAGTCCCTGCCCTACGAGGTGGCCGCCACGACGATCGACTGCCAGTGCGGCTCGTCCCAGCAGGCCAACAACTTCGTGGCCAACCTGATCAGCGCCGATGCCATCGATGTCGGCATCGCGTGCGGGGTCGAGGCGATGAGCCGGGTCGGCCTCGGCGCCAACGCACTGAACGGGCCGGGGTCCTCGCGACCCGACGGCTTCCCGTGGGACATGCCCGACCAGTTCGGGGCGGCCGAGCGGATCGCCCAGAAGTACGGCATCAGCCGGACCGATGTCGACTGGCTGGGTCTCGAGTCGCAGCGCAAGGCCGCCGCCGCCGTGGCCGAGGGACGGTTCGACCGAGAGATCGCCCCGGTCGAGGCACCGGTGGTCGGGCCGGAGGGCCCGACCGGTGAGCACGTGCTCGTGCGCATGGACCAGGGACTGCGCGAGACGACGGCCGACGGCCTGGCCGGGCTCAGGCCCGTGCTGCCCGACGGCATCCACACGGCCGGCAACAGCTCGCAGATCTCTGACGGCGCCGCCGCGGTCCTTTGGATGTCCGAGGAGCGCGCCCGGGCCGAGGGCCGACGCCCGCGTGCCCGGATCGTCGCCCAGGTGCTCGTGGGCTCGGACCCCTACTACCACCTCGACGGCCCGATCGCCGCCACGGCGAAGGTGCTCGCCAAGGCCGGCATGACCATGGCCGACATCGACCTCTTCGAGGTCAACGAGGCCTTCGCATCGGTGGTCCTGTCGTGGGGGCGCGAGCACGGGGCCGACTGGGACAAGGTCAACGTCAACGGGGGGGCGATCGCGCTCGGCCACCCGGTGGGGGCGACCGGCTCCCGTCTGGTGACGACCGCCCTCCACGAGCTCGAGCGCCGCGACGCCACGCTCGCCCTCGTCACCATGTGCTGTGGCGGGGCGCTGGCCACCGGCACGATCTTCGAGCGGCTGTGACCGGCGTGGCGGTGGCCGAGGCGACCGAGGCGAGCGAAAGGGACGAGGCGTGATCGGCACCGAGCACCTGACCTTCGAGGTCGAGGGGGCGACGGCCGTCGTCACCCTCAATCGGCCCGAGGCGAAGAACGCGCTGTCCGGTCCGATGCTCGTCGGGATGGCCGACGCCTGGCAGGAGATCGACGCCAACGACGGCATCCGGTGCGCCATCCTCACGGGGGCCGGCGGGACGTTCTGCGCCGGCATGGACCTGAAGTCGATGTCGGGCCCGGACAGCGAGTCCGCCCGCCAGCGGATGGCCGACGACCCCGACCTCCACTGGAAGGCGCTCCTGCGCCACTACTCGCTGCGCAAGCCCCTCATCGCCGCGGTCGAAGGATGGGCCGTCGCCGGCGGCACGGAGATCCTGCAGGCGACCGACATCCGGGTCGCCGGCGAGGGAGCGAAGTTCGGGATCTTCGAGGCACGTCGCGGGCTCTTCCCTCTCGGCGGGTCGACCGTCCGCCTGCGGCGGCAGATCCCCTTCACGGTGGCCATGGACCTCCTGCTCACCGCCCGCGAGGTGAGCGCGGCCGAGGCGAAGGAGATCGGGCTCATCGGGCGGGTCGTCCCCGACGGCACGGCCCTGGACGCTGCGCGTGAGATCGCCGAGGTGATCGCCGCCAACGGTCCGCTGGCCGTCGAGGCCATCAAGGCGTCGGTGAGGGCCACCGAGGGACTTCCCGAGGCCGAGGCGCTGGCCGTCGAGCTCGAGCTCGGCTGGCCGGTCTTCGCCACCGAGGACGCCAAGGAGGGCCAGCGCGCCTTCGCCGAGAAGCGGCCCCCGCGCTTCACCCGCCGATGACGGCCGGGGCGGGGACGGGGCTGGTCGGGGAGGACGACGGGGAGGAGCACCCGCTCGAGCGGTTGGCTTCGGCCGTGCGCGACCTGGTGGGGCTGACCGTCGCGGCGCCGCTCGACGGAGCATCGGCGACCGAGGCGGCCGTCGCGCTCGAAGGGGTGGCCGCCGAGCTGCGGCGGCGCGCGGGACCCGGCAAGCGGCCCCGTGGCCAGCCGGACCCGGACGCCGATCCCCAGGCGTTCTTCCCGACGTCGCCGATGACCGGCCTCGTGAACCCGCTCGCGCCTCCGGCACGCATCTGGGTCGAGCCCGCCCACGACGGCGGCCATCCCGTCGTCCGCGGCGAGGCGACCTTCGGCGACGCCTACGAAGGGCCGCCGACGTGCGTGCACGGCGGCGTGCTGGCCGCCCTCTTCGACGAGGTGCTCGGAGCGGCCAACATGGTGGCCGGCAACCCGGGGATGACCGGGATGCTCACCGTCCGCTACCGCCGGCCGACGCCGCTGCGGGTGCCGTTGCGGGTCGAGGCCCGGTGCCGAGGGCGCGAGGGTCGCAAGATCCACACGTGGGCCGGCGTCTTCCACGGGGAGGAGCTGACGGCCGAGGCCGACGGGCTCTTCATCGAGGTCCTCCCGCAGGCCTTCCTGGCCATCGCCGAGCGTCACGCCCGCGGTGCCGGGCCGGGGGCCGGGCCCGGCGTCACCGTCGCGTCGGGGCCCGGGGTCGACCGCGTCCCCACGCCCGAGCGCGCCGGCGACTGACGCCGACGCGCTCGACCGGCGACCGGCGACCGGCGACCGGCGACCGGCGACCGGCGCACCAGGCTCCGACCCGCCGCCAGCTCGGTTGACATGTCGACAGTCTCTGTTACCTTGTCGGCATGGATGGCGTCCCTCCGGTGCGGCGGCGGATCCTCGACGCGACGGTCGAAGCGGCCGCAGTCTTCGGCATCGCCCGCCTGTCGGTCGGTGACGTGGCGCGCCGGGCAGGCCTCTCTCGTCAGACGCTCTACAAGCACTTCGCCTCCAAGGAGGACCTCGTGGCCGAGGCCGTGCTCGAAGAGACCACGCGCGTCGTCCGCGAGGTCGTGGCCGCCGCGGAGCCCGTCGACGACGTACGGGAGGCCCTGGTCGTCGGGGTGCGGACCGCCCTCGAGCTGAGCCGGGGCCACCCCCTCCTCGACCGGCTGGTCCGCACCGAGCCCGAGACGCTCGTCCCCCTGCTCACGGCCGGCGCGGGACCGGTCATGGTGGCGGTGCGCGCCGCCGTCTGCGGGCTGGCCGAGCGCAAGCTGCCCGAGCTCGACCGCTCGGTCGTCGAGCGCGGCGCAGACGTGGTCGCCCGGCTCCTCGTCAGCTATGCGGTGGGCCCTCCCGAGGAGGCGCCCGGAGACGTGGCCGAGACGCTGGTGAGCTGCCTCTTCGACGGGATGCTGGCCACCCGCCCCGCCGCCTGAACGGTGCGCCCCTCTGACGACCCCCCTGCCGGCGCCGCTCGCACGGCACGTCCCCGACGCCGGACACGACGCCCCGACCCCGAGGAGGACCCCATGACCCTGCTCCGACGCGGCTCCGCCGCCCCGGCGGGTGTCGCGGCCGCCGCCCCGATGGCCGGCCGAACTGCCGCCACCCCCGGCGTGCCGAGCACGGGCTCCTCGAGCGCGACGGGCCCGGACGTTGCCTTGGCGGCGGTGCCCTGGCGAGACCCGAAGCGCCTCCTCTGGCTGATCGGCCTCGTCGTGCCGCTCCTGCCCGTGCTCGGGCTCCTCGGTGCGCGGGCAACGGGCTGGGGAGCCTTCTACTGGTCGGGACCGCTGTGGATCTACGTGGGCATCCCCCTCCTCGACGCCGTCCTCGGGGAGGACCGGTCGAACCCGCCCGAGACGGCGGTCGCCGGGCTGGAGGAGGACCGCTACTACCGGTGGTGCACCTACCTCTACCTCCCGCTCCAGTACGGGGGGCTGGTGCTCGTCACGTGGTGGGTGGCCCGGCACCACCTCGCTCCGGTCGACCTCGTGGGATGGGCCCTCACCGTCGGTCTGGTCGGCGGGGCCGGCATCAACGCCGCCCACGAGCTCGGGCACAAGCGGGCCGGCGCCGAGCGGTGGCTGTCGCGCGTCGCCCTCGCCCAGACCTGCTACGGGCACTTCTACGTCGAGCACAACCGGGGCCACCACTCGCGGGTGGCCACCCCCGAGGACCCGGCGAGCGCTCGCTACGGCGAGTCGTTCTGGGCGTTCCTGCCCCGGACGGTCGCGGGCAGCGTGGCATCGGCCTGGGCCCTCGAGCGCGGTCGCCTGGCTCGCACCGGGCGCCGCCCCGGGTCGGTGCGGAACAAGGTCCTGCAGGCGTGGGCCCTCTCCGTCGCCCTCTACGTCCCCCTCGTCGCCTGGCTCGGGCTCCGCGTCGTGCCGTTCCTGGCCGTCCAAGTCGTCTTCGGATTCTCCCTGCTCGAGGTGGTCAACTACGTCGAGCACTACGGGCTGCTCCGAGCCGAGCTGCCCACGGGCCGGTACGAACGGTGCCAGCCCCGGCACAGCTGGAACAGCAACCACGTGGCCTCGAACCTCGCGCTCTACAACCTCGAGCGCCACTCCGACCACCACGCCAACCCCACCCGCCGCTACCAGACGCTCCGCCACTTCGACGAAGCACCCCAGCTGCCCTCTGGCTACGGGTTGATGATCGGCCTGGCGTACGTCCCGCCGCTCTGGCGCTCCGTGATGGACCCGAGGGTGGTCGCCCTGACCAATGGCGACCTGCGGGCGGTCAACCTCCGACCGCGGCTGCGGGCCGCCCTCGACGCCGACCCGGCCTCGTGAGCCGCCGGACGCGGGCGTGGCGGGCCGCGCCGCCGGTCGCGCTCGGCGGCTCCTGCGCCCACGTTGCCGTCAGATCTTCTCGCGCCCTTCCCAGTAGGGGTCGCGCAGCTTGCGCTTGTAGAGCTTGCCGTTCGGATCGCGGGGCATGGCGTCGGTGAAGTCGACCGACTTGGGCAGCTTGAACTTGGCCAGCCGCCCGGCTGCGTAGGCGAGGATCTCCTCGGCCAGCTCGGGCGAGGGCGTGGAGCCCTCGGCCGGCTCGACCACGGCCTTGACCTGCTCGCCCCAGTCGTCGTCGGGGATGCCGAAGACGGCCACGTCGCCCACCGCCGGGTGCCCGAGCAGGACGTTCTCGATCTCGGCGGGGTAGATGTTGGCCCCTCCCGAGATGATCATGTCGATCTTGCGGTCCCGCAGGAACAGGTAGCCGTCCTCGTCGAGGAACCCGACGTCCCCGACGGTGAAGAACCGTCCGATCCGGTTCTTGGCGGTCTTCTGCTCGTCCTTGTGGTAAGTGAAGTCGCCCGTCTGCATGGCCATGTAGACGGTGCCGATGACCCCGGGCTCCTCGATCCGGTTGCCCGCGTCGTCGAAGACGGCGATCTCCGAGATGGGCCACGGCCGGCCCACCGTCCCGGGCTTGTCGAGCCACTCCTTGGCGGTGACCAGGGTGCCGCCGCCCTCCGAGGCGGCGTAGTACTCGTCGATGGCGTCGCCCCACCACTCGATCATCTTGCGCTTGACGTCGACGGGGCAGGGGGCGGCTGCGTGGATCATGTGGCGCAGAGACGAGACGTCGTAGCGGCCGCGGACCTCCTCGGGGAGGGCGAGCAGCCGGTGGAACTGGGTGGGGACCATGTGCGAGGTCGTCACCCGGTACCGCTCGATGAGCCGCAGCATCTCCTCGGGCAACCACTTGTCCATCACGACCACGGTGTGGCCGAGGTGGATCGACGCTCCCGAGTAGCGCAGCACGGCCGTGTGGTAGAGGGGGGAGCCGACGATGTGGACGTTGTCGTCGTGGGGCTGGACCCCGAACAGGAAGAGGATCCCGCTCAGCCCGAGCGCCGCCTCCTCGGGCGTGCACCCGGCGAGCGGCCGGTAGACGCCCTTCGGGTTGCCCGTCGTCCCCGAGGTGTAGTTCATCACGTCGCCGATGGTGCGCCCCTCGGGGTCCGCCGTCGGCTGGCTGTCGCGCATGGTGGCGTACGACCCGAAGCCGGTGATCTCGCCCACGGCGAAGCAGGCCGTCGACGGCAGCTCGGCCTCCTCGGCGGCGTCGAGGGCGGTCTCGGCGAAGCGCTCGTGGGCAACGAACGCCTTGGCGTCCGAGTCGGCGAGGATGTAGGCGACCTCGGGACCCACCAGGTGGTGGTTGACGGGCACGAGGTACCAGCCGGCCTGGAGGGCGGCGAGATAGAGCTCGAACACCTCGACCCCGTTGGGCAGGAGCGTGGCCACCCGGTCGCCGGGCTCCATGCCGAGCCGGCGCAGCCCGGCCACCACCTGGTTGGCCCGCCCGAGCAGCGTGCCGGCGTCGTGCTCGGTGCCGTCCACGTCGACCAGGGCGAGATGCCCCGGGTCGTCGTGCGCAAGTGCCCAGAACCCCAGGTCAGCCATCGGCCCTCCCCTTCCGTGCCCACCCGGCACCCGGCCTGCTGCCCGGTCGCGCCGACCGGCGGGCAGACCCCGCTGGCGCCGGTACCGGGGCGAACGCTAGAACAGGTTCTCGTCTATGGTCAACCGCGCTGCTCGCTCCGGCGGGCAGCGGTCCGACGGGACGGCCCGGGCGCCACGGCACGACGCCGGCGCACCGGGCCCGGCGAGGAGGAGGCAGGCGAGCGTGAGCGGATTCCTGGACGGCAAGGCCGTCGTGGTGACGGGCGGCGGCGGCGGCATCGGGCGCGCCGTGGCCCTTGCGGCGGCGGCCGAGGGGGCGCGCGTCGTCGTGGCCGACATCGGCGTCTCCCTCGACGGCTCGGACCCGACGAGCGACGTCGCCGAGTCGGTCGCGGGCGAGATCACCGCCGCGGGTGGCGAGGCAGTTGCCGTGGCCGAGAGCGTCACGACGCTGGCCGGAGGGACCGCCATCGTCGACGCCGCCGTCGGGCGGTGGGGGAGGGTCGACGGCGTGGTCGCCGTCGCCGGCATCCTGCGCGAGCGGATGCTCTTCAACATGTCCGAGGACGAGTGGGACGCCGTCGTCGAGACCCACCTGAAGGGCCACTTCACGGTGTTCCGGGCTGCCGCCGCCGTCATGCGCAAGCAGGAGGGCGGCGGCTCCCTCGTGGCCTTCACCTCGGGCGCCTTCGCCGGCAGCGTGGCACAGGCCAACTACGCGGCGGCCAAGGGCGGCATCGTGTCGCTCGTGCGCTCCGCGGCCGCCGGGCTCCACCGCTACGAGGTCAGGGCGAACGCCGTCGCCCCCGTGGCGCGCACGCGCATGTCGGCGAACGTGCCGATGGACCTGGCGGAGATGGGCGACCCCGAGGACGTCGCCCCCCTCGTCGTCTACCTCCTCTCCGACCGGGCCCGCCACGTGACCGGACAGGTCTACACGGCGGTCGGCCCCAAGATCGCGGTGTGGAACCAGCCACGCGAGGTCCGTGCCGTCTACGCGGAGGGGCGGTGGACGCCCGAGCAGATCGCCGCACGGCTCGATGCCACCGTCGGCCAAGAGCGCATGCCGCTCCTCGACCAGCTCGAGGAGTACCGGAGGGCGGCCGCCGCCAAGGCGGCCGACGAGGGGAAGCAAGGCTGACGCCGGGCGGGAGCGCCGGGCGGTGCAGGGGTCCCCGGACGACTGGGCCAGGTCGCGCTCAGTCGGCCGGGACGGGAGGCGCACCCGTGCCGACGGTGGCCGACGGCCCGGGTGAGGCGTCGGGCGCCTCGTCCGTGCCTCCGGCCCGCCAGGCCCTCAGCGCAGGCCAGCGGACGGCGAGCAGGACGACGCCGGCGAGGGCGATCCCCACCCCGGCGAGCTGGACCAGCAGCGAGCCGAGGTGGCCCGGGTAGCTCAGCCAGAGGCTCTGGTCGACCGTCCGCTCGATGCCCCAGAGCAGCAGGGCGACGCCGAGCACTATCCCCGTCGGGGGCAGCCCAGCCGACGGGTCGCGGTCGGGCGTGCCAGCGCCGTGCGCCTCGCCGTCCGTCGTCGCGTCGCCGGTGGCCGTCGTGACCTCGGTGGGAGCCGCCGTCACGGCGGGGGCACGAGCCGTCCGCGCCGTGACGAGGTCGCGCAGCCACCGCTCGACGAGCAGGAGCACGCAGAAGATGAGGAAGTCCTCGAACGCCTGGAAGAGCGGGACGGGCAGCCGCTTGCCCACCTGGTCGGCGTAGTACATGCCGAACCACTGGGTGGTCGGGTGCCCGCCGCCGGCGCGCATCAGCTGGGGGCCGAGCAGCCGCCCGAGCGACCACGAGGCGATCAGCACGGGTGCGACCATGTCGGCGAGGCGAGACAGGGAGAGCTGAGGGCAGCGGCGCCGTGCGGAGATGATCCCGACGGGGATGGCGGCGATCAGGCCGCCGAACGACGACAGGCCGCCCTGCCAGATGGCGACGATCTGGCCGAGGTGGTGCGAGTAGTACCCGAAGTTGGCGATCACGTGCATCACGCGCGCGCCGACGATGGCGGCGACGATGACCCACAGGAACATGCCCGTCGCCCACTGCCACGGGTAGCCGGCGCGGCGGAGGCGGCGCTCGAGGTAGCGCAGGCCGAACCAGAAGGTGATGGCCAGGCCGATCCCGTAGGTGTGGACCTCGAGGAACCAGATGTGGAAGGCGACGGGGATGGGTCTCATGGCGACGCGTCGACCAGTATGCCCGAGCCGGACGCCCGAGCGTTCGTCGGCGTCAGGGGACCCGTCCGACGCCGGCGAAGCCGGCGCCCGTGCGCACGGGCGTGATGTGCACGGTCGCCCCGGTGTAGGGGGCCTCGACCATCATGCCGCCGCCGACGTACATGGCCTCGTGCTGCGTCCCGCCCGGGCCGTAGAAGAGGATGTCTCCGGGTTGGACGTCGGCCAGCGGGATGTGGATGGTGACGTCGTACTGGGCGCCCGAGAAGTGTGGTAGCGAGATCCCTACCTGGGCGTACGCCCACATGACCAGCCCCGAGCAGTCGAAGCCAGCCGGGGTCGTCCCGCCCCACACGTAGGGGACCCCGACCTCCCGCTCGGCGGCCTGGACGGCGCCCGCCGCTCCGGGGAGGAGCGGCGGGAGGTTGGTGGCAGAGACCGTGACAGCACCCGGTGCCGAGCGCAGGACCGCCTGGGCGGCAGCACGGGCGGCAGCCTGCTGGGCGGCGAGGCGCGCCTGGAAGGCGGCGGCGGCGGCCGCGGCCGCGGCCGCCTGCTGCTGGGCGATCAGCTGCTTGATGTGGGCGTCGAGGCCGGCGAGCGTCGCCTGGTACTGGCCGACCAGCACGGCGGACCGGCTCTTGGCCTGGGCGGCCTGGTCCTCGGCCGCCTTGGCCTGCGCTTCCTGCTGCCTGAGGGACGTCTGCTGGGACTGCAGGGTCGCCTCCGCCGTGTGGAGCTGGTCGATCGTGGTCGTCACGTCGCCGTTGGCGATGGCCGTGTACTCGCTGCGGATCCCCGCCGTCGAGCCGGTGGACGAGAACAGGTCGGTCAGCTGGGTGCTCGACCCGTCGGTCATGTAGGCGTCGAGGGCCTGGGCGCGGAGCTGCGACTGGTCCTTGGACACGGTCGCCTGTTCCTGGGCGAGCTTGGCCTGTCCCCGGGCGATGGAGGCGTCGAGCTGGGACACCCGGTAGCTCGCCGCCTCGTACTGGCCGCTCTCGGCGGCGAGCTGCTGCTGGGTGGCCTGCAGCTTGGCCTCGACGGAGGCCGCCTGGGCCTTCGCTGCCGCGACCGGGTCGGCACCGGCGGGTCGCGCGGTGAGGACCACCGGGGAGGTGATCCCTGTGACGATAGCCAGCGCCAGCGCTGCCCGCAGGCGGCGGGACGCCACCCGGGACGCGCCGTGGGGGGCACGTGGCTTCGCCGTCGAGCACTGCTCGGCGTCAGTCACAACGGGGGAGTGTCTAGTCGACCACTCCTGGAGGCGCAAGCACCGTCGGGACGGTCGCGGTGGCCCGCGACAGGGTCGCCCCGGGGGGCCGCACCCGGTCGGACCTGGTCAGGTAGGGTGCACTCCATGGGTGAGACGATCGAATTCGCGAGCAACGGCGGGACTGCGAACGGCTACCTCGCCGTACCCGACGGAGGCGCTGCCGGGACGCCGGGGGTCGTCGTCCTCCAGGAGTGGTGGGGGCTCGTGCCGCAGATCGCCCGTACCTGCGACCGCTTCGCCGCCGCCGGGTTCACGGCGCTGGCGCCCGACCTCTACCACGGGACCAAGGTGCCGCTCACCGAGCCCGACGAGGCCGGGAAGCAGATGATGGCGATGCGGATGGACGAGGCGGCGAAGGACCTGAGCGGGGCCGTCGACACGCTGCTCGCCCGCACCGGCCGCTCGAGCGTCGGCGTCGTGGGCTTCTGCATGGGCGGCGGCCTGGCCCTCGTGCTCGCCACGCAGCGTCCCGACGCCGTGGCCGCCGTGGTGCCCGCCTACGGGCTGGTCCCATGGCCCGACGCCACGCCCGACTACTCGAAGCTGAGCGCCGCCGTGCTCGGTCACGCGGCGGGCAGGGACACCTTCTTCACCCCCGATGCCGCGAGGGCGCTCGAGGCACGTCTCCGCGAGCTCGGCAAGGACGTGACGTTCCACCACTACGAGGAGGCGGACCACGCCTTCTTCAACGAGGACCGTCCGGAGGTCTACGACGAGCAGGCGGCGGCGCTGCTCTGGCAGCGCACCGTCGACTTCTTCCACGACCGCCTCGGCTGACGACGGCTGTTGTGAGCCGGGCGAGTCGGCCCGACGGCAGGCCGCCGGTCGAGCCCCGCTCGCCCGTCGGTCGGTACCTCGCGCTCGGGCTGGCGCTCGGCCGGCACGTGGACGGTCTGGTCGACGCCTACTACGGCCCGCCCGAGCTCGCCGCCGAGGCGTCCGAGGGCCCGCCGCTCGCGCTCGGCGCGTTGGTGGCCGACGCCAGGGCCCTGCTCGACGACCTCGACGGCGGCCTGCCGCTCGACGGCCCGCCGGGGGCCTCGACCCGGCGAGCTGACGAGGCGCTGCTCGCCGGAGCCGCCGCGACCGACGACGACGCCCGCCGAGGTTGGCTGCGCGCCCAGGTGGTCGGGCTCTCGGTGACGGCGCGCCGGCTCGCGGGCGAGGAGGTCGCCTACGCCGACGAGGTCGAGTGGTGCTACGGCGTCCGCCCTCGACGGGTCCCCGAAGAGGTCCTCGCCGCGGCGCACCGGCGGCTCGACGAGGTGCTCCCGGGGTCGGGCTCCCTGCGTGACCGGCTCGTGGCGTGGCGCGAGGCGCACGCCGTGCCGCCCGACCTGCTGAGACCGGCCATCTCGTCGCTCCTCGAGGACCTCCGCCAGCGGACCCGTGAGCGCTTCGGCCTGCCCGAGGGCGAGGAGGTCGCCTTCGATCTGGTGACCGGGCAGCCGTGGGCGGGCTTCAACTACTACCTGGGGGACCTGCGCAGCCGCGTCGCCGTCAACGTCGACCTGCCGGTGCTGTCGACCAGCCTCGCCCACGTCGTCGCCCACGAGGCCTACCCGGGCCACCACACCGAGCACACCCGCAAAGAGGTCGGTCTCGTGCGGGCCCGCCGCCGGGCGGAGGAGACCATCTTCCTCGTCGGCACGCCCCAGTGCCTCGTCGCCGAGGGCCTTGCCGACCTCGGCCTCGAGGTCGTGGCGGGCACGCGCCCCGAGCCCGTCGTCGCCGAGCACCTCCACCCGCTCGGGATCCGCTACGACACCGACGTGGTGGCGGCCGTGGCAGTGGCGTCCGAGGCGCTCGGCGCCGTACGGCAGAACGCCGCCTTCCGGCTCCACGAGGACGGGGCGGACCCCGAGGTGGTGGTGGGGGAGGTGGCCTACTGGGGCCTCCTGCCCCGTGACCGCGCCGAGAAGGCCGTCGCCTTCCTCACCCACCCGACGTGGCGCGCCTACCTCACGTGCTACGTGGAGGGGTACCGGCTGTGCCGGCGCTTCGTGTCCGGGGACCCGGCCCGCTTCGACCGGCTCCTCGCCGAGCAGCTGACGCCCGCCGAGCTCGATGCCGAGGCGCCCCCCGAGGAGCCGCCTCGGCCGTGAGGGCCGCCCCGGCACCGGGCCCGGCCGCAGCCGGCGCGGCGGTGACGGCGACGTCCTCCTCGTCCTCGTCCGTGGCGGCCGAGCCGGCTCCGGTGCCGTCCTCCTGGCCGTGGACGTACTTCGCCCCGCGCATCCACGACGCGCCGGCCGCGAGCAGGCAGGCGACTGCGGCGAAGTCGAAGGCGAGGTCGAGCCCGTGCTTGAACGGGTGGGCGATGAGCCCCGGGAAGAAGCTGCGCCCGGTGAGGTAGGAGACGGTCGTGGCGGGGAGGTGGCCGAGCACCGCCGGGCCGAGGAGCTTCTCGATGGGGTGGTAGCCGAGGAAGGCGGCGAACAGGCTGCCCACCGGGGGCAGGTGGGACGTCCGGTCGGCCGCTGCCACCGGGACGCCGTGGGCGACGAGTCCCGAGTAGAGGTGACCGGGCAGGGTCGAGGCGAGCCCGAGGATGATGAGGCTGAAGAACACCCCGATCGAGAGCACCTGGGCCGAGTTCTGGAAGGTGTTGAGCATCCCCGCGCCCGCCCCGCGTTGGTCGGGAGGGAGCGAGTTCATGATGCCGGCGCGGTTCGGGGAGGCGAAGATCCCCATCGCCAGCCCGTTGAGGAGCACCGCCCCGGCGAAGGCCGGGTACGGGAAGTCGATGGGCAGCAGCTCGAGCAGCACGAAGCTGACGGCGGCCAGCACTATGCCGCCGGTCGCGAACGGTCGGGCGCCGTAGCGGTCGGACAGCAACCCCGACACCGGGCCCGAGACGAGGAAGCCGATGGTGAGCGGCACCATGTAGATGCCGGCCCACAACGGGGTCTCCGCGAAGCTGTAGCCGTGCAGCGGCAGCCAGATGCCCTGCAACCAGATGATGAGGATGAACATCATCCCGCCCCGCCCCAGGGCGGCGAGCAGGCTGGCGACGTTGCCCATCGAGAACGCCCGGATGGCGAAGAGCGGCAGCCGGAACATCGGGTCGGCGACCTTCGTCTCGATGACGCAGAAGACGACGAGCACGGCCACGCCGCCGATCAGCGCGGCGAGCACCATCGGGTTCGTCCAGCCCATCACGTGACCGCCGTAGGGCTCGATGCCGTACGTGATGCCGGTCAGGACGGCGACCAGGCCCACGGCGAAGGTGACGTTGCCCCACCAGTCGATCCTCGCCGGGCGACGCTCGCCGACGTCGCGCAGCATGAGGTAGGCCCACGCCGTCCCGAACACGCCGACGGGGACCGACACGAGGAAGACGAGGCGCCAGTCGACGGGCCCGAGCACGCCCCCGATGACCAGGCCGATGAACGAGCCGGCGATGGCGGCGACCTGGTTGATGCCGAGGGCGAGGCCTCGTTGGTGGGTCGGGAAGGCGTCGGTGAGGATGGCGCTCGAGTTGGCCATGAGGAGGGCGGCGCCGACACCTTGGAGCACGCGCATGCCGATCAGGTAGAGGGCTCCGGCGGGCCCGTGCATCCAGCTCATGGACAGCAGCACCGAGAAGGCGGTGAACACCGCGAAGCCGAGGTTGTACATGCGGACCCGCCCGTACATGTCGCCGATCCGCCCGAAGCTGACCACGAGCACGGCGGTGACGACCATGAAGCCCATCAGCATCCACAGCAGGTAGCCGGTGTTGCCCGGGGCGAGCGGGTCGAGCCCGATGCCCCGGAAGATGTCGGGAAGCGCGATGAGCACGATCGACAGGTTGATCGTCGCCATGAGCACGCCGAGCGTCGTGTTCGACAGCGCCACCCACTTGTAGCGGTCGGGGTGGCTCGGTGCCCGGCTCCCCCGTCGGCGTGCGCCGCCCCCGGCACCCGCCGCCGCCTCCGCCGCCTCCGCCGCCACCTCCGCCGTGCGGCCCCCACCGGCTCCGCTGGTCGGGGCATCGGCCGGGGTGCTCGAGGAGGTCGCGTCGGTCGTCATATGACGCAGTTTACGTGAACGTTAGGTTTCGCCGATCAGCCCACGTCGTGGCAGGTCCTCGTGGCGCCACCCCGCGCGGGGGCAGACGGCACCGGCTCGCTCGGCGCCACGGTTGGTGCCCGGTTCCCCACCTGCTGCGCCCCGGCGCCGGTCGGGTCCCCCCGCTCGTCCCGGCGCGGCCTACCATCTCGGCATGTCCGAACGCTCCCGAAACCTTCCCCGCCGTTCCTGCATGTCCTCCCCGGGCTCGAACGACAGGTTCCTGGCCAAGGCGCCGACCGTCGCCGCCGACATGAGCTTCCTCGACCTCGAGGACTCGGTCGCGCCGCTCGAGAAGGAGAACGCCCGGGCGAAGGTCGTCGACGCCATCAAGAACCTCCCCTGGGACGACCGGGTGCTGTGCGTGCGGATCAACGCGTGGGACACGGAGTGGACCTACGGCGACGTCATCGAGGTCGTCGGCAACGCCGGACCCCGCCTCGACGAGGTGATGCTTCCCAAGGTCCAGTCGGCCGCCGAGGTCGTGGCGCTCGACCTCCTGCTGGCACAGGTCGAGAAGAAGAGCGGGCTTCCCGTCGGACACGTCGGCATCGAGGCGCAGATCGAGACCACCCGTGGCCTCATCAACGTCGAGGAGATCTGCGCCGCCTCGCCGCGTCTCGAGACGATCATCTTCGGCCCGGCCGACTTCGCCGCCTCGATGGAGATGCCCGTGCTGACCGGCGGCGTGGCCATCCCCGAGTACCCGGGCGACCACTTCAACTACGTGTTCTCGAAGATCCTCATGGCCGGGCGGGCGAACGGGCTCCAGGTCATCGACGGCCCGTTCCTGAAGGTACGTGAGCTCGACAGCCTGCGCGAGTTCGCCCAGCGGACCCGGGTGCTGGGCTACGACGGCAAGTGGGCGCTCACCCCCGACCAGGTGACCGTGCTGAACGAGGTCTACTCGCCGACCCAGGAGCAGTACGACCGGGCGTGGGACATCCTCGACGCCTACCGGAAGGCGACCGAGGAGGACCGTGCCGGGGCGGTCATGTTCGGTGACGAGATGATCGACGAGGCGTCACGCAAGATGGCGACCAAGTTCGTCGCCCGTGGCGAGCGCGCCGGGCTCAGCCGCTCGTCGGGCTGAACGTCACCTTCGGGAACGAGGCCGCAGGGCCTGCCGGCACCGGGCGCGGGCCCGGCGGCCGGCTCACGCCGAGGCCCGGTCCTGCAGGCGCCGGGCGATCACCTTCAGGCACAGCGTCTCGTCGGCTCCCTCGAAGATCGACAGCACCCGGGCGTCGACGAAGTACCGGCTGACGGCGAACTCCTCCGCGTAGCCCATGCCGCCGTGGACCTGCAGGGCTTCGCGGGTCACCCACTCGGCGGCACGGCAGACGTAGGCCTTCACCATCGAGGCCTCGAGGGTGCCCTCGCCCTTGGACATGAGCCGGGCGACCTCGTAGGAGAACTGCCGGGTCGCGGCGATCACCGCGACCATACGGCCGAGCTTGGCCCGGGTGAGCTGGTAGTCGAGGATGGGCGAGCCGAACACCGACCGGTTGCGGGCGTAGTCGAGCGCGGCCTCGTAGGCGGCCTGCATGACCCCGAGGGCACGGGCCGCCGTCTGCAGGCGGCCGTTCTCGAAGCCCTGCATCTGCAGGTAGAAGCCCTTGCCCAGGCCGGTCTCGCCGCCGACGAGGTTGGCGCCGGGCACGAACCACTGGTCGAAGGCGACCTCGTAGGAGTGCATGCCCCGGTAGCCGAGGGTGTCGATGGCCCGGCCCTCCATGCGGCCCGACGAGCCGGCCGGCCGGCCGTCGGCGCCCGGCTCCTGCGTGAAGACGAAGCCGTGCCCTTCGCCGCGGGGCTTCTCGACGACGAAGAGCGACAGTCCCCGGTGGGCCTTCGAGCGGTCGGGGTCGGTCCGGGCGAGCAGCATGAGCACGTCGGCCCGCGCAGCGAACGTGCACCACGTCTTCACCCCGCTGACCAGCCAGCCCCCCTCCACCTCGGTGGCGGCGGTCGTGATCCCGGCCACGTCCGAGCCGAAGTCGGGCTCGGTGACGGCGACAGCCGCCATCACCTCGGCGGTGGCCAGTCGGGGCAGCCAGTGCCGTTTCTGCTCCTCGGTCCCGCCGTGGACGAGCGCCCGGGTCAGGATCTCCGGCCGGGTCATGAGGGAGCCTCCCGCACCGAGCGACCCCCAGGAGAGCTCCTCGGTGGCGACCACCATGCCGAGGTAGTCGCTCTCGCCACCGCTGGCGAACCCGCCGTAGGCCTCGGGGACCGACATGCCGAAGCCGCCCATCTCGGCCAGGCCGGCGATGATCTCCTCGGGGATGTCGGTGTTGGCTCGGTGGATGTGCTCGGCGCGTGGACGCACCTGCTCCTCGGCGAAGCGGTGGAACGTGTCACGCACGAGCTCGAAGTCGGCGTCCAGGTGGCGCGGCCCTTCGGTCTCGGCCAGGGAGGCCACGACCTCGGGACGGCGGAAGGTCTCCACGAAGTCCGCGGCCCTGTCCAGCCAGCCCCGCGCCACGCCCCACGCCGGCTCGCGCCCGACGGTGCGGGCCTCGAGGTCGGCAAGGGCGTCGGCGGCGAAGACGCAGGCGATGCGCGCCTCGATCTCGCCGTGGCTCCCGTAGGCGATCGCCGCCTCGGCCGTTCGGAGGGCCGCCGCGGCGTGGGCGACGTCGTAGGCGAGCACCTGGGCGGCGTCGGGACCGCCGGCAGCGGTGACGGCGGCGACGCCGGCGTCGACCACCGCGGCGGCGGTGGCCACGGCCCGTGCAGCGGCCTCGAGGTCGGGTGCGGGCAGGGCGTCGGTGGATGCGGCGGTGGTCGTCACGCCGCAGAGGTTAGTGACTCGGCCGTAACCTGGTCGGGCCGAGGTCGCCCGCCGGGCTGCCCTGCCGGGTTGCCGGGTCGCCCTGCGGGTGGGTCACGTCGGACGGGCGTCCCTCGACCCCGCCGCATCGGGTGCGCGGGCCACCACGGTGACGAGCGGTGGCAGCACGATGGCGTCGTCGCCGGGGTCGACCCCCGTCAGGGCGGCCAGGTACTCGGCGACGGGCCCGGGCCCTGCTCCTGCCGGCGCCTCGGCCCACGCGTCGACGACGTCGAGACCGGCGTCGCGCACGAGGGCCGGCAGCAGCGCGCCGACGTCGGGATGGCGGGCGGAGGGCATCGACAGCGGGCGCCCGTCGACGCGCCCTGCCGACGTGATGGGCTCTTGGGCGACGACCCAGCCCCCTGGGCGGGTGACCGCCGCCATGCGACCGAGGACCACCGCGGGGTCGAGCACGTGGAGGAGCAGGAAGCGGCAGAACGCCAGATCGACCCGCTCGGGGAGCCGGAGGTCCTCACCCGCCTGGGTGATGGCGAGGACCTGGGCGTGCGCCGCCGCCGCCTCTGCCACCTCGTCACGCGCCGCGGGATCGCTGTCGACGGCGTAGACGCGACCGTCGCGCCCGACCACCTCGGCGAGCGCCACCGACACGTCGCCACCTCCGGCCCCGACGTCCACGCACGTCCATCCCGGCCCGATGCCGAGGCGGTCGAGGGCAGTGGCCAGCGGGCGCCGGTAGACGTCGTCGCGCAGGCCCTTCAGCTCCATCCCGCCACCGTACCCGGGGCGACCGACGCGACCGCCCCGCTCCCGGGCCCTCCGACCTCCTCGGGCGCCCGGAGGCACCCGCAGCACCCGGTAGCCTCGCCGTGGTGAAGGTGACGATGCTGCTCTGCGACGCGGCCCAGGTGGCCGACGGGAAGCTCTACGTGCTCGGTGGGGGCTGGAGCATGACCGGGCCGGACCCCGTCCCCTCGGCCGTCGCCCTGAAGATCGACGTCGGTTGGCACGAGGCCGAGCGCGTCCACCACTGGGAGCTCTTCCTCGAGGACGCCGACGGCCAGCCCGTCCTCGTCGACACGCCCGAGGGGGCCCGGCCCGTCGAGGTGCGCGGCGAGTTCACCGTCGGGCGCCCGGCCGGGGTGCCGGAGGGCTCGCCCATCGACGTGGCCCTCGCCGTCAACCTCGGGCCGCTCCCGCTCGCCAACGGCTCCCGCTTCAGCTGGAAGCTCGCCATCGACGGCGACTCGCACCCCGACTGGTCGCTCGGCTTCACGACGCGCCCCACGGCCCCGTCCGCCGACTGACCCCACGGCCCCGGCCGCCGACCGGCACCACGGGCGGGCGGCTCGGTCCGCTGGACGCCGCCAGGCCCGAGCGAGTACACAGCGGGCATGACCATCCACGATCGGCCCTTCGGACGGTACCTCGAGGACTTCGTCCCCGGTGACGTCTACCGGCACTGGCCGGGCAAGACGATCACCGAGTACGACGACCACCTCTTCTGCATGCTCACGATGAACCACCACCCGCTGCACACGAACGCGTGGTTCGCCGAGCACGAGACGGTCCAGGGACGCAACGTCGTGGTGGGGAACCTCGTCTACTCGCTCACGCTCGGCATGAGCGTCCCCGACGTGAGCGGAGCGGCGATCGCCAACCTCGAGGTCGAGTCGCTCGTCCACCGCAAGCCCACCTTCCACGGCGACACGATCTACGCCGAGACGAAGGTGGTCGACGTGGTCGAGTCGAGGTCGCGCGACGACCGCGGCGTGGTGACCGTCGAGACCAAGGCGTTCAACCAGCACGGCGACGAGGTGTGCTTCTTCCGACGCAAGGTGATGGTCTGGAAGCGGGCGGCCGCACCCGGGCGGCGGCGCCCGTACGGCGACGACGTCTGGGAGTGAGCGGCGGCGCGTGACGGCGTCGCTCGACACGGCCCGCCTCGACCGGCTCGGCCTCGTGCTCGCCGCCCAGGGAGCACGCCTGCGTCCCGACCTGCCGTGGCGCCGGACCCGTGACCCGTGGGCGGTACTGGTGAGCGAGGTGATGGCCCAGCAGACCCAGGTCGCCCGTCTCGGGCCCGCCTACCGGGCCTTCCTCGAGCGCTTCCCCGACCCGGCCTCCTGCGCCCGAGCCGCCGTCGGCGACGTGCTGCGCCAGTGGGCAGGGCTCGGCTACAACCGGAGGGCCCGCAACCTCCACCGGGCAGCCGAGGTCGTCGTCGCCCAGCACGGTGGTGCCGTCCCCGACACCTTGGCCGATCTCCTCGGCCTCCCGGGGGTGGGCCCCTACACGGCGCGCGCCGTGCTCGCCTTCGCGTACGGCCACGACGTGGGGGTCGTCGACACGAACGCCGGTCGCGTGCTCGCCCGGGCCGCCGCCGGCCGTGCCCTCGGCGGCCGGGAGGCGCAGGAGCTGGCCGACGCGCTCGTGCCGCAGGGCGAGGGGTGGGCGTGCAACCAGGCCCTCCTCGACGTCGGCGCCCTCGTGTGCGTCGCCGGCCAACCCCGGTGTGCGACGTGCCCGCTCGAGGCGTGGTGCGCCTGGGCGGCCGCAGGCTGCCCACCGCCCGACCCCGCGCGGGGCACGGCCGGGTCGTCGGCGCCCCAGGGCACCTTCGTCGGCTCCGACCGCCAGGGGCGCGGTCGGCTGGTGGCCGCACTGCGCGAGGGCCCGGTGCCCGCGGTCCACGTCGCTGCCGCTGCCGGCTGGCCCGACGACCCCGACCGCGCCGCCCGCGTCGTCGACCAGCTCGTCTCCGAGGGGTTGGCGATCCGGCGGGGGGACGCGCTCGAGCTGCCCTGAGACCGGCGGGCGCCGGCGAGGCCGGGTCGCCCGTCCGCTAGGGCCGGACGCGGTCCGCCGTCGCCACCAGCACGTGGCCCATCGAGTCACCGGCGACGCAGATACCGGCACCGGGGCACGACACCGTCCAAACGACGGCCGCACCGTCGACCGCCCGGCGGGTCCACGCTGCTGCTCCGCCTGTGGGGTCGGTCGCCGTCACCACACCGCCGGCGCTGTCCCCGACCACGCAGCGGGCAGTCGAGCCGCAGGCCAGTCCGGCCACGAAGCGACCCCGGTCGGCCCAGGCGGCGTGCCATGCCGACGCCCCTCCCGACGGGTCGGTGGAGGTGAGGACCTGGCCGGCCCCGTCGCCGGCGACGCACAGCTCGACGGACGGGCAGGCGAGCGCCCCGATGCCGGCCACGCCGACCGTGGCTGTCGCCGACCACGACCCCGCGGCTGCCGGCTGCTTCGACGTGAGCACGCGACCCGACTGGTCGACGGCCACGCACAGGGACGTCGACGGGCACGCCACGGCCCAGATGACGGTGGACCCGTCGACGTCCTGGGCCGTCCAGGCTGCGCCGCCCGGGCGCGCCGGGTCGGTGGTCACGAGGAGCCGCCCGGCGCCGTCGCTTGCGACGCACAGCGCGGTCGACGGGCAGGAGAGGCCCCACAGGGCTCGGTCGCCGTCCGCGTCCACGCGCGTCCACGCCCGCGCGCCTCCGGTGGGGTCCGTCGTGGTGAGGATCCCGCCGGCGGCGTCGACGGCCACGCACAACGACGTCGACGGGCAGGCGAGCGCGTCGATCGGCTGGCCGGGGTCGACCACCCGGCGCGACCAGTGGGCCGACGGCCCGGCTGTCGGGTCGGTCGAGGCGAGGACGGCGCCGGCCGAGTCGGCGGCGAGGCACAGCCGGGTCGACGGGCACGTCACGGCGTCGAGCTGGTTGGACCCCTCGACGAGCGTGCGCGACCAGTCGGAGACCGGACCGGAGGGATGCCGCGACACGAGCACCCGGCCGTCCTGGTCGACCGCGACGCACAGGGTGCCGCCGCCCGGGCACGCCACGGCCGAGGCGTAGTCCGTCGACCCGGTCACCGCCACGGCGTCGACCCTCCAGGTGCTCGGCGACGTGAACGGGCCCGACGAGGTGAGCGTGTCTCCCCACGAGTCGGCGCCGACGCACCGGGTCGTCGTCGGGCACGAGAGCGCGGAGACCCAGTTGCCCCGGTCCACGTGGACCACCGACCACTGCCCTCCTCCGGGCCCCCTTGCGTCGCGGCCCACGGCGACCGATCCACCGGACAGGCCGGCGACGCACAGGGTGCTCGTCGGGCACGACAGCGCCAGGACCCGGCCGCTCGCCTCGACGGCGACCGACCGCCACGCCGCCACGCCGC
>CAZSYT010000024.1:30560-40891 GCA_964610905.1 uncultured Acidimicrobiaceae bacterium
CGGTGGGGTCGGTGGTGACGAGCACGTGCCCGCCGGTGTCGCCGGCCACGCACAGCGAGGCGGTGGGGCAGGCGAGCGCGTCGAGCGACGCGCCTGCGTCGACGGCGACCGACCGCCACGCCGCCACGCCGCCGGTGGGGTCGGTGGTGACGAGCACGTGCCCGCCGGTGTCGCCGGCCACGCACAGGGTGGTCGTCGGGCAGGCCAGGGAGGCAAGCGAGCCGCCCGGGTCGGCTGGCACGGTGCGCCACGCCGTCGCGCCGCCCGTCGGGTGGGCGGTGACGAGCACGCGCCCGCCGGCGTCCCCGGCCACGCACAGGGTGGTCGTCGGGCAGGCCAGCGCGGTCAGGTGGTCGGCCGGTCCGAACGGCGGCCCCGCGTCGACCTCGAGCGGTCGCGACCACCGCAGCACCGACGGCGCCGCCGGGTGGCCACCCCCGGCCTGCCGGTGCAGGGTTGGCTGCGGGCTCCCGCCGCCGAGGGCGGCCACGAGGACGACGACGACCACCGCGACGACCACGGCTCCGAGCGCTACGGGCACCGGACGGTGCCGCCGGGCCGCCCCTCCCGGTCGAGCCCCCGCCGGGCTCAACGAGCCAGGAACTCGATGACGTGGTCGCCCACCTCGTCGGGGCGCTCGACGTGCAGGAAGTGGCCGGCACCCTCGATGACGACGACCTTCGAGCCCTCGGCCAGGTGGTCGGCGACGGGCCCGATGGTGTCGACCCCGATGCACCCGTCGTCGGCGCCGTGGAGGTAGAGCGTCGGCTGGGGCGCCATGGTCAGCGCCGCGGCCTGGGCGGCGGCCGCCGCGGGATCGTCGGGTGGGCCGGCGAACATGGCCCGGTAGTAGCCGATGGCGGCGGCGAGGCGCTCGGGCGTCCCGATGGCCTCCTTCACGCGGGCGACGTCCCACGACCCGTCGTAGCCGGGCGACCAGTCCGCCCACAGGCGGTCCACGAAGCGGTGGTCGTCGAGGGAGACGGCGTGCTCGGCGAGGGGCGTCTGGAAGAAGAAGACGTACCAGCTCCTGCGGAGCTGGTCGTAGGAGAAGAAGCCCTCGGCCATCGACGCCTGGGGCGCGACCGCCGCCGTCACCACCCGCCGCCACCGGTCGGGCTCCGAGGCGGCGGCACCGTAGGTGGCGAACGCCCCCCAGTCGTGCCCGACGATGACCGCGTCGGACCCGCCGCCGAGCGCCTCGTGGAGGGCGCACGCGTCGAGGGCGAGCGTGCCCGTGTCGTACCGCCCGTCGGGAGCGAGGCCGCTCGGAGCGTAGCCACGCAGGAACGGTGCGACGGCGTGGTAGCCGGCTTCCGCCAGCCGGGGAAGCAGGTGCCGCCAGGTGTGGGCGGTGTCGGGGAAGCCGTGGAGGCACAGCGCCAGTGGCCCGTCCCCGGGCCCCTCGCTCAGGTAGGCCACCTCGACTCCGTTTGCCGTGACGGTGCGTCTGTCCACGTCCGGAGCGTAGCTGGGCAGCTGCGCGGTCGTCGGGGTGCCGAGTAGCGTGCTCGGTCGGTGAGAGCGACCTTCTACGGGGTGCGGGGCTCGTGCCCGTGCTCGTCCGACCTCTACCGTCGCTACGGCGGCAACACGTCCTGCGTGCTCGTGACCGTCGAGGACGAGCCGCCTCTCCTGCTCGACCTCGGCACGGGCGTGCGCGAGCTGGGCACGGTGCTCGGGCGGACGTTGCGTGCGACCGGCGTGCCGCTCGAGGCCAACGCGCTCCTCACCCATCTCCACTACGACCACATCCTCGGGCTCCCGTTCTTCTCGCCGCTGCAGGACCCCGGGTCGCGTCTCGACGTCTACGGGCCGAGCCAGGAGAGCGGGGGCCTCTACGACGTGCTCGCCGCCGCCGTCCAGCCCCCGTTCTTCCCCATCCAGATGGGCGAGTTCCGCGGCGACCTGCGCTTCCACGAGCTCGACGCCTTCACCGAGGCGCAGCACTTCGAGCTCGGCTCGATCGCGGTGCAGGCGCGCACCGTCCCGCACCGGGGCCACACGCTCGGCTTCCGGGTCGAGGCGGACGGTCGGTCCCTCGTCTACCTGCCCGACCACCAGGCGCCCGTCGACCGGCGCTCGATCGACGAGGCCGTCCTCGAGCTGTGCGAGGGCGCCGACCTGCTCATCCACGACGCCCAGTTCACCGACGACGAGTTCGTGGCCATGCCCGACTGGGGCCACTCGACCGTGGCCTACGCCCTCCACGTCGCCGGCACCGCAGGCGTGCGACGCCTCGCCCTCTTCCACCACGACCCCGCCCACACCGATCGCCAGGTCGACCGGATGGCGGCACGGGCTCGCCGGCTCGCCGCGCCCGCGCGCGTTGCGGACGTGACGGCGGCGTCCGAGGGGTCGACGATCGACCTGGGGCGAGGGTGAACGAGGCCGTCGACCAGGCGGCCTTCCGGTCGGTGATGGGCCGGTTCGCCACCGGCGTGACCGTCGTCACCGCCGACGAGGACGGCGAGCCGGTGGGCTTCACCTGCCAGAGCTTCGTGTCGCTGTCGCTGGAGCCACCCTTCGTGGCCCTGGCTCCCGCCAGGACGTCGACGAGCTGGCCCCGCATCGCCCGGGCGGGCTCGTTCTGCGTCAACGTCCTCGCCGAGCACCAGCGCGACCTGTGCGAGCGCTTCGCCCGGTCGGGAGGTGACAAGTTCGCCGGCGTGGCGTGGCGCCCGGCCCCCACCGGCGGCGCCCCCGTGCTCGAGGGGTCGGTCGCCTGGGTGGCGTGCGCGCTCGAGCTGGTGCACGATGCAGGCGACCACGAGCTGGTGATCGGGCGGGTCCTCGACCTGGGGACGGGTCACGGCGCTCCGCTCGTGTTCTACGACCGCCGCTTCGGCACCTTCGTCGAGCGGGGTCCCGCCCGGGCACCCGAGGGTGTCCTCGACACGGATGGAGGCTGAGCGTGCCACGCATCGAGGAGTCCGACGTCATCGCTGACGTGATCGTCGTCGAGCCGGACCGCCACGGGGACGAGCGGGGGCGGTTCGTGGAGACGTACCGGCGGAGCTGGTTCCCGCTCGGCCGCGAGATGACCCAGGGGAACCGCTCCGAGAAGCAGGCCGGGGCCGTCGTCGGGCTCCACTACCACCTCCACCAGGCGGACTACTGGTACGTGCTCCGGGGCACGGCCCGCGTCGTCCTCCACGACCTGCGGGTCGGGTCGCCGACCGACGGGTCCACCTTGACCATCGACTTGGACGGCGAGCACGACCGCGGCGTCTTCATCCCCCCCGGGGTTGCCCACGGGTTCGCGTCGCTCACCGACCTGACGCTGTGGTACCTGGTCGACAGCTACTACAACCCGGTCGACGAGCTTGGCGTGGCGTGGGACGACCCCGCCATCGGCGCCGACTGGGGCGTGACCGACCCGGTGCTCTCGGCGCGGGACCAGGCCAACCCGTCCCGCGACGCCATCGAGCCCGGGCTCCGACCCCGCTACGGCATGCGCACCTGAGCCGAGGCACCCCCCCGGTGACCGGCACCCACCCGTCGCCGGTCCCGGCACCCACCCGTCGCCGGTCCCGGCACCCACCCGTCGCCGGTCCCGGCGTCATGACGACGACGTCACGCCGTCGTTGCCCCGCCGTCACCTCGTCATCTGCATGGCGTTACCTGAAGTTCATCCAGAGTTCACCTGACGACCAGCCGCTGATCATCGGGGGGCAACCTTGCGCCGTTACAACGAGGGATAGGTACCAGGGCCGACGGCCCGGAAGGTGCCGGAGGCGACGACGGAGGAGGAGACCGTGGCCGACGCGATGACGGCGCTGGACGAGGCGCCGCTCAGCAGGTTCCACTCGCGTGCAGTGGTGACCGCAGGGATGGGCTTCTTCACCGACGCCTACGACCTGTTCATCATCGGCACGGCGACCACGCTCATCGCCAAGCAGTGGCACCTCACCTCGTCGCAGACGGGCCTGGTCAACTCCATCACGCTCATCTCGGCCTTCGTCGGGGCGTTCGTCTTCGGCCGGGTCGCCGACCTCCTCGGACGCAAGAAGATCTACGGCCTCGAGGCGCTCCTGATGGTCGGCGGGGCGCTCGCGTCGGCGTTCGCCCCCAGCCTCGTCTGGCTGCTCGTCTTCCGGTTCATCCTGGGCATCGGCGTAGGCGGCGACTACCCGATGTCCGCCGTTCTGATGAGCGAGTTCTCCAACCGGAAGAACCGGGGCAAGCTCGTCGGCCTGGTCTTCTCCATGCAGGCGCTCGGCACCGTGGCTGGCTACATCGCCGGGTTGACGCTCCTGTCGGCCGGGGTGAACGGCAACGTCACCTGGCGGCTGCTCCTGGGGCTCGGCGCCGTTCCGGCCGCCGCCGTCATCATGTTGCGGCGCCGCATGCCCGAGTCGCCCCGCTACCTCGCCCGGGTCGAGGGCAAGGGCAACGCCGCCGCCGAGGCAGTCAACAGCTTCAGCGACGGGGCAATCGTCGCCGAGGCGGCTCCGTCCTCGAGGCCTCGGCGCCTGACGCTCTGGCAGTTCCTGCGCACCCCCCGCTACCTGGCGTACCTGGCCGGCACGGCTGGTGCCTGGTTCGTGTTCGACTACGCCTACTACGGCAACTCGGTCTCGGCGCCCCTCATCGTGAAGAGCGTCCTGGGCAGCCACGGCGCCCACGTGCTCACCGAGGCGCTCGCCCTCCAGCTCATCGTGTTCACGGTGGCCGCCGTCCCCGGGTACTTCCTCGCCGCCTACACGATGGACCGCATCGGGCACCGGCGACTGCAGCTGATCGGCTTCCCGCTGATGGGCCTGGCCTTCCTGCTGATCGGCGTGATCCCCGGCATCACGGCGGCGGTCGTGCCGTTCCTGATCCTCTTCGGCATGAGCTACTTCTTCGCCGAGTTCGGCCCCAACACCACCACGTTCGTGCTGGCCGGAGAGGTGTACCCGACCAGTGCCCGGACCACCGGGCACGGCATCTCGGCCGGCATCGCCAAGGTCGGCGCCTTCATCGGCGTCTACCTCTTCCCGGTGATCAAGGACCACCTGGGCGTGGCCGGCGCCCTGCGGCTCTCCGCGGGGCTCGCCGTCGTCGGGGCGCTGCTCACGCTGCTCGTCCCCGAGACTGCCGGGATGAGCCTCGAGGACCTGTCCGGCGAGGACGTGGTCGAGGCCGCCGAGGCGGTGGTGACCACGGCGGCGAGCGCGGCGGGGGCGGGGTCGAGCGCGGCCTGACCTCGTCCCGGCGGCTCCCCTCGGGGGCCGACGACGGCCCCGTTCGACCGGCGTCGGCCAACCCGGTGACACGGACGCCCGGCGATCGGATTGAATGGGTAGCGTGGCGTTCGCTGTCCTCGCTGTCGTCGTCGTCGCCGTGGGTGCCGTCGTCGCCAAGTTGACCTGGCGGTCCGAGCGCGACGAGCTCCACTCGGTCGACCACTACCGCTCCGCCCTGGGCACCATCGCCGAGATCCGCGAGCGAGCGGCCCGCTCGAGCTTCCGCATCGTCGACCCGGGGCACGCGGCGGCCGCCGGACCGGCCAGCGGTGCCGACGCCGCAGCGGGCGGCGTGGCGGTGCCCGCTGGCGACGACGAGCCCGCCGGCGCCCCGGCGGGACGGAGCGGCCCCGCCACGGGGCCGCTGCTCCCCGGTCCGGACGGTGCCCTTGTCTTCGACGACACCTCCCCGGCCGAGCGGGGGAGCGCGACGCCGGCACTCGACCCCACCGGCGGGTTCCGCTCACCGCGGGCCAAGGCACACGCCCTCCACTCGATGAACCACCGGTCACGTCGCGTGCTCCCCGTCGCCGTCGCCGCCGTCGCCGTCGTGGTGGTCGCCGCCGTCGCCGTACTCGGCAGCCACGTGGGCCGGGGCCACCAGGTGACGTCCCGTACCACGGTCACGTCGTCGCCGGCACGGGGCTCGGGTGGCGCCGCGGCGGGCCATCGGCACCGAGCGCACGCGCCCTCCACCACGACGACCACCGCCCCGCCCCAGCTCTCACCGGTCTCGGTCGGACCGGGCGGGACGACGGCCCGCTACGCCGTGCCGGGCTCGGGACCCTTCACGCTGACCGTTGACGCCTCGCAGCCGTGCTGGATCGACGCCACCGAGGTCTCGAGCGGCACGGTGCTGTGGACGGGGACCCTGCACTCCGGAGGCAGCCAATCGGTCCGGTCTCCCGGCACCCTCACCCTCGAGCTCGGGGCGCCCGGCGCCACCCTCACCGTCGACAGCACGCCCGTCTCGTTCCCCACGGGCATGCACACGCCGTTCGTCGCCACGTTCGTGGCCTCCTCGTCGACGGGGGCCTCCTCGTCGTCGGGGGCCTCCTCGTCGTCGGGGGCCTCCTCGTCGTCGGGGGCCTCCTCGTCGTCGGGGGCCTCCTCGTCGGGGGGCTGACCGCTCAGCCGGCGCCCGGGACGGTCTCGTCGCCCCGACCGACGGCGTCGAGGACGAAGGCGTACACGAAGGCCTCGTCACGCCAGGCGTCGTAGCGACCCGAGGGCCCGCCGTGGCCCGCGCCGAGCTCCATCTTGAGCAGCACCCGGTTCTCCGGGTTGGCGGCCCGCACCTTGGCGACCCACTTGGCGGGCTCCCAGAACCCGACGCGCGGGTCGTTCAGCCCGCCCGTCACCAGCAGGTCGGGGTAGCGGACTGGACGGCCCTCGGCATCGGTCGATCGGACGTTGTCGTAGGGCGAGTACGCCTTCATGACCTCGTAGACATGGGGGTCCTCGAGCGGGTTGCCCCACTCCTCCCACTCGAGCACGGTGAGGGGCAGCGAGGGGTCGAGGATGGTGGTCAGGCAGTCCACGAACGGCACCTCGGCGACGACGGCCCGGAAGAGCTCGGGGGCCAGGTTCGCCACCGCCCCCATGAGCAGTCCGCCGGCACTGCCGCCGCGGGCCACGAGGCGGTCGGGGGCGGTCCACCCGGTGTCGACGAGCATCCGTGCGCACGCCACGAAGTCGGTGAACGTGTTGGGCTTGCGGTCGAGCTTGCCGTCCTCGTACCACCGCCGACCCAGCTCGCCGCCCCCGCGCACGTGGGCGACGGCGAAGACGAAGCCGCGGTCGAGCAGGCTGAGCCGCAGCGACGAGAACGTCGGGTCGATCGAGGCCTCGTAGGAGCCGTAGCCGTAGAGGAGGCAGGGGACGGGCTCCGGGGCGTCCGCGCCGGGCGCGGCCCTCGGCCCGTCCCCTTCCGGCGGGGCCACCAGGTCGGCTCGGTACACGAGCGAGACCGGCACGCGCGTGCCGTCCTCCGCGGTCGCCCACCGGCGCTCGGTCCGGTAGCGCTCCGGCTCGAAGTCGCCGAGGACGGGCTGGCGCTTGCGGAGCCGCGCGTCGCCGGTCGTGAGGTCGAGGTCGTAGACCGAGCGGGGCGTCACCATCGACGTGTACTCGTAGCGCAGGACGGTGGTGTCGTACTCGGGGTTGGCGCCGGCCCACACCGTCGAGGGCGACTCGGGTCGGGCGACGGGCGTCGACGCGCCCGTCGCGGGGTCGAGCACCCGGAGACGTGCCTCCCCGTCCTCCCGCTCCGCGACCACCCAGTGCCCGGCGAAGGGGTCCACGCCCTCGAGGCGCACGCCGGGCCGGGCGGGCAGCACCTCGCGCCACGACGCCCGGGAGGGCCGGTCGTCGGGCACCTCGACGAGCCGGAAGTCGTCGGCCTCGTCGTTGGTCACGATGAGGAAGCGTCCGGGGACGCCGAGTCCCGGGTCGCCCCGGACGTGGTCGACCGAGTACTCGACGCCCTGGCGGCGGGGCTCGACGACGACGAGCTCGCCGGTGGGCAGGTCGGCGTCGAGCACCCACACCTCGGAGGTGACCTTCGAGTCGAGGCTGCAGACGACGAAGGCGTCGTCGCGGGTCCGTCCCACCCCGAGGTAGAACCGCTCGTCGGGCTCTTCGTGCACCACGACGTCCGCGCCCGGGTCCGTCCCGACCACGTGGCGCCACAGCTGGTGGGGGCGCATGGCCTCGTCCACCCGTACGGCGAAGACGGTCCGGTTGTCGTTGGCCCACGCCACGCCGTAGGAGGTGTCCTCGAGCGACTCGGGGGACTCCTCGCCGGTGTCGAGGCAGCGGAACCGCATCCGGTAGCGCTCGCCGCCGGTCGTGTCGACCGAGTAGGCGAGCCACCGGTGGTCGGGGCTGACCGACAGGTTGCCGAGGGCGAAGTAGTCGTGCCCCGCGGCAAGGGCGTTCTCGTCGAGCACGACCTGTTCGTCGGGGGCGGGCTCCTCGCCGGGCCCGGGCGGGCGGGGGAGCTCGTCGGGCCCGCCGTCACCGGGGACGGCGGGACGCCGGCAGTGCAGCGGGTAGTCGCTGCCCTCGACCGTGCGGGTGTAGTACCACCAGGGGCCCTTGCGCACCGGGACCGACAGGTCGGTCTCCTCGATCCGGGCGACGATCTCGTCGTAGAGCCGCTGGCGCAGCGACGCGGACTGAGCGGTCATCGCCGCCGTGTAGGCGTTCTCGGCCTCGAGGTGGGCGATGACGGCGGGGTCGTCGCGCTCGCGCAGCCAGTACCAGTCGTCGAACCGGACGTCGCCGTGGGCCTCGAGCCGCACGGGCCGACGTTCGGGCACGGGCGGGGCGGGGACGGCACCGGTCTCGGGCATCGGCTCAGGATGGCACGCGTCGGCCAGGGCCGAGGAACGGGCCGGGACGGCATCCCGGGGCTCGACACACCGGGCGGAGTTGTTACTATCGGTGTAGGAGAAATCGGCCGCCCCCCGACGGTGGCCGGTTGGGAGCGCTGATGACGACCACCGATCTCGACCTGGGCCGCTACAAGCTCGGCTGGTCCGACGAAGAGGACTACGTCTTCAAGCCCAAGAAGGGCCTGAACGAGGCCATCGTTCGCGAGATGTCGGCGATGAAGCGGGAGCCCGAGTGGATGCGCGACTTCCGGCTGCGCGCCCTCACCCGCTTCGAGCGCAAGCCGATGGCGCCGTGGTTCGCCGTCAACATGCCGGACCTCGACTTCGACGACATCTACTACTACATCAAGCCCACCGAGCAACAGGCCCGCGACTGGGACGACCTGCCGGCCTCCATCAAGAGCACCTACGAGAAGCTCGGCATCCCCGAGGCCGAGCGCAAGTACCTGGCCGGCGTGACCGCGCAGTACGAGTCCGAGGTGGTCTTCCACCGCAACCGGGCCGACCTCGAGGCGCTCGGCGTGCTCTTCTGCGACATGGACACGGCGGTGCGCGAGTACCCCGACCTGGTCCGCAAGTACTTCGGCACGGTCATCCCGCCCAACGACAACAAGTTCGCCGCGCTCAACTCGGCGGTGTGGTCGGGCGGCTCGTTCATCTACGTGCCGCCCGGCGTGGAGGTCGACCAGCCCCTCCAGGCCTACTTCCGGATCAACGCCGAGAACATGGGCCAGTTCGAGCGCACCCTCATCATCGCCGACCAGGGCTCGAAGGTGCACTACGTCGAGGGGTGCTCGGCGCCCGTCTACTCGACCGACTCGCTGCACTCCGCCGTCGTCGAGCTCGTCGCGCTCGAGGGTGCGAGGATCACCTACACGACCATCCAGAACTGGTCGAACAACGTCTACAACCTGGTCACGAAGCGGGCCCGGGCCGAGGCCGAGGCCCATGTCGAGTGGATCGACGGCAACATCGGCTCGCGGCTGACGATGAAGTACCCGTCCGTGTACCTGATGGGCCCGAAGGCCTCGGGCGAGGTGCTCTCGGTGGCCTACGCCGGCGCCGGCCAGCACCAGGACGCCGGGGCGAAGATGGTCCACGTCGCTCCCGAGACGACCTCGACGATCGTCTCGAAGTCGATCTCGAAGGACGCCGGGGTCACCACCTACCGGGGCCTCGTCCACGTCGACGAAGGGGCCACGCACGCCAAGAGCTTCGTGCGTTGCGACGCGCTCCTGCTCGACGACACCTCGGTCTCCGAGACGAAGCCGTACATGGAGGTCGCCGAGCGTGACGCCCGGATCGGTCACGAGGCGACCGTGTCGAAGGTCGGCGACGACCAGCTCTTCTACCTGATGAGCCGGGGGCTGTCGGAGAACCAGGCGATGGGCATGATCGTGAACGGCTTCATCGAACCCGTCACCCGCACTCTCCCGATGGAGTACGCCGTCGAGTGGAGCCGGTTGATCGAGTTGCAGATGGACGGTTCCGTCGGTTGAGCTGAGCAGTCCGAGCAGCCCATGCCAATGCGGGAGGAGTGCAAGCACTTCCAGTCACGTACCTATGCCTCCGGCGAGGTGGCGCGCTTCTGCGTGCTCGACCTCGCACCCGAGGCCCCTTGGCGCTGCCCGGCAAACTGCCCCTGCTATGAGCGGCGTCTCGCCGACGCCGGCTGGTCGCATGGCAATCTCGTCGAGACGGC
>CAZSYT010000025.1:0-10268 GCA_964610905.1 uncultured Acidimicrobiaceae bacterium
GCGCCCCCCGGTCAGGCGCCCCCCGGTCAGGCGCCCCCCGGTCAGGCGCCCCCCGGTCAGGCGCCCCCCGTCAGGCGCCCCCCGTCAGGCGCCCCCCGTCAGGCGCCCCCCGTCAGGCGATTGCCCCTGACGCCCGCAGGGCGGCGACATCCCCGGCGGGGATGCCCCAGGCCTCCAGGACCTCGTCGGCCCACTGCCCCGGGTGGGGGGGCGGGCGCCGCACCGCCGAAGGGGTACGCGAGAACCGCGGGGCGGGGGCGGGCTGGACGACACCGGCGATCTCGGTGAACGTCCCCCGGTGGACGTTGTGGGGGTGCTCGGGCGCCTCGGACAGGCCGAGCACCGGCGCCACGCACGCGTCCGTGCCGGCGAACACCTTCTCCCACTCGTCACGCGTCCGCGTGGCGAAGACGCGAGCGAAGCGCTCCTTCATCTCGGGCCAGTGCGCTCGGTCCATCTGGCTCGGCAGCTCCTCGCCGTCGAGCCCGAGCCCGGCGAGGAGCTCGGCGTAGAACTGGGGCTCGATGGCGCCGACCGCCAGGTACCGGCCGTCGGCCGTCTCGTAGACCTCGTAGAAGTGGGCGCCGGTGTCGAGTAGGTTCGTGCCCCGCTCGTCCTGCCACATCCCGGACTGGCGGAGCGTGAAGACCATGGTCATCAGGGCCGCCGCCCCGTCGACCATGGCCGCGTCGACGACCTGGCCCTCGCCCGTCCGGCTCGCCGACAATAGCGCGCACACCATTCCGTAGGCGAGGAGCATGCCACCCCCGCCGAAGTCCCCCACCAGGTTGAGCGGGGGCACGGGAGCCTCTCCGGCACGGCCGATCGGCTCGAGCGCTCCGGCCACTGCGACATAGTCGATGTCGTGGCCGGCTCGCGGCGCGAGCGGGCCCTCCTGCCCCCAGCCCGTCATCCGCCCGTAGACGAGCCTCGGGTTGCGGGCGAGGCAGGCCTCCGGGCCGAGCCCGAGGCGTTCGGCGACCCCGGGGCGGAAGCCTTCCAGCAGGCCGTCCGCCTGCTCGACGAGGCGCAGGACGAGCGCCACGCCTTGGGGGTGCTTCAGGTCGACGGCGACGGACCGGCGTCCGCGGTTGAGCAGGTCGACGTGGGGCGTCTCCGGCGCCGGACCGCGCGACCGCTCGGCCCGGTCGACGCGCAGGACGTCGGCCCCGGCGTCGGCGAGCATCATCCCGGCGAACGGTCCCGGACCGATGCCGGCGAGCTCGACGAGCCGGACGCCGTCGAGCGGTCCGCTCATCGGGCCAACCCCCACGACGGCACCTCCGAGGTGCTCCGAGCGCTGGCGTACGTGACTCGCATGCCCGGATGGTTGCCGCCCGCAGAGCCGGCGGTCAAGTGGAGGCCCCGCGGACCGGCGGTGGCCGACCGGGCGGTGCGATGATGACGCCGTGCCGACCGCCTGGGGTCCTGGACGGGTCAACCTGATCGGGGACCACACGGACTACAACGAGGGACGCGCCCTGCCCATGGCCGTCGACGCCAGGACCACGGTCGCCTTCGACGCGGCGCCCGTCGGCACCGTCGAGCTGCGGTCGGACGCCTTCGACGAGGTGGCCACCGTTCCCGTGGACGTCGACCCCGACCCCCGGCTCGTGCAGGCGCTCGAGCCCGCATGGGCTCGGCTGCCGGCTGCCGTCGTCGCCCTGGCCCGGCCGGAGACCGGCGGGACGGCGCACGTCAAGTCCGACCTGCCCGTGGGCGCCGGCCTGTCGTCGAGCGCCGCCCTCGCCGTGGCCCTGGCCTGCGTGCTCGGCGTCGACGGCTCCCCTGTCGCGGTCGCCCGGCTGTGCCGGCAGGCCGAGCACCTCGCCGGGACGCCCGTCGGCCTCCTCGACCCGCTCGTCTGCGCCGGCGCCCGGGCCGGGCATGCCCTCCTCGTCGACTTCGCCACCCTCTCCACCCGCGACGTCCCGGTCCCCGACGACGCCGACGTCGTGGTCGTGGACTCGGGCGAGCGCCGCGCCCTGCGCGACGCCGGCTACGCGGCCCGCGTCGCCGAGTGCGAGGCGGCGGCGGCCGTCGTCGGCCCCCTGGGCCTCGCCGGGCCCGAGGACGTCGTCGGCCTGCGCGACCCCGTGCTGCGCCGCCGGGCCCGTCACGTGGTCGGCGAGTGCGCACGAGTCGACGCCTTCGCCGACGCCCTGGCCGCCGGCGACCTCGCCACCGCCGGGGCCCTCATGGTCGAGAGCCACCGGAGCCTGGCCGACGACTTCGAGGTCTCGACGCCGGCGCTCGACGCCACCGTGGCGACCCTGCTCTCGTGCCCTGGCGTCCACGGGGCTCGGCTGACCGGTGCCGGGTTCGGTGGGAGCGTGGTGGCCGTGGCCGAGCCGGGAGCAGTCGGGCCGACGGTGCCGGTGCCCGGCACGCGTGGCGGCTCGCTGCCGGCCCGGCACGTCCGTCCGGCGGACGGCTGCCTCCGCTCGGCGGCGCGCTGAGGGCACCACGGACGGCGCCAGCGGCGGCACGGCCGACGGACGCAGGCGACGGGCTCAGCCGGGGCGCGGCGGGAGACGGCGGGTGACGATCCGGGCCAGCGCGTCCGGACGGCGCACGTCCTCGAGGACCCGGACCACGTCGTCGTCCCAGAGCGCAAGCACCAGCGAACCCGTCCCGAGGAGCCGGCGGGCCAGGCTGGCCACGGGCTCCACCCGCTCGACCTCGGCGAGGCTCACCTCGGCGGGCCGGTGCTGCCCGACACCGCGCAGCTCGAGGACCCGCTGCGAGGTCACCACCAGCCGCCGCAGGCGCCAGCGGACCAGCCGGGTGGCGAGCCAGCAGAGCGGCACCGCGGCGGCGGCCCCTTCGACCCAGTGGAGCGCCACCGGCTCGTGCGGCACGCCGAGCTCGATCCCGACCGCGGCCGCGACCACCACGACGGTGGTGACCGCCGGGCCGAAGAGGAACATCCAGTGCGGGTGGACGTCCACCAGCACGTCCTCGCCGGGGTGCAGCAGCGGGAAGGCCGGCAACCGCCTCAGCCCAGCTTGGCGGCGATCGTGCCTGCCGAGCGCAGGACCGATCCGTCGGCACCGGCGGCGGAGTAGGCGTGGGTGGGCGAGCGGCGCGCCTCGTCGAGCAGCGACCCCAGCAGGTCGGGGAAGGCCACGGGCGGGTCCGTCCACAGGTACCGGGCGAGCGAGCCCGGGATCGTGTTCACCTCGTTGACGACGAGCTCAGTCCCGTCGGAGAGGAAGTCGAGCCGCGCCACCCCGCGTACGCCGACCAGGCGAGCCGTCACGAGGGCGAGGCGGCGCAGCTCGGCCTCGAGCGGCGCCTCGAGGACGGCGGGCAGCTCGCGGGGGGCCGCCACCATGCCCTCCCCCGCCACGTACTTGTCGCGGTAGGCGAGGATGTCCCCGGCGCCCGACGAGCGGAGGGGCCGCTCGATCGTCGAGAGCGCGAGGTCGGGCCACGACCGGACGGCGACCTGCAGGTCGCCGAGGTCCGGGCGGTACGGCTCGACGACGGCGCCGGCGGCCAGGTGGGGGTTGGCACCGAGGCGGGCGGCCAGGGTGTCCCGGTCTGCGACCACGTCGATGCCGATGGACGAGCCACCGAAGCGTGGCTTGACGATGTAGGGACCGGCGAACGGCAGCGAGGTGGGCACCTCGTCCCGGGGGGAGAGCGCGACGCGGTCGAGCGTCGGGACGCCGTTCGCCCGCAGCAGGCCGCCGAAGGCGAGCTTGTCCATGCCGAGCGCCGCGCCGGCCACGGTCGGGCCGGTGTACGCGATGCCGCAGAGGTCGAGCGCCGCCTGCAGTGTGCCGTCCTCCCCGGGACCGCCGTGACAGCACACGACGGCGGCGTCCACCTCGACGGGCCGGGACCGCCCGAGGCGGCCACCCGGCTCGACGAAGCCGCCGCCGGGCCTGGCCACCAGCTCGAGCCGCGACGAACCGCGAGGCACCCCCTCGAGGAACGCCTCGGCCTCGAGCTCGGGCGCCACCTCGTACCACTCCCCCGTCTTCGACCAGTAGAGCGCCCGGGGCTGCCCGCCTCCGGTGAGCGGCAGGGCGGCGCGCAACGCCCGAGCCGCCTGCAGGCCCGTCAGCACGCTCACGTCGTGCTCGGGCGAGGGACCTCCGAAGATGACGACGACGTCGGCCACGGTCGGTTCCATCCTCCAGTCTGTCGGGGCGTGACGCACCCGCGCCGCGACGACCGCGGGGCGGGCACCGGCGGGCGGGTCTCGCCGCCGGCCGCTCAAGGGTAGTGGTCGGGCAGGTCGTTCTCGTACAGCACGGCGTCGCCCGGGCGCAGGGTCGCCCGGACCCAGGCGACCGCCTCGGGCCTCGTGTCGGCGACGGTCACCTGGCAGCCGGCGTCGGCGCCCTCGAGGAGCGCTCGGCGGTTCGTCCGCCCCACCACCACGAGGTCCGTGGCGACGTCGGGCACCTCCGACGCGAACCGCCGGTTCTCCTCGTGCTGGCGCGGTCCGAGCTCGACCATCCCCGGGGTGACCACCACCTTGCGGTGCCCGTCCCGAGCGTCCCCCGGCGCGTCCACGCTGGCGAGCGCGCGGAGGGCGGCTCGCGCCCCGGCCGGGTTGGCGTTGTAGGTGTCGTCGAGGATGACGACGCCGCCGGGGGACAGCGCCGACTGGAGCCGGTGGTCGGCGGGAGCGAGGGTGGAGAGGCGGCGGGCGACGTCGTCGAGCGGCACGTCGAGCACGTGGGCCACGGCCACGGCGCAGGCGACGTTCGACGGCTGGACACCGCCCGACAGGACGACCCCTTCGCAGGCGACGCGCCCGTCGACGACGACGTCGACGCACCCGTCGGGCTCGCCCGGCCGAGGCCGCACCGCGACGTCTGCTCCCGGGCCCGTCCCCGCCCGCACGACGCGCCGCCCGTCGGCGACGAGGCGGTCGGCCAGGGCGTCGAGCCGCGGGTCGTCGACCGCCAGGACGACCACCGACGCCGCGGCAGCGATCTCGGCCTTGGCCTCGAGGATCCGGTCCTCCGAGCCGAAGCGCTCGAGGTGCACCGGCCCGATGGCCGTGATCACCGACACGTCGGGCGGGCACCACGTGCAGAGGGCGGCGATCTCGCCGGGCCCATACGTGCCCATCTCGGCCACGAACACCTCGACGTCGTCGGAGAGGTGCTCGTTGACGGCGCGTGCGAGCCCGGCCCGGTTGTTGAAGCTGGCCGGCGACGCGACGACCGCCCGCGAGCCCCGGACCAGGTCGGCGACGTGACGCTTCGTGGAGGTCTTGCCGTACGAGCCGGTGACGGCCACCACGGTCGGCCCGACGGTGCGCAGGCGCTGCGCCGCCCGGTCGACGTACCGCTCGGCCAGGGCGCGCTCGGCGGGCCGGGTGGCGAGGCTCGCCGCGTCGACGAGCACCGGTGCCCCCAGGGCGACGAGCGCGGCCACCGGAGCGGGCGCGCCGGTCACGGCGCCCACGGCGACGACGACGGCCGCGAGCACGACCCACACGGCCGCCAGGGTGCGCAGTCGCCGCGTCCAGGCCAGCGGAGCCGTCCGACCCCGGACGCCCAGCCCGACGGGCCCGACGGCCACGGCCACGGCGGCGAGCACGGCGGCGACGGGCACCCACCAGGCAGCCAGCACGCCGGCCACGCCGACGGCGGCCAGGGCGGCGTTGGCCCAACGCACGGCCCACCAGCGACGGGCGAAGCGGACGACGGAGCCGGGAAGGTAGTGCTCGCGCTGGGCCACCCGCAGCCACCGCAGGCCGGCGACCGCGGTGGCGGCGACGCACGCCGCCGTCGCCACCCACGCGCCGACTCCGACGGCTGCGCTGACGGCTGCGCTGACGGTAGGCGGCTCCGAGAGGGCGAGCAGGCTCATCGGGGCGCCGGTCCGTTCACGCCGGGCCGGCCGGCGACCCCGAACCCGACGGGGCGAGGAGGAGCGACCGGAGGGCTTCGGGAGCCTCGGTGACCGTCAGGTGCCCGACGCCGGGAAGCACGGTGAGGGAGGCCGACGGCAGCAGCGTCGCCGCCTCGCGTGCCACGCCGACCGGCACCTCGCCGTCGTCGGCGCCCCAGACGAGGTCGACGCGGCAGGTGAGCTCGGCGAGCACCGGTGCGTACCGCTCGGCCACGATCCGGACGAAGACCTGGCGCATCACGCCCTCGGCCGCCCGGTAGTCGGGCGAGCCGTGCGACCGACGGGCCCGCTCCATGCGGGCCTCCCCGACGAGGCCCATTCGGTGCAGCCGGCGCACGAGGCGGAAGCCGGCATCCGGGCGGGCGGGAGCGTCGTCGCGCGGGAGGAGCGGCACCCCGGTGAGCACGAGCCGGGTGACCCGCCCGGGCGTCAGTCGGGGGAGGTGCAGCGCCACCCGCCCGCCAAAGGAGTGGCCGAGCACGGTGAGCCCACCGCCGTCGGGGGCGAGCTCGTCGACGAGCGGCACCAGGAGCTCGGCGTACTCGGCCGTCCCCCACGGTTCGGGCGGGGGCGGCGCCGTCCCGAAGCCGGGCAGGTCGACGGCGACCACGCTGCGGCCGTCCCCCAGGCCCCCGGCGCCGAAGAGGCCGGCGAAGTCGAGGTGGCTGCGCCGCCACCCGTGGAGCGCCAGGACGGCGGTGGGGCCGTCGCCCCACCGGGCCCCGAAGAGCCGGCCGTCGGCGAAGGAGTGCAGCACCGGCACACCCTACCGATAGCGTCGGGGACCGTGGAACCAGCGAGCCCCGCGACCTCCGGCGAGGCTGCCGGCGAGGCTGCTCCCGCCGACCGGCTCGCCGGCGCGCTGGGCCGCCTGACCGAAGCCCAGCGTGCCGCCGTCACGGCGCCGGCCGGTCCCCTGTGGGTCGAGGCGGGCGCCGGGTCGGGCAAGACGTCCGTGCTGACGGTCCGGGTGGCCCACCGGGTGGCCGCCGGCACGGCGGAAGCCGCACACGCCCTCGTGTGCACGTTCACCCGGCGGGCGGCCACCGAGCTGGCCGGTCGCCTGTCCGTCCTCGGCGTGCCCGCCGGTCCACCCCCCGCTCCGGGTGCCCCCGGTTCCGGCGTCCGGGTGGCGACCCTCCACGCGGTGGCGCTCCACCTCCTGCGCCGCCATGCCGGCGACCACGGGCGTCCGCTTCCGGTCGTCGGCGACCGGCAGCGCCACCTCGCCCGCACCGTCCCCGACGAGCTCCGTGACGCCGTCGCCGCCGAGGTCGCCTGGGCCCGGTCCCGTGCCGTCGGTCCCGACGCCTACGCCGAGGCGGCCGAGCGGGCCGGCCGGGCACCCGGCCTCCCGCTCGACCAGGTGGCGGACCTCTTCGCCGCCTATGACCGGTCGCTGACCCGAGCCGGCACCCTCGACGTCGACGACCTCGTGGTCCGGGCAGCCGACCTCGTCGAGGGCGACCGGGCGTTCGGCGAGGCCGTGCGGTGGCGCTTCCGCCACGTCTTCGTCGACGAGCTCCAAGACGTCACCCCGGCGCAGTTCCGGCTCGTCCTCTCCCTCCTCGGCCCGGAGACCGACGTCACCGCCGTCGGCGACCCGAACCAGGCCATCTACGGGTGGAACGGCGCCGACCCGACCCTCGTCACCTCGCTCGGCGACCACCTCGCCGGCCTCGCCACGGCACGCCTCGACGAGAACCACCGATCGACCCCCGAGATCGTGGCCACCGCCAGCGCCGTCCTCGGGTCCGCCCTGGTCGGCACGCCGCGGTCGCTCCGTCCGTCCGGTCGGCGGCCGACGCTCGGGTCGTGGTCCGACGAGCGTGCCGAAGCCGACGCCGTGGCCGGCGTCCTCCTCGGGTGGGCCGCCGAGCGACCGTGGGGCGACCTCGCCGTGCTGGCACGGACCAACGACCAGCTGGCCGTCGTCGAACAGGCGCTCCGGCGGGCCGGCGTGCCCGTCCGGCGGGCCGGCGGGGGGCAGCCTGCGGGCGACGCCGTCGACGTCACCACGTTCCACCAGGCCAAGGGTCTCGAGTGGTGGGGGGTGTGCGTGGTCGGCCTCGAGGACGGGCTCGTGCCGGTCACGTCGGCGACGTCGGCGGACCGACGGGCCGAGGAGCGTCGACTGCTCTACGTCGCCCTCACCCGTGCGACCGATGCGCTGGCCTGCTCGTGGGCACGCTCCCGGAGGTCCGGCGGGCGGGGCGCCGTCGGACGCGCCCCCTCGCCGTGGCTCGAGGCCATCGCCTCGCTGGCCGAAGCACCGGCGGTCGACGCGGCGTCGTCGGTGCACACGGCGACCGGGCCGAGGGAGCGCTCACCTTTCGCCGGGCTCCGGGCGATCCTCGACGGCACAGCTCCCGCGTCGACTGCCCGCGGAGCCGGCCGCTCCGGTCAGGAGACGGCGAGGTCCACGTAGACGGGCGCGTGGTCCGACGGCTTGGGCCCCTTGCGCGCCTCGCGGTCCACGACCGCTGCCGTCACCACCCCGGCGAGCCGTTCGGTCGCCAGCACGAGGTCGATGCGCATGCCGTGCCCGCGGTGGAAGGACCCGCCCCGGTAGTCCCACCAGCTGAACACGCCGGGCTCGGCGTGCAGACGACGGAAGACGTCGACGAGGCCCCAGTCGCACAGCTCCTGCAGCGCGGCCCGTTCGGGGGGGCTGACGTGGGTCATGCCGACGAACGCCGCGGGGTCCCACACGTCGCGGTCGTCCGGGGCGACGTTGAAGTCGCCGCAGACGACCACCGGACGGGCGGGATCGCAGGTGGCAGCGAGGAGGTCGCGCAGCCCGGCCAGCCACGCCAGCTTGATGGCGTAGTGCTCGCTGTCGAGGCTCCGTCCGTTCGGGACGTAGACGGAGTGGACGCGCACACCCCCGCAGTCGGCGGCCACGAGCCGAGCCCCCGCGTCGTCGTGCCCGTCCCCGAAGCCCCGGGCCACCGCGTCCAGGCCCACCCGGCTGACGAGCGCCACACCGTTCCATCGGCCCTCGCCGTAGTGGACCGACTCGTAGCCGAGCGCGGCGAAGGCCTCGGAGGGGAAGGCGGCGTCGGCCTGCTTGGTCTCCTGCAGGCAGAGGACGTCCGGCTGGGCTTCCTCGAGCCACGCCCCGACACGCGGGAGCCGGGCCGTCAACGAATTGACGTTCCACGTGGCGATCCGCACCGGACGGCTCACCCCCCGTCGGCCAGCACGAAGAGCAGGTCGGCCTCGCACGCCACGGCGCCGGCAACGGTGGCCCGTCCACTCCCCTTGCCGGCACGCGCCGACATGCGCCCGAGGACCACCTCGAGGTCGAGCGTCTCCCCGGGGACCACCTGTCGGCGGAAGCGGGCGCGTTCGATGCCCCCGAAGAGCGGCAGGCGCCCGGCGAAGCGCTCGTCGGCCAGCACGGCGACGGCGCCCAGCTGGGCGAGCGCCTCCACCATCAAGACGCCGGGCAGGGTCGGGCGCCCCGGGAAGTGGCCGGCGAAGAACGGCTCCTCGCCGGTCAGGTGCCACGTCCCCCTGGCAGACTGCCCCGGCTCCACCGCTCCGAGCTCGCTCACGAAGAGGAACGGGGGCCGGTGCGGGAGCAGGTCTTCGGGCTGCACGATGGCGAGGTTAGCGGGCGGCCCGGAGGGGGGCCGGCCTCATCGTGGTCACGACCTCAGCGGCCTTCCGCGACCTCGGGGAGAGCGAGCTCGGCCCGCCGGTGGCCGGCGTCGAAGCCCACGACGACGAACGGGCGGGTCTCCCCCTTGGTCACGATGCCCCTGGCCCGGTGCGGCGGAGGGTCGCCGAGCCCGCGCAGTGGCACGTGGCAGTGCATGTCGCCGACGTCGATCCGGGCACCATGGGACGTGTAGGCGGCGACGGTCCCATCCACGGTGCTGCCGACGGGATGGTCGGCGACGAACGTGAGGAAGGTCAGGGCGTCGTTGGCCACCGGCCCCGCCGCTGGCGCGGCCGCCTCGGCGAGCGCTTCGGTGGCCTTCGTCGCCTTGGTGACCTTCGGCGCCTTGGCCGCCTTGGCCGCCTTGGCCGCCTTGGTGGCTCTGCCCGCCTCTGTGACCGTGGCCGCCTTGCCCGCCTCGGTGACCTTCGACGCCCCGGCCTCGTTGACGGCCCCGGCTGCCTTCCCTCCCTTGGCTACCTTGGCTGCCTTCGCCGCCCGCGGTGCCTCGCCCGCCGTCACCGTCGCCGCCTTGGTCGCCTTGGCGGCCTCCGCTGGCCCGGTGACCTCGGCGACCCCCGGAGCACCCGCCGCTTCGGGTACCTCCTCGCCCGCGGCGGACGTGGCCATCGCGGCCTTGGCCGCCTTGGTGGTCTTGGTGGCCTTGGTGGCCTTGGTGGCCTTGGTGGCCTTGGTGGCCTTGGTGGCCTTGGTGGCC
>CAZSYT010000025.1:10368-19231 GCA_964610905.1 uncultured Acidimicrobiaceae bacterium
TTGGCCGCCTGCGCCGCCTTGGTGGCCTTGGTGGCCTTGGTGGCCTTGGCCGCCTTGGCCGCCTTGGTCGCCTTGGTGGCCGCGGCGGCCTCCGGCGCCCCGGCAACCGTCTCGCCCGCACCGGCCGCCACCACGCCCTCGGCGCCGGTCTCGGCCTTCGCCTTTCGCTTCGACCTGCTCACAACGGCCCGGCTGGTCGGCCCGCGCACGGGAGTCCTCGGCGTGAAGATCCACCCCACCCCGGGGACCGGCTTTCCGCCGATCAGCCGGCCCGGGTCGAAGAGCCAGGGACGCTCGGCGTGGAACTCCTGGAACGAGTCGTTCGAGAGGACGAGCGCCCCCGACTTCTCGGCGATGCGAAGGATGAAGCCGTCACCGCGCCCGACGGCCCCGGCCGGCGGGGTGACCATCTCGCCGTGGGCCACCGCGTCGTCGAAGCGGGCGCGCTCGCTCGCGTCGATCCGGTGCCCGAAGGTGGCGTCAACGACGACGATCACGTCCTCGGTCGCGAACCCCCGGAACTCCTCCATGAATGCGGCGATCGCCTCCTCGAGCTGGGCGAGGCTCGGCATGGCCCGCCCTTCGGTGGCGATGTTCGATCCGTCGATGACCACGCGACGACGTGGGGTCTGCTCAGCTGCCATGATCCTGCACAGTCAACCACCTCGGCAGCCCGAGGCCGGTGACCGGGCGTCAGCCCACGGCTCTGGCCAACACGTCCTCTTGCTCGAGGCGGTGGAGGGCGGCGCTGCCGGTCGCCGGGCTGGCCGACTCGGCCCGGCTGACGTGGCGCAGCTCGTGGGTGCCGCGGAGCTGCCGGTGCAGCACCCCGTGCACGTAGCCCCAGGCGCCCATGTTCTCGGGCTCCTCCTGCAGCCACACGACCTCGCTGGCGTTCGGGTAGCCGGCCAGGGCCTCCTCGACGGCCCGCTCGGGCCACGGGTAGAGCTGCTCCACCCTGACGACGGCGACCGACGCCGCCGCCTCGCCGAGCTCGTCGCGACGCGCCAGCGCCTCGTGGCCGACCTTGCCGGAGCAGAGCACGACCCGAGACACGGCGTCGTGGTCGAAGGCGTCCCGGCCCCGCGCCGGGTCGTCGAGCACCTCGGCGAAGCTCCCGGTCGTGAAGGCGGCCAGGGGGGAGCGGGCGGAGCGCGCCCGCAACAGCGACTTCGGCGTGAAGACCACGAGCGGGCGCCGACCGGTGCCGCGCACCTGGGCCCGCAGGAGGTGGAAGTACTGCGCGGCGGTCGTGGGCTGGGCCACCCGGAGGTTGCCGCGGGCGCACAGCGTCAAGAAGCGCTCGATGCGGGCCGAGGAGTGCTCGGGGCCCTGGCCCTCGTACCCGTGGGGGAGCAGGAGGACGAGCCCGGAGCGCTGCCCCCACTTGTCCTCGGCCGCCACGAGGAAGTTGTCGACGATGATCTCCGCTCCGTTCCAGAAGTCGCCGAACTGCGCCTCCCAGGCCACCAGGTCGTCGATGGCCACCACCGAGTACCCGTACTCGAAGCCGAGGCACGCGTACTCCGACAGGAGCGAGTCGCGCACGGTGAACCGCCCGCCCTCGAGGTGGGCGAGGGGCACGTGCTCGGCGCCGGTCGCGTAGTCGACGAGGACGGCGTGGCGCTGGGAGAACGTCCCGCGCCGGGTGTCCTGGCCGGTGAGGCGGACGTTGGTCCCCTCGAGCAGGAGCGACCCGAACGCCAACGCCTCGCCCAGCGCCCAGTCGACCTCGCCGTCGGCGAGCACCTTGTCGCGCTGGTCGAACTGGCGGGCGAGCTTGGGGTGGAGCTCGAACCCGTCGGGCACCGAGCGGACCGTGGTCGCCAGGCGGGCGAGCACGTCGGGGTCGACGCCGGTCCCGACCGCCGGGATGGCGCTCGGCGGCGCCACGAAAGGCGGCAGCGTGGGCTGAGCGGTGGTCGACTCCTCGAGGGCGGCACGCGTCTCGTCGAGGGCGGCCTGCAGCCGCGCCGAGAAGTCGTCGAGCGCCTGCTCGGCCTCATCGAGGGTGATGTCGCCCCGGCGGACCAGCGCCTCGGTGTAGAGCTTGCGGACCGATCGCTTGGCGTCGATGAGCTGGTACATGAGGGGCTGCGTGTAGCTCGGGTCGTCCCCCTCGTTGTGGCCGTGGCGCCGGTAGCAGACCATGTCGATGACGACGTCCTTGTGGAACGCCTGGCGGAACCCGAAGGCGAGCCGGGCCGCACGCACGCAGGCCTCGGGGTCGTCACCGTTCACGTGGAAGATCGGCGCCTGCACCATCTTCGCCACGTCGGTCGGGTACACGGACGTCCGCGCCGCCTGGGGCGCCGTCGTGAACCCCAGCTGGTTGTTGATGACGAGGTGGACCGTCCCCCCTGTCCGGTAGCCGGCCAGCCCCGACAGGTTGAGCGTCTCGGCGACCACGCCCTGGCCTGCGAAGGCGGCGTCGCCGTGCACCAGGATGGGCAGCACGGGGAAGGGCGCGGCCGGCCCCTCCTCGAGCGTCGGACCGCTCCCCTGCTCGCCCCCCATTGCGTCCTGGGTCGCCCGGGCCATGCCGACCACCACCGGGTCGACGGCCTCGAGGTGCGACGGGTTCGAGGCCATGGTCACCGGGATGGTCCCGCCCGAGCGGGCCCGGAAGACGCCCGAGGCGCCCTTGTGGTACTTGACGTCGCCCGAGCCCTGCACCGACTCGGGGTCGAGGTTCCCCTCGAACTCGGCGAAGATCTCGCGGTAGGACTTGCCCACGATGTTGGCCAGCACGTTGAGGCGCCCCCGGTGGGCCATCCCCATGACCGCCGCCGCGAGGCCCTCGGCGACCCCGGCCTCGAGCAGCGTGTCGAGGACGACGATGGCGGACTCGGCGCCCTCGAGCCCGAAGCGCTTCTGGCCGACGTAGCGCGTGTGGAGGAAGCGCTCGAACACCTCGGCCGCGTTCAGCCGGTCGAGGACGTGGCGTTGCTCGTCACCCGTGAGCTGGGCCGGGACCCCTTCGACGTGCTGCTGGATCCAGCGCTTCTCCTCGGGGCTCTGGATGTGCATGTACTCGATGCCGAGCGTGCGGCAGTAGGCGTCCCGCAGCGTGTGGAGGACCTCGTCGAGCGTGGCGCGCTCACGGCCGGCCAGGCCGTCGACCACGAAGTGGCGAGACAGGTCCCAGATCGTCAGCCCGTAGTGGAGCGGGTCGAGCTCGGGGTGGAGCGCCGGTGGCTCGGCGTCGAGTGGGTCGAGGTGGGCGATCAGGTGCCCCCGCACGCGGTACATGTTGACGAGCGCCTGGACCCGTACCTGCTTGAGGGCGCGGTCGTAGGCGCCATCGGCTCCGTCCTCGGGCGCGTGGACGTCCCGCTCCCAGGTCACCGGCTGGGACGGGACCTCCATGGCGGCGAAGACGTCCTCGTAGAAGTGGTGGCCACCGAGGAGGCACTCGGCCACGTGGGCGAGGAAGAGCCCCGACTCGGCACCCTGGATGATGCGGTGGTCGTACGTCGAGGTGAGGGTGACGGTCCGGCCGACACCGAGCTCGGCGAGCGCACGCGGGTCGGCGGCCTCGAAGCCCGGCGGGACGCCGAGGGCCCCCACGCCGACGATCACGCCCTGGCCGGTCATGAGCCGGGGGACCGACTGGACCGTCCCGAGCGTCCCCGGGTTGGTCAGGCTGACCGTCGTGCCGGCGAAGTCGTCGGGGGCGATCCTGCCCGAGTGGACCTTGCGCACGAGCTCCTCGTAGGCGGCGACGAACTGCCGGAAGTCGAGCGTGTCGGCGTTGCGGATGCACGGGACGAGCAGCGTCCTCCCCCCGCTCGGCTTCTCGACGTCGACGGCCAGGCCCAGCCCCACGTGCTCGTGGCGAGCGACGCCGGGCGTGCCCTTGCCGTCGGCGTCGGCCACGAAGGCGGCGTTCATGGCGGGGACCGCCCGCAGGCCGCGCACCACGGCGTAGCCGACGAGGTGGGTGAAGCTGACCTTCCCGCCCGTCGTCCGGGCCAGCTGGTCGTTGACGATCGTCCGGTTGACCTCGAGCAGCTTGGCCGGCACCACCCGGACGCTGGTGGCGGTCGGGACACCGAGCGAGGCCTCCATGTTGGCCACGATCCGGGCGGCAGCGCCCCGGAGGACCTCCGCCGACGGGGCCGCCGGGGCGCCGGCCGGCGACGGCGGCGCGGCGGTCGTCGGCGAAGGGGCCGTGCCGTCGGCCGCCGGCGCGGGCGGTGTCTGTGCCACGGGACGTGCGTCCGCCGCGGGGCCGGGCTGGGCGCGCTCGCCGTCGGTGGCCGGCGCGGCCGAGGGACGGTAGTCGGCGAAGAACTCGCGCCACGACTCCGACACCGAGGTCGGGTCCTCGCGGTACCGCTCGTACATGTCGTCGACGAGCCACGCGTTCGGCCCGAAGGCCCCGGTCCCCGCCGGTCGGTCCCGGCTCCTCGTGCGGTCTTCGGTGCCGGTCGGGGTGGGGTCGGGATCGCTCGTCATCGGCTCCGAGCCTACCGGCCGTCCCGCGCCCCCCACGCCGCACCGCGAGGGTGCTCGCGCCCTCCCCGGCAGGCGCGCGCGGGGGGTCGGCGCCGCCCGCGGCGTCGAGTAGCGTCGCCCACGTGGCGTCCCCCCGCACCACCGTCACGTGCACCTTCACCTTCGAGGCAGCCCATCACCTCCCGTGGCACCCGGGCCGGTGCCGCACCCTCCACGGCCACTCGTACCGCCTCGACGTCACGGTGGCCGGTCCGGTCGACGAACGGGGCGTGGTGCTCGACTTCGACGAGGTCCGTGACGTCGTCGCCCGCGAGGTGGTCGAGCCGTGGGACCACTCCGACCTGAACACGGTGCTCGACAACCCGACGGCCGAGCTGCTGGCGCAGCGGGCGTGGGACCTGCTCGAGGCGGCCGGGCTCCCGCTCGACCGCCTCCGCCTGTGGGAGACGCCGCGCGCGTGGGTCGAGCTGGCGACCGAGGCCTGAGGTGGGGGGCGACCTCGTCGTCCTGTCGGGCGGCCTCGACTCGACCGTGTGCATGGGCATCGCCACGGCCGAGCGCGGGCGACCGCCGCTCGCCCTTACCTTCGACTACGGGCAACGGCACCGGACCGAGGTGGACCGGGCGGCCGGGATCGCCGGCCACTACCGGGCCGAGCACCTCGTCGTCGCCCTCGACACGCGGCCGTGGGGCGGCTCGGCGCTGACCGACCCGGCGATCGCCGTGCCGACCGGGAGCGAGGGCGTGCCGGCGGAGATCCCGGCGACGTACGTCCCGGCGCGGAACCTCGTCTTCTTGTCCGTGGCCCTCGGCGTCGCCGAGGCGCGCGACCTCGACGCCGTGTGGATCGGGGTCAACGCCGTGGACTACTCGGGCTACCCGGACTGCCGACCCGAGTTCGTCGACGCCTTCCGGCGGGCCGGTGAGCTCGCCCTCAAGCGGGGGGTCGGGGGTCGCCCGGTCGAGGTCCGCACCCCGCTGATCGACAGCACCAAGGCGGAGATCGTGCGAGCGGGCGTCGCGCTCGGCGCCCCTCTCGGGCTCACCTGGTCGTGCTACGAGGGCGGGGCCACCCCGTGCGGCGCCTGCGACGCCTGCCGCCTCCGGGCCCGGGGCTTCGCCGAGGCGGGCGTGGCCGACCCGGCCGTCGGATGACCGGGGCGTCGCCCCCGGGCGGGGACGGCCTGCTCGTCTCCGAGGTGTTCTCCGCCATCCAGGGGGAGGGCGCTCTGGTGGGCGAGCGCCAGGTGTTCCTCCGCCTCGCCGGGTGCAACCTCCGGTGCGCCTACTGCGACCAGCCCGAGGCCCTCGAGCCACGGCCGGGGCCGTGCCGGCTCGAGCGGCGCGCCGGGCACCGGCGGTGGGACCGGCGAGACAGCCCGCTGGCCGCCGACGACGTCGTCGCCGCCGTGGCACGCCTGTGGGAGCAGGTGCCCCACCACTCGGTGTCCGTCACCGGCGGGGAGCCGCTCCTCCAGGCCCGGCGCCTCGCGCCCGTGCTCGGCGCGCTGTCCGACGCAGGGATGGACGTCATGCTGGAGACCAATGGGACCTTCGTCGGCGGGCTCGGCGCCGTGGCGCCGTCGCTCGCCTACGTGAGCCTCGACCTCAAGCTGGCGAGCGTCGACGGCGAGCACGTCGACCCCGGCACCCAGGAGCGGTTCCTCGCCACAGCCCTCGACGCCGGCCTGACGACCTGGGTGAAGGTCGTCCTCGGGCCGGCGACCGACGCCGACGAGCTCGACGCCGCTCTCGACGCGGTGGCCCGCCGCGCCGGCGACCCGCCACGGGTCGAGGTGTTCCTCCAGCCCGTCACCCCCTTCGGCACCGTGAGCGAGGCGCCGAGCGCGTCACGGGTGCTCGCCCTCCAGGAGCGGGCCCTGCGCCGCTACCCCCGCGTCCGCGTCGTCCCCCAGACCCACAAGGCCATCGGCCAGCTGTGACCGGGAGGCCCCGGCCGGCGCCGGGGACGATCGGTCGGAACGGCAGGCCTCGCGCCGTGGCCCGGACGCGTCCGACGCCGGCCGTCGGCCGGCGTCGGACGTACCTCGGGACCGCCCGCCAGGGCGCCGTCACCTCGGCGTGACTAGGCCCGGTTCAGCTTGGGCGCGGGGGCCTGGCCGTTCACGACCTTCTTGAACGACGCGCCGGCAGACACCTTCGGGCTCTTCGACGCCTTGATCTTGATCGCCTCCCCCGTCTGCGGGTTCCGGCCGGTGCGCGCCGCCCGCTGGGTGCGCTCGAAGCTCACGAACCCGGTCAGGACCACCTTCTCGCCCTTGGCGACGTTGGCGACCACCACGTCCTCCAGACCTGCCAGAACGGTGGCAACGTCCTTCGCCGTCGAGCCGGTGTGTGCGGCGATGGCCGCGATCAGATCGGATTTGGTAACAGGCACGCTGTCTCCTTGGTCAGTGGGAGCTTCCACAATGCCCGATCCGACGTGGTCAAGCGCGGATCTCCGCGGCAGTGGCCCTCGACGTCGCGCCGCGCGCGACGACCTGGCAGGCTGTCGGACATGGCCCCACGCCTCGCACTGGCCGTCGACGAGCACGTGGGCGGGCCGGGGGCACCCGGCACGCCGCTCGTCGTGCTCGTGCACGGGTCGCTCGACCGGGCGGCCAGCTTCGCCCGCGTCGTCCGCCGCCTCGACGACCTCCACGTCGTGGCGTACGACCGGCGCGGCTACCACCGCTCCCGCGACGCCGGGGCCGTCGCCACGACGCTCGACCAGCACGTCGACGACCTGCTCGACGTGGTCGCCGGTCGCGCCGCCGTGGTGGTCGGGCACAGCTACGGGGGGGTGGTAGCCCTGGCCGCGGCCGCTCGCGGAGCCGCCGAGGTGGTGGGTGTCGGTGCCTACGAGCCCCCGTTGCCGTGGCTCGACCGGACGGTCGCCCCGGGGTCGCCGCCGCGTGCGCCCATCGCCGGCGACCCGGCACGCGTGGCCGAGTCCTTCTTCCGCCGCATGGTGGGCGACGCGGCGTGGGACCGGCTCCCGCCGGAGACGCGCGACGCCCGACGGGCCGACGGGCCGGCGCTCGCCGCCGAGCTCGCCGCCATCCGTCGCGGGTCACCGGCCTTCGACGTCTCGTCCGTCACCGTGCCGGCAACCGTCGGCCGGGGCCAGCGCTCGACCGAACGTCACCGGGAGCAGGCGGCGTGGATCGCCTCCAACCTCCCCGACGGAGAGCTCGTCGACATCGAGGGCGCCGCCCACGGCGCCCACCTGACCCACCCCGACGCCTTCGCCGCCTTCGTCCGCCGGGCGCTCGAACGGGCCGTCGGGGCACGGGCGCGACCGGGCCCGGCCGGCACCGGCGCTCTGGCGGGCACGGCGACGAGCTCGCAAGACGGCGGCACGACGACGGGCCGGCGAGCCGGAGGGGGGTGACGTGCGGGTCCTCGTGACGGGCAGCTCGGGACTGATCGGCGGTGCGCTCGTCGCCCGTCTGAGCGCCGAGGGCCACGATGTGACCGTGCTCGCCCGGCCGGGCAGCCAGCCCGTGCCCATCGGCGGGCCGGCCCGGCTCCCGTGGGACCCCGTCGAGGGCCGTCTCGCTCCCGACGTCCTCGACCGGTCCGGGCCCTTCGACGGTGTCGTCCACCTGGCCGGCGCGGGCGTCGGTGACCGGCGGTGGTCCCCGGCCGTCAAGGAGGCCATCCGCACCAGCCGTACCCGTTCGACCGTGCTGCTCGCCGAAGCCCTCGCCCGTACGGCCGTCCCGCCCCCCGTCCTCGTGTCGGCGTCGGCCGTCGGCGTCTACGGCGACCGCGGCGACGAGGAGCTCACCGAGGCGTCGCCTCCCGGACGGGGGTTCCTCGCCGACGTGTGCCGCGAGTGGGAGGCGTCGACGGCGGCGGCGTCGGAGGCCGGCGTCCGCGTCGTCCTCCTCCGCACCGGCTTCGTGCTCAGCCGGCGCGGCGGATCGCTCGGCCGGCAGCTCCCGCTGTTCCGACTGGGCCTCGGGGGTCCCCTCGGCTCGGGTCGCCAGTACCGGAGCTGGATCACCCTCGAGGACGAGGTCCGAGCCGTGCTCCACTGCCTGGCGGCGTCGGAGCTGAGCGGACCGGTCGACGCCACGACTCCCGAGCCCGTGACCGACGCTGCGCTGGCCCGAGCCCTCGGCCGGGTGCTGCACCGCCCGGCGCTCCTCCCCGTGCCTGCCGCGGCCCTGCGACTGGTGCTGGGGACCGAGATGGCGGACGAGCTCGTCCTGGCCAGCCAGCGGGCACTTCCCACCGCCCTCCTGGCGAGCGGTTTCACCTTCCTCCACCGCGACGTGGAGCTCGGCCTCGCCGCCGTCCTCGGCCGTCGGTGAGCGACGGGAGGCCGGCCGTCAGCCCCCGGCCGTCAGCCCCCGGCCGTCAGCCCCCGGCCGTCAGCCCCCGGCCGTCAGCC
>CAZSYT010000025.1:19331-40086 GCA_964610905.1 uncultured Acidimicrobiaceae bacterium
CGTCAGCCCCCGGCCGTCAGCCCCCGGCCGTCAGCCCCCGGCCGTCAGCCCCCGGTGGCGCCCACGCCCGTCCCGACGCCCGCCCCCGGTGCCGCGGCCGCCCCGGGAGCCGGCGTCGAGGCGTGCCCCGGGCGGCGCGACGGTTGGCGGGCGAGCAGGTCGTGGCCACCTGTCTCGTCCATGGCGCCGGCCACGAGGGGCGAGCGCGACAGCAGCACGACCCCGGCGGAGAGCACGACGAGCGCGACCACCTCGACCGGGGCACGCCAGCCGGAGGTGGCCAGGTGCTCGCCGAACAGCCAGACGCCGAGGGCCACGCTGGCGAGCGGGTCCACGATGGTGAGGGTCGACTGCGACGCGGTGATCGGACCGGCGTGGAAGGCGTTCTGGGCGAGGAACAGCCCCGCCACGCCCGAGACGACCACGCCGTAGGGCTCCCAGTGGTCGAAGACGTGGCCCCACCCCGACGTCACGAGGGTCGTGAACACCTTGGTGAGGGCGGCGGACACGGCGAAGAGGAGCGCTGCCCCCAGCCCGAACATGCCGGCCCGGAACCACCGCGGCCCGACGAAGGCGAGCAGCACGGCCACCACGACGACGCCGCCCACGGCGCCGAGGGCCCACGCCCACTCGCCGAGGTCGGGCACCCGGGTGTCCCCGCTCGGGCTGGCCACCCCGAGGAAGGTGGCGAGCCCGCCCGCCGCCGCCGCGGCGCCGACCCACTCGCGGTGGCCGACCCGGTAGCGGAACCAGGTGCCCAGCACGAGAACGACGAAGAGGAGCTCGGTGGTGACGACGGGCTGGACCTCGCTCAGGCGGCCGAAGCGGAGAGCCACGGCCTGCAGCACGAAGCCGAGGGCCAGGAGGGCGAGGCCGACCAGCCAGACCCACCGGCGCAGCGCGTAGGTGAGCAGGCTGAACCGCAGGCGGGCATGGTCGGGCGCGTGCTGGACGGCCGTGCGCTGCAGGATCGCGCTCAAGGCGTTGGCGAACGAGGCGACGACGGCCAACAGGACGGCCATGGACCAGTTCTAGCGGTTCGGCGGGGCGGAGCAGTCCTCCGCGCGGGACGCCGGCCGCTGGTCGGCCCTCCCGTGGCGCGCTACGCTGCCGGCAAACTTGACCCAGTGGTCAAGTTCCGGCCGGCCGAGCACCGGCCGGCGCGGCGCCTCCGCCGCCCGCGAAGTGGCGCACGGGGGAGCGGCACAGGGCAGCACCGAGGGAGGGAGGGACCGGTGGCCGATCCGGACGTCAGCCGGCACGGCGGCGACCAGCCGACCGAAGAGGAGTTCGAGGCCGAGGTGCGCACCTTCTACGACGCCCACGCGCCGCGCCGACCGGCCGACACCTTCACGTGGGGTACGGGCTCGGACAAGGTCGGGCTCTTCCCCGAGCGCACCCCCGAGGAGGACGCCGCCGACGTCGCAGCGGCGAAGGCGTGGGCCGCCACGGCGTTCGACGCCGGCCTCGGGTGGATCACCGGCCCCCCTGCCTACGGGGGGCGAGGGCTCCCCCGCTCGTACCAACGGCTCCACGACCGCGTGGCGACCGACTACGCCCGTCCCCCGCTCGGGGTCTTCGGCATCGGCCTCGGCATGGTGGCGCCGACGATCCTCGCCCACGCCACAGAAGAGGTGCGCGTGGCCACGCTGCGCCCCCTCCACCGCGGCGACATCGTCGGGTGCCAGCTCTTCAGCGAGCCGGGTGCCGGATCGGACCTCGCCTCGGTGCAGACGAGGGCGGTGCGCGACGGCGACGAGTGGGTGGTCGACGGCCAGAAGGTGTGGACGTCGGGCGCCCACCTCTCCGACGTGGGCGAGGTCCTGTGCCGGACCGACCCCGACGCTCCCAAGCACCAGGGACTGACCGCCTTCGTCGTCGACATGCACGCGCCCGGCGTCGAGGTGCGCCCCCTCCGGCAGATGACCGGCGGTGCGTCGTTCAACGAGGTCTTCTTCACCGGCGTGCGCATCCCGGACTCCCACCGGTTGGGCGACGTCAACGGCGGCTGGCGCGTCGCCCTCACCACGCTGATGAACGAGCGTGCCGCCATCGGCGGGGGCGGGGGCGGCGTGGGGGCCTCGCTCAGCCGCCGCCTCCTCGCCATGGCCCGGGCCCTCGGTCGCGCCGAGGACCCCCTCGTGCGCCAGCAGCTGGCGGCCATCGTGGTCAACGAGCGGGTCTCCGCCTACACGAACCTGCGGGCGATGGCGTCGGTCGCCGCCGGCCAGGCGCCCGGGCCCGAGCTGTCGGTGGCCAAGCTGTCGCTCACCGCCAACATGGTCCGCACGGCCGAGGTGCTGGCCTCCATGCTCGGGCCGAAGCTGGTGGCCGACGGGGGCGAGTGGGGGACCTACGCCTGGTCCGAGTACGTCCTCGGGGTGCCCGGCATGCGGATCGCCGGAGGGACCGACGAGGTGATGCACAACATCATCGGCGAGCGGGTCCTCGGGTTGCCCAAGGAGCCGTCCGCCTGACCCCGGCCGGTGCCTCCAGCTCCGACCGGGCCATCGCGCCCGGCACGAGCGCTCGGGCGGCGGCGCCGACGCCTCAGCGGAAGGGCAGCCGGTCGACGTACGACCACGACCGGCGGTGCAGGGAGGTGAGCCCCATCCCGGCGAGCGCCCGGCGGTGCGCCGGGGAGGGGTAGCCCTTGTTGCGGTCGAAGTCGAAGGGGGGGAAGGACGGGGCGAGCTCGACCATGAGGGCGTCGCGAGCCACCTTGGCGACCACCGATGCGGCGGCGATGGCCACCGAGGTCGCGTCGCCGCCCACCACCGGCCACACCGGGACCGGAGCCGGGTGCACGTAGTCGAAGGGACCGTCGAGCAACAGGACGTCGGGCGGGGTCGCCAGCTGGTCCACCGCCCTGAGGGCGGCGAGCCGCAGCGCCCCGTGCATCCCCGCCGAGTCGCACTCGGCGGGCGAGGCGTGCCCGACGGCCCACCCGGCCGCCCAGGCGACCACCTCGTCGCGCAGGCCAGCGCGCTCGCGCTCGGGGACGAGCTTCGAGTCGCGCACGCCCTCCGGTGGCGGGCCCTCGCCGGGGACGACCACCCCCACGGACACGGGCCCGGCCCATGCGCCGCGCCCGACCTCGTCGACCCCGGCCGGCCGACGGAACCCCTGGCATCGGGCGCGCACCTCGAGCGTCCGGTCGGGCCGGGGCGGGCCCTGGCCGGGACCGGGGACGCCAGCGGCACCCCGGGGGCTCACCGGACCCGGCCCGCCGATTCCCGCAGCTCCGAGCGCACGACCTTGCCGAGGGCGTTGCGGGGGAGGCGGTCGACGACGTGGACGATGCGAGGCCGCTTGTAGCCGGCGAGGACCCCGGCGCACACGTCGGCGAGGTCGCCGACCGACGGCGCCGGGCCGTCGGCGACCACGAAGGCGGTGACGACCTCCCCCCACTCCTCGGACGGGGTGCCCACCACGGCCACGTCGACCACCGACGGGTGCGAGCGGAGGACGTCCTCGACCTCGGCGGGGTAGACGTTGAAGCCTCCCGTGATCACGAGCTCGGAGGAGCGCCCTCGCAGCACGAGGTACCCCTCGGCGTCGACCTCCCCGAGGTCCCCGGTGGTGAACCACGGTGGGCCCCCGTCGCCGGCGGGGGCGAACGCCTCGGCCGTGGCCGCCGGCCGCTCCCAGTAGTGGTCGAAGACGTTCGGGCCGCGGACGCCCACGGCGGCGTCGGCGCCGACGTCGACCTCGACCCCGGGCAGCGGGAAGCCGACCGTCCCCGCCCGTCGCTCGGCGTCGAGCGGGTTGGACACGTTCATGAGCGTCTCGGTCATGCCGTAGCGCTCCAGCACGGCCGAGCCGAGGACGCCCGAGCACCGGCGGTGCAGGTCGGCGGCAAGCGGCGCCGATCCCGACACGCACAGGCGGAGGCGGGCGAGGGCGGCGAGGTGACCCGAGCCGAGCAGCCGGTGGAACATCGTCGGGACGCCGAAGAAGAGCGACGCGGGGGCGGCGGCGGCCTCGTCGGCGACGGCGGCGGGGTCGAACGACAGCAGGAGCACGGCGGAGGCCCCGGCGAGCAGGGTTCCGTAGACGCCCACGCACAGGCCGTGGGCGTGGAAGACCGGCAGCGCGTGGACGAGCCGGTCCTCGGCCGTCCACCCCCAGGCCAGCGTCACCGACCGGGCGCCCGCCAACAGGTTCCGGTGCCGGAGCACCGCCCCCTTGGGCCGCCCGGTCGTCCCCGACGTGTAGCAGACGAGGGCCGGGTCCTCGGGCGACGCGGCGTCGAGAGGGCCGCCGTCCCCGTCCTCGGGGAGCGCCACGTCGGGACCGACGACCACCAGCTCGCCGCCGGCGGCCTCCCTGGCCCAGCCGCCGCGCACCGGCTCGTCGACGACGGCGACGCGGGGTCGGACGTCGGCGACGACGTGGGCGACCTCGCGGGCGCCGTAGCCCGGGTTGACCGGGACGACGACCAGCCCGGCGCGGAGCGCGCCCAGGTGGGCGACGAGCCCCTCGAGCGACGACGCCACCGACCACAGCACCCGGTCACCCGGCACGGCCCCCGAGCCCCGCAGGCGGCGGGCCGCACCCCGGGTCGCCTCCTCGAGCTCGCCGGCGGTGAGCCACCGCTGCCGCTCCCTCCCCGCCCCGGCGCCTCGCGCGGTCCCGAGGACCGGGGCGCCCGGGTCGGCGGCCCAGCGGGCCGACCAGGCGGCCAGCAGTGTCCCGCCGGCACCGAGGTCGACGTCGGCGGCGCCCGTCCCGACGGGGAGGTGCTCGGTCCACGGTCGCAGCGGGGTGGTCACCGGCCCGACGGTAGCGGGTCGGCTCCCCCGCCGGTCTGCTACACCAGGGGCCGGGGACCGCCGACCCGGCCCACCTCTCGCCACGACCGGCGGGAGGAACCGACGAGGGAGGGAGGGACGATGGAGGCGACCACGGGAGCGGGCGGGCGACGAGCTCGGCGGCGCGTCGCCGTCGTTCCCCACACCCACTGGGACCGCGAGTGGTACGCGCCGTTCGAGACGTTCCGCATGCGGCTCGTCGACGTGGTCGACGACGTCCTCGACCTCCTCGAGGGGGACCCCTCGTACCGCCACTTCGTGCTCGACGGCCAGATGGCCGCCGTCGACGACTACCTCGAGATCCGCCCCGAGCACGCGCCCCGGTTGGCAGCCCTGGTAGACGCCGGGCGCCTGTCGGTCGGCCCGTGGGCGGTCCTGATGGACGAGTTCTTGGTGTCGGGCGAGACCATCGTCCGCAACCTCGCCGCCGGCCTCGAGCGCGCCACGGAGCTCGGTGGCGCCATGGCCGTCGGGTACCTGCCCGACATGTTCGGCCACGTCGCCCAGATGCCCCAGATCCTCTCGCAGTTCGGGCTGGGCCACGCCGTCGTGTGGCGCGGCGTGCCCTCGGCGGTCACCCGGTCGGCCTTCCGGTGGGAGGCGCCCGACGGCTCCGCCGTGCGGGCCGAGTACCTGGTCGCAGGGTACGGCAACGGCGCGGCGATCCCGCGCGACCCAGGCAGGTTCCTCGGGCGCCTGTGCGCTCACCTCGACGAGGTCGCCGGCTTCCTGCCCGAGGGTGCGCCCCTCCTGCTCATGAACGGCACGGACCACCAGGCGCCCCAGCCGTGGGTCGGGTCGGTGGTCGACGAGGTCAACGCCTGCCAGGACGAGGTGGAGCTCGAGGTCACCTCGCTCACTGCCTACCTCGCCGAGGCGCCCACCGAAGGGCTCGGCTCGTGGCGCGGTGAGCTCCGCTCGGGGGCGCGGGCCAACCTCCTCATGGGCGTGGCGTCGAACCGGGTCGACGTGAAGCGTGCGGCGGCCCGCGCCGAGCGGGCCGTCGAGCGCCTCGCCGAGCCGCTGGCCACCCTGTTCCTTCCCCCCGACCGGTGGCCGGCGCCGTTCCTCGAGCGTGCCTGGCAGCGGCTCGTGCACAACTCGGCGCACGACTCGGTGTGCGCCTGCTCCCACGACGAGGTCGTCGGCGCCGTCCTGGCCCGGTACGCCGAGGCCACTCGCCTCGCCGAAGGGGTGGCCGAACGGGCGCTCGGAGCCTTCGCCCGCTCGGTGGCCGAGCCCGGCCCCGCGGTGGTCAACCCGACGGCCCACCGGCGCGGCGGCGTCGTCGAGGTCGTGGCGCCGACGGCGGGCCTGCCCGGGCCGGACGTCCAGGTCGTCGCCGACGTCCCGACGCTGCCCGGCGCCCTCTCCCTCGACGGCCCGACCATCCTCGGCGTGCTGCACCGCATGGAGGGCACCCGCCTGTCCGAGGACGCCTACGTCGTCGACGCCGCGCTCGACGAGGGACCCCAGCCGGTCGCGTCGGAGGGCCCACCCGGCCTCCACCTCCGGCTCACCGTCGCCGGGTGGCCCGCCGAGGCCCCCACCGTCGAGGCCGTCAAGCGGGAGCTCTTCACCCGGCTCGCCGCCGACCCCGAACGCGGCGTCCACGTCGTCGTCGACCAGCAGCCCGAGCAGCGCGCCGTCGTCCGCGTGGCGCCGGTCGACGGCTTCGGCTGGGCGCCGCTCGTTCCCGCCCCGCTCGGCTCCCCGGTGAGGGTGACGGAGGACGGCGGGCTTGCCACCCTCGCCAACGACCTCGTGTCGGTGACCGTGGGTGCCGCCGACGGCTCCTTCGCCGTCGACGGCGTGCCGGGCTTCGGCCGCCTCGTCGACAGCGGCGACCACGGTGACACCTACAACTACTCGCCGCCCCGGCACGACACCGTGGTCGACACGCCCGGCTCCGTCGAGGTCGTCGTCCGCGAGCGCGGCCCGGTCCGGGCGACGGCGGACGTCGTCGCCCGGTACCGCTGGCCCGAGGGCATCGACGAGGCGAGCGGTCGTCGGGTCGGCGAAGCCGTCGTGACGGTCACCACCACCGTGGAGGTGGTGGCCGACGAGCCCACGGTCCGAGTGCGCACGCGCTTCGACAACCCGTGCCGCGACCACCGCCTGCGCGCCCACTTCCCCCTGCCCGAGCCGGCTGCCTTCTCGCGGGCCGAGTGCGCCTTCACCGTCGTCGAGCGCGGGCTCACCGCCGAGGGACGTCCCGACGAGCTGGGCTTGCCCACCTTCCCCTCCCGACGGTTCGTCTCGGCCGGCGGCCTGACGGTGGTCCACGAGGGGCTCCTCGAGTACGAGCTCGTCGACCTCGACGAGCAGGGCCGACGTGCCGCGACGCTGGCGCTCACGCTGCTGCGGTCGACCGGCATGCTCTCACGGGTGGGCATGGTCACCCGGCCCCTGCCGGCCGGTCCCCTGCTCCCGCTCCGGGGCGCCCAGTGCCTCGGGCCCGTCGAGGCCCGCTACGCGCTCCACCGCGGCCCGTGCGACCCCTATGCCCTGGCCGACGACGTGCTCGTCCCCCTCGAGGCCGTCCACGCGCCCGGCGGCGGACAGCGCCCGCAGACGGGCTCGGCGCTGTCGGTCGGCGGAGCCGTGGTCTCGTCCCTCCGGCGCGTGCCCGACGGCGTCGAGCTGCGCGTCTTCAACCCCACGGACCGCTCGGTCGAGGTGTCGGTTCCGGGGTGGGAGGGTTGGCTCGTCGACCTACGCGGTCGGCCGGTCGCGCCGTTCGCGGGGACCTTCCCCCTTCGTGCGCACGGCATCGCCACCGCGCGCACGGGCACCGTCTGAGCGCGTCCGGGAGGCACCCGCCGCCTGTCCCCGCCCGTCGGGGCGCGACGAGCGCCCGGCGCGGCGAGGAGCCTCGGCGGCCGGCGAGGCGGCGCGGCCACGGCGTTGGTCGCGCTCGCGCAGCACGTCGCCGACCCGCTCCCACCGGGGCGAGAAGCGGCGGTCCACCTCGGCCCCGGCCTCGGTCCGCGCCGCGCGCCAGATCTGCACCCGTCCGATGTCCTTGACCATCCGGGGCCGCAGGGGCCGGAGGCGGAAGGGGTGGTCGGGGACGGCCTCGAGGGCGTCGTGGAGCTCGTCGGAGACGAGCACCGTGCCCGGGCGGGCGATGCCGACCATGCGGCTGGCCAGGTTGACGACCGGGCCGTAGAAGTCGCCGTCCTGGACGAGCACGGGGCCGATCGCCATGGCCACCCGCACGTCGGAGAGGAGCTCGTCGTCGGCGTACGCCTCGGCGAGCGCCAGGCCGACGTCGGCGGCAGAGACGGGGTCCTCGACGACGAACATCGCCTCGTCGCCGATCATCTTCACCACGCGCCCTCCGCAGGACGTCACGGTGTCGTGGGCGACCTCCTCGAAGCGCGCGACCACCGCCGCCAGCTCGTCGTAGCGCAGGTGCTGGCTGAGCAGCGTGTAGCCGACCATGTCGGCGAAGCCCACCACGAGGTCGGGGCTGACCCGCTCGCCCGCCCCCCGGGCCCGCAGGAGCATCGCCCGCCGGGTGGCCGCCTGCAGGTGGCGACGCCACACGTACTCGAGGAGGCGGGCCATGGCCGGCAGGGAAGCCCCCGCGTTGCGGGCGAACTGGTCGGCGTCGAGGACGCTGTCGCCGCTCGGCACGAGGATGGGGGTGCTGCCCGGCATGGTCTCGGCCTCGGCGATCCGGGCCATCGACGAGCCGATGACACGGGCCGTCTGCACGGCCCCGTCGAGGTCGACCAGCCCGAGGGCGACCATCGACTGGAAGAGCTCGACGGCCTCGACGTCGAGCTCGGTGAAGACGGCGGCGTCGTCGTCGACGTCGAGGAAGCCCAGGGCCCGCCACACCCGCCGGGCCTGCTCGACGGGGAACCCCGTGCGGGCGGCGATCTCCCGCTGGGACAGTCGTCGCTCGGCCGGCACGAGGAGCCGGTCGACGACGAGGAGGTCGACGACGTCGTCGGCCACCGCCGAGTCGATCTCGTCGGGGCTGGTGCCGAGGTCGAGGAGGAGCGAGCGGACCCGGGCGAGGGCCTGGGCGTGGCGGGCCTCGACGTCGTCGGGGGCGACGGGCCCGACGTCCTCGTGAGCCGGGGCGTCGCCGGCCGCTCGGCGGCGCTTCGGTCCCGCCGCGGGGGGAGGCCCGGCCGTCATCGGTGCTCCGAGGCGAACTCGGCGCGCGCCGGTCGCAGCATGAGGGCGCTGATGGCGTCCTCTGGGGTCTGCCGGCCGTCCAGCAGCTCGGCGACCTGGTTGGCGATGGGGACCTCGACCCCGACCGACGCGGCCAGCTCGACCATGGGCCGGGCGGTCTTCACGCCCTCGGCCACCATGTGCATACCGGCCAGGACGTCGGAGAGCGACCGGCCCTGGCCGAGAGCCACGCCCACCGACCGGTTGCGGCTCTTCGGGCTGGTGGCCGTGGCCACGAGGTCGCCGACCCCTGCCAGCCCGGCGAAGGTCATCGGCTCGCCGCCCAGCCTCGCGCCCAGCCGGCCCAGCTCGGCCAGCCCTCGGGTGATGAGGGCGGCCCGCGTGTTGTCGCCGAACCCGAGCCCGTCGGACACGCCGGCCGCCACGGCGAGCACGTTCTTCAGCGCACCGGCGATCTCGCACCCGACGACGTCGGGGTTCGTGTACACGCGGAACGTGCGGGAGAAGAGCAGTGCCTGCACGCGCCGCGCCTCGTCCTCGTCGGCGAGGGCGACGACGCTGGCGGTGGGCTGGCCCTCGAGCACCTCCGTCGCCAGGTTGGGACCGGTGAGCACGCCGACGGGACGGCCCGGCAGCGCGCGCGCCGCCAGCTCGGTCATGCGAAGGTGGGTCTCCCGCTCGAGGCCTTTCGTCAGGCTGACGACGGGGACGCCGGGACCGACGAAGGGAGCCACGGCCTCGAGCACCTCGCGGTAGCCGTGCGAGGGGACGGCCATCAGGACGACCGTGGCGCCCGCCACCGCCTCGCCCACCTCTGTGGTCGCCCGCACCTCGTCGGGCAGCACCGCGCCGGGGAGGTAGCGGGGGTTCTCGTGCCGGTCGTTGACGGCGTCGGCCACCGCGTGGTGGCGGGCCCACAGGACGGTCGGTGCGTGGGCGACGGCGAGCGTCGCGACGGTCGTCCCCCACGACCCCGCTCCGACCACTGCCACCTGTTCGGGCACGGTCTCACCCTAGGCGCGGGGTTGCCGGCGCGCGGACCCGGACTCGTGAGGTCACGGCCCTACACTGGGCCGGTGGCCGCCCCAGACTCCCCGCGCCACCCCGCCGTCCCGTTGGCGCTCGGCGCGAGCGCCGTGCTCGTGCCGGTGAAGGCGTTCGCCGAGGCCAAGCGGCGGCTCCACCCCGCACTCGGTACCGCCGAGCGAGCGGCGCTCGCTCGGGCGATGGCCGACCGGGTGCTCGACGCATGTGGGCCACTGCCGGTCGCCGTCGTGTGCGACGACCCGGCGGTGGCCGCGTGGGCCCGGCAGCGGGGGGCCCTCGTCGTCTGGGAGCCCGGCCGGGGTCTCAACGGCGCCGTCGAAGCAGGCGTCGACCGCCTCGCCCGGGCCGGCGTGACGCGAGTCACCGTCGCCCACGCCGACCTCCCGCGTGCCGAGCGGCTGTGGGACGTCGACACGGGTGACGGCGTCGTGCTGGTCCCCGACCGGTTCGGCAACGGCACCAACGTGCTCACCGTCCCCACCGGTGCCGGCTTCCGCTTCTCCTACGGACCGGGCTCCTGCGCCCGCCATCTCACCGAGGCCCGTCGGCTCGAGGTGCCCGTCCACCTGCTCGAGCGGCCGGACCTGGCCTGGGACGTCGACGAGCCTGGCGACGTCGTCCCAGTGGGCGACCGCGGACCGGTCTCCCCGGCGCCGCGGGCCCCCGCACCGCGGGCCCTGGCGCGGTGAGCGACCCAGTCGCCGGTGCGTCGGCCGGCTGGCCGGCGCCCAGCGGGCTGCCGGTCGGCGACCTCCTCGCTGCCGGTCCCGTCACGTTCGGCGACGAGGTGCCGGCGCGGGTGCTCGCCATCGGCGCCCACCCCGACGACGTCGAGTTCGGGTGCGGCGCCACCCTCGCCCGGTGGGCCTCCCAGGGGTGCCGACTCGAGCTGCTCGTGCTGACCGACGGCTCGAAGGGGACGTGGGACCCCGACGCGGACCCGGCGGTGCTCGCCGCGGCCCGAGCCGCCGAGTGCGACGCTGCGGCAGCGGTGCTCGCGGGAGCAGCCGGCGCGTCGGTCGCGCACCTCGGTGCCGTCGACGGCGAGCTCGAGGACACGCTCGCCGTCCGTGCCGAGGTGTGCCGGGTCGTCCGCAGAGTGCGGCCCGACGTGGTGCTGACCCACGACCCGTGGCGGCGCTACCGGCTCCACCCCGACCACCGGGTCGCCGGGTTCCTCGCCCTCGGCGCCGTCGTCGCCGCCCGCGACCCGCACTTCTTCCGCGACCAGGGGCTCGAGCCGCACCGGCCGCGCCGCCTGTACCTGTGGGAACCGGACCTGCCGAACCACGTCGAGGACGCCACCGGCCACGAGCAGGCGAAGGTCGACGCCCTGTGGTGCCACGCCAGCCAGCACCGCTCGACGATGGGCGTCGGGGCCGGTGGGTCCGCCGACGACGCGGGGGACGACGACGCCCGTCGCGCCTTCGCCGCAAAGGTCACGGCCCAGCTCGCCGCCCACGGAGCGCTCGCCCGCCTGTCACGCGGCGAGGCGTTCCACCGCATCGACGCCGTCTGAATCGACGCCGTCCGACGGGGACGGGCCGACGGGGACGGGCCGACGGGGACGGGCCGACCGTCGCGGTCAGTCGGTGCCCGGGCTCCCCGGCCCGGAGGCACCGCCACGCGCCGCTCGTACGGTGCCCGCACGTCGCCGACGGGCGAGCCGGGGGCGTCTGGCGCGCCACGGGGGCAGGGTGCTCGCCCTGCCCCCGGTGGCGTGCCTCCGGAGCCCGGCCGGCCAGGTGGCCGGCACCGAGTCAGCGACCGCGCGCCGCGGCCTTCTTCGCGGGTGCCTTGCGGGCCACTGCCTTCCTGGCGGTGGTCTTCTTCGCGGGTGCCTTGCGGGCCACTGCCTTCCTGGCGGTGGTCTTCTTCGCCGCGGTCTTCCTGGCGGTGGTCTTCTTCGCCGCGGTCTTCTTCGCGGGTGCCTTGCGGGCCACTGCCTTCCTGGCGGTGGTCTTCTTCGCCGCGGTCTTCTTCGCGGGTGCCTTCTTGGCGGTGGTCCGCTTGGCCGGTGCCTTCTTCGTCACCGAACGCGTCGCCGTCGCCTTGCGAGCGGCCGTCTTCTTGGCGGTCGTCCGCTTGGCCGCAGCCTTGCGCGGCGTGGTCTTCTTGGCGGCGGTCTTCTTCGCCGTGGCCCGGGCCGGGGCTCGCTTGGTCACCGCCTTGCGGGCGGTCGTCCTCGCAGCCGTCCTTCGCGCCGGGGCCTTCGCCCCCGCCTTCCTCGCTGCCGTGGTCACTGCCATGGGTGCATCCTCCTTGGGGTTCAACGCCGATTTGAACGCCGAACCGGTGGCGAACCGGACACCCTTCGACGCCGGGATCGGCACTGCCGCGCCGGTGCGAGGGTTCCGCCCGAGACGAGGGGCCCTCCGGGTCGGGGTGAACGTCCCGAACCCGACGATGGTCACCTTCCTCCCGGCACGGACCTCCTCGATGACGGTGCCCGCCACCGCGTCGACCACGTCGTCGACGGTCCGCGCGGCCACTCCCGTGGACCCACTGACCTCTCGGACGAGCTGCGATGTGTTCACCATCACCTCCTCGGCAGTGCGCAATCGCGACTATCCAAATTGCTTTTGCCCATGAGGTCAAGCATTGCCGCAGGTCGGAGGCGTCGAACGCGTCGACACGATCGTCGGCTCGCGCGACGGATGCTCCACATGCTCGGTGCGTCGCGGCCAACCGTGGACAAATTCCCCTTTGTTTGCAACGATCTTCGACGACGCGGCGTCGCGTCACGGTCGTCGGCTCCGGACTGTCGTCCCCGTCTCGCACGAGAGAGGGCGACGCGCAGATGAGACACCGACGAACGGCGACGGACGGTCCCGCACCGCGACACCGCGCACCCTACGCGCACAACGACGCGCACAACGACGCGCACAACGACGCGCACAACGACGCGCACAACGACGCGCACAACGACGCGCACAACGACGCGCACAACGACGCACCGGACGCGAAGCGCACCGCGCACGATCTCGCTCGTGCCGTGCGCGACGCGTCGGCGCGCGCCGGGTCGGGCATCTACCTCGGACACGTCGCCGACGCGTGGTGCGCCGCGCCGCCCGAGCACGCCGTGATGGTCCTCGGGCCACCGCGCTCGGGGAAGACGTCGGGCTTCGTCGTCCCCAACCTCCTCGCCGCCTGCGGCCCGGCAGTCTCGACGTCCACCAAGCCCGACGTGCTCGCCGCCACGGCCGGGGCCCGGCGCGAGCTCGGCCGCTGCCTCCTCTTCGACCCGAGCGGGACGGTCGCCTGCCCGCCGTCGGTGTCGCCGGCACGGTGGTCGCCGGTCGGAGCGTGCGCGACGTGGGACGGCGCCCTCGGAGCGGCGCGAGTCCTGGTGCTCGCCGGCGGCGGTGCGACCGGCGCACGGGCCGAGCAGTCGCACTGGACCGAGCGCGCCCAGGCGCTCCTCGCTCCCCTGCTCTTCGCCGCGGCGATCGACGGCGTCGCCATGCGCACCGTGCTCGCCTGGGTCGACCGCCGGCAGACGTTGCCCGCCCTCGCCGTGCTCGCCGCCGCCGACTCGCCGGGCACCGGAGTGGCGGCCGACCTGCTCGCCGGGATCGCCGAGACGGACGGGCGCGAGCTGAGCGGCATCTGGTCGACCGCGTCGGGAGCGTTGGCCGGCCTCCGGTCCGAGGCGGCGCTCGCCGTGACCGACGCCCCCGACTTCGACCCGAGGCGTTTCGTCGAGAGCGGAGACACGCTCTACGTCGTGGCGCCGGCCGAGCGCCAGGCACTCGTCGCGCCGCTCGTGGCCGGGCTGGTCGACGCCGTGCGCGCCGCCACGTACGAGCGTGCGGCACGCCCCGACGGCGCGACACGCCCGCCAGTGCTGCTGGCGCTCGACGAGGTGGCCAACATCGCACCGCTCCCGTCACTGCCCGCCATGGTGAGCGAGGGCGGCGGCCAGGGATTGCTCACCCTCGCCTGCCTGCAAGACCTCTCCCAGGCCCGACACCGCTGGCCCGGCCGGGCCGACGGGTTCCCCTCGCTGTTCGGCACGACCGTCGTGCTCCCCGGCATCGGCGACGTCGCCACCCTCGAGGCCCTCTCGGTGTTGGCCGGCGAGGTGGAGGTGCCCGTGCGGACCCTCTCGGCGGGGAGGAGCCCGACGGGCATGCGCGCCCTCGACCTCGTCACCGGCGGCCGCGTCCACACCGGCGAGTCGGTCACGACCCAGTGGCGACGACGCCTCCCGCCAGACGTCGTCGCCACCGGTGCGCCGGGGTGCGCCCTCGCCTTCGACGAGCGGAACCGTCCCCACTGGGTCCCGTTGGCCCCGGCCCACCGGAGCGAGCCCTGGCGGTCCCTCGTCGCCGACGCCCGGGCCGTCGACGCCGAGGCGGCCATGGATGCGCGCCGCTCGACGACCAGGCGCTCGGCGTCCCGCCCGTGGCACGCCGACGGCCTCGGCCGGTGACGGACCGAAGACCGTCCTCGACGGCTCAGCGCCCGAGCCCGATGCCCGGCTGGCGGGCGCGGTCGCGGACGCGCTCGTCCCACGGCGACCCCCAGCCCGACGCCGCGCGCCCCGAGTCGCGCCCCGAGTCCGGCCCCGAGTCGAGCACCAGCCCCGAGCGCGCCGCCGCGTCCGCCACGACGCCGGCCGGCCACCGGGGCTCGTGCGCACGCTCCTCGGCACGCCAGTCACGACGGCCACGACCGCACCCGGCGAGGAGCCCGTCGGCGGCCCGCTCGAGCTGGGCGACGCGCGCCCCGGCCGTGGCCGAGGCGGCGAGCGCGGCCACGACGTCGCGCCGGGCGAGCGGGCGGTCCGGGTCGAGGGACGCCAGGTGCGCCGTGGCGCGTCCGGCGTCCTCACCGGCGCCCCGCCGTTCCCCGGTGCGAGCACGTCCCACCACCCGAGCGAGGACAGAGAGGTCGAAGCCGCAGTCGGCGGCGCGGGCGCGCCACTCGTCGGCCAGCTGGTCGGCACCTCGATCCCCTTTCTTGCCCGGGCGGGTGGCGTAGAAGGCGCCACGGCGCGACGCACGCGGCGGACCCGGCGGTCGGGCCCGGCCACGCTCCCCGACCCCCTCGAGGTGCCGGGAGATCGCAGCCGAGCGCTGCGAGAAGAGACGTCGGAGCGGGACGGGGACACCGACCACGTCGCCGAAGCCCCGCTCGGACACCTCCCATGCCACGCCGGCTCGGGCGGTCAGCTCGGCACGCAGGCTCGCCTGGTAGGCGAGGCCCGCCGCACGGAGATGGGCGAAGACCCGCCGGCTGTCGACCGCCGTCCACCGGCCGTCCGAGGCGTGCACGACGTTCGCCACCACGAGGTGGGTGTGGAGGTGGGGGTCTAGGGCCCGGCTCGTCCGATGGCCGAAGGCTCCGGCGACGAGCCCGCCCGTGGCGAGCAGGGTGACGTGCCCTCCGTGGGACCGCCGAGCCCGTAGTGCGGCGCGCTCGACGTACCCGGTCGCGTCGGCGACGGCGGCCCGGTGGGCGTCGCCGGCGGCGGCCGCGAGCTCTCGCGGACCCACCAGGGCGAGCAGGCTCACCGACTTGGGGGCGGCGAACGTCAGGTCGTAGGCGCCGACCTCGACGCCCCGCCGGGGGCCCAGCGAGGCGCCGGTGCCGGGGTGGGCGCCGCGCAGCAGGGCTGCGAAGGCCTCCGGCGCGACCTCGCCGGAGAGCCCGAGCGACGCCGCGCCCGTCCCCGCCCACCGCCCGTCGGCCGGTCTTCGCCCGGTACGGGCCCCGTCCGCCGTCCCGGTTCCGTCCAGCTCCTCGAGGTAGTAGGCGTGGCCGCCGACCCGCAGCACCCGCGCCGTCAGCACGGTGACCTCCGCACGAGGCCACCGTAGCGTTTCATGTCATCTCATGCAATGCCGAGGTCTCAGCATCCTCGTTCCGCTGCACCGCCCCGCCGGTAGCGGGCGAGAATCCGGGCGGCGGCCGACGCCGCCACGGTCCGGTCCTCGTCGGGCTCGAGGACCTCGGCCCGGGGCCCGAGCTGCAGCAGCAGGCGCTCGAGCCACGCCCGTCCCCCGACGGCGACCGTGCAGGTGACCCGGTCGCCGTCCTCGGCGAGCGACCCGTCAACGGCGACGGGCTCGACCAACCAGGCGACGCTCCGCTCGACGGCGAGGCGGACCGTGCGACTGTCGGGGCCGGGCACGAACAGGGCGGTGCCGGGGCTGCCGGGGCCGGACGACTCGGCGACGTCAGCGGACGCCCGGGACCGAGCGCCCCGGTCGCCGTCGTCGCTACGGGACGGCCCGTCGACCACCCGGGCCGAGGTGATCCGGTCGACCCGGAACCGCCGGATGTCGCCGCGCTCCTCGGTCCGGGCGTCCGTGTACCAGTGGCCGTCGGCGGCGAAGACCCTGAGGGGCGTGAGCACGCGCTCCGAGGTCCGGTCGGTCGAGGCGCTGTAGTAGGTCACCTCGAGCGAGCGCCCGACGGCCACGGCCTCCTGCACGGCGGCGAGGTGCTCGGGCGCGTCGAGGTCGACGTCGAGGGCGGCGCGTCCGAGGGCGTCGTCGAGGACGGCGAGCGCCCGGGCCAGGGCGCCGTCGGGATCGCTCCCCGGCACGGCCAGCACGGCACGCGCCGCGGCCGAGAGGGCGAAGCCCTCGGCCGGGCTCAGGCGCCGGGGACGGGCGAGGTCCCGTCCGAGGCGCGCCGTCACCGTCGACTCGGTGACGACGATCTCCATCAGCTGGTCGGGCGTGTACGGCGGGAGCCCGCAGCACGCCGCCATCTCGAGCTCGGCGACGAGCTCGCCGGGGCGCATCCCGAACCGCTCGGCGAGGTGGTCGACGGGGACCTCGCCCTGTTGGGCGAGCACGGTGAGCACCGCCAGCAGCCGGCGGAGCCGCGCCGCGGTGTCGAGCGAGGGGCTCACGGCCGCTCACCGGCGAGGGTGGCGAGGTGCTCGACGAGTCGCTCGCGCACGTCCGTCGGGGCGACGACCTCGGCGTGGTCGAGCAGGCCGAGGACCCAGCGGACGAGTGCGTCCTCGTCGTTGACGGCCAGGCGGACGAGGACCGACCCGTCGGTCCGGCGCTCGACCACGGACGCCGGCCCGAGCTCGGCGACCACGGTGCCGGCGGCCACGGCATCCACGAGCACGTCGACGGAGACCTCGTCGCCCGTGCCGAACCGCCACGGGTCGCGGGCGAAGGCGCCGTCAGCGTCGAAGCCGGCCGGCAGGCTGGCCGAGCCCGGAGGACCGGCCGACGGCTCGTCCTCCAGGCGGTCGACACGGAAGGTGCGGGCCTCGCCCCGTGCCCGGTCGTAGCCGACCAGGTACCAGTGCCCTCGGGTGAAGCGCAGCCCGGCCGGGTCGACCGAGCGCCGCTCTCCCCGGTAGGGGAAGGCGACGACTGCTCGGCACCGCAGGGCGTCGTGGAGGACGGCGAGGCGGGCGAGCCCCGACGCAGGCAGGTCCACGACGGGCAGGACGCCGAGCGAGCGCCGGCCGGCGACACCTGCCGCCCCCAGCTTCGTCAGCGCCTCGCCAGCGGTAGGCTCGCCGAGGTGCACGCCGGCCACGGCCAGGTTGAGGGCGGCCTGCTCGTCCGGACCGAGGTCGAGCGCGGGCAGGTAGTACTGCCCGGGGTCGACGCGGTAGCCGAGCTGGTCGTCCCCGTCGATCGGCTCGACGAGCACGGGCACACCCTCGTCGCGCAGCAGGCGCTTGTCCCGCTCGAACGCCTGTCGCCGCGCCCCGTGCCCGTCTGGGTAGCCGGGCACCCGGTCGGCGATCTCTCGCAGGCTGAGCGGCCGCGGCGTGTCGAGCAGGACGAGCAGCAGGTCGGTGACCCGTTCGAGACGGTCGGGAGGCATCGCCGCCACACTAGGGCGCGCCCGGCGGCCGTCGACGCCCGACGCTGATGTCCGAGGCCTCCCCGTTCGCCTTCTCGCCCCACCCCGCCGTATGGGCCGGCCTGGCCGTCGTGACAGTCGCCGTGGTCGCCGCCCACCGGCACCTGGCCCGACGGGCCGGGCACCTGCTCCCCTGGCCGGCGGCCGAGGTCCGGCGGTTCGTCGCCGCGCTGCTCGTCGCCGCCGCCGCCCTCACGTGGCCGCTCGGAGACCTCGCCGCCCACTGGTCCCTCACCGCCCTCATCGTCCAGCGTCTCGCCCTCGTGCTCGGAGTGGCGCCGCTCCTGCTGCTCGGCGTCCCCTACGACGTCCTCGACCGGGCGACCCGACCACGTCCCGTCGACGCCGCCCTCACCCGGCTTCGCCAGCCTGCCGTCGCCGTGGCCGCCTGCACGGCCCTCTCGATCGGGACGCTCGTCGCCCCGGTGGTCGCCGCGGAGGCGAGCTCCCCGCTCGCCCGTGCCGGGGTTGACATCGCGGTGGTGCTCTCCGGTGTCGTCCTGTGGGTCCCCGTCCTCGGGCGGGTGCCTGGCCTGCCCCGGCTCAGGCCGGTCGGCCGGTTCGCCTATCTGGTCGTCCAGGCCGTGGTGCCGGCGTTCCTCTCCGTCATCTACATCTTCGCCCGCCACCCGCTCTACCCCACCTTCGCCGGCTCGAAGCGTGCGGTCGGCTTGCTCCCCCTCACCGACCAGCAGGTGGCCGGGTTCGTCTCCAAGCTCGGGACCCTCTTCCCCCTCCTCATCGTGGGCGCCGTCGTCCTGCTCCGGGCCCAGCGAGCGGCCGAGGCCGAGGCGGAGGAGGAGGACCCGCTGCTGTGGGCGGACGTCGAGCGCCAGCTCGTGCGCGTGGACCGCCGCGGCGGGCCACCCGGCCCGGCACCGGTAGCGGCACCCCGAGCGACGCGCACCGCCGAGCCCCCGACAGACGCTGGCAGCGGGGCCGACAGCACCCCCTGACCGACGTGGCCCCCTGACCGACGTGGCGCCCCGGCGGGGCGCTCCCTACCATGGGCCGGTGCTCGCCGAACCCGCCGCCCCCGCCACCCTGCGGCGGCTGGCCCGAGGCACGCTGCGGGCAGCCCTCGAGGACGTCGGCGGCCGCCCGGCCGTGGTGGTGCGGTCGGTCTCCGCGCGCCACCGGGGGGCGCTCGGCCACGAGGACGGGGTCACGCTGGCCGACGCGGCCCACCTCGCCACCACGCTGCGGGTACCCCTGGTGCTCGTGCTGGCCACGAGCGGCGCCGAGGTGTCCGAGGGGGTCGCCGCCCTCCACGGCTGGGGCCGGGCGGCTCGGGCGCTGGCGGGGTGCTCGGGCATCGTGCCGGTCGTCGCCGTGGTCACCGGCCCGGCGCTGTCGGGCCCGGCGCTGCTGCTCGGCATGGCCGACCTGGTGGTGATGACGCCCGATGCGTTCGCCTTCGTGTCCGGGCCGGCGATGGTCGAGGAGTTCACCGGCGTGCGCATCGGCCTCCACCAGCTCGGCGGAGTGGCCGTCCACGCCCGGTCGAGCGGGCTGTGCGCCGTGGAGGTCCCCGACGAGGACGAGGCGTGGGTCGTCGTCGAGCACCTCTGCGGCCTGCTCCCCGCCCACGCCGACGAGGAGCCCCCGGTCGTGGCGCCGGCCCAGCGGGGGTCGGACCACGACGAGGGCCTGCGGACGGTCGTGCCGACCAAGGCCACGAGCTCCTACGACGTGCGCCGCGTGGTCGCCGCCCTCGCCGACGACGCCGCGGTGACCGAGATGTGGGCCCGCTGGTCGCCGCAGCTCGTCACCGCATTGTGCCGGGTCGACGGCCGGACCGTCGGGGTCGTCGCCAACCAGCCGCAGGCCCTGGCCGGCACCCTCGACATCGGCGCCTCGCAGAAGGGGGCCCGCTTCGTGCGGTTCTGCGACGCCTTCAACCTGCCGCTGCTCACCCTCGTCGACACGCCGGGCTTCCTTCCCGGAAAGGACCTCGAGTGGCGGGGGATGATCCGCCACGGGGCCGAGCTCGCCTTCGCCTACGCCGAAGCGACCGTGCCCCGGGTGTGCGTCATCCTGCGCAAGGCGTTCGGCGGCGCCTACATCGTGATGGACTCACGCGGCCTCGGCAACGACCTGTGCTTCGCCTGGCCGTCGGCCGAGGTGGCGGTGATGGGCGCCGAGGGCGCCGTCCAGGTCCTCCACCGCAAGACGGCACCCGAGGAGCGCGCCGCACTGCGCGATGCCTACGAGGAGCGGTTCCTCACACCGTGGCAGGCAGCCGAGCGGGGGTTCGTCGACGCTGTGATCGACCCGGCCGACACCCGGGCGGTCGTGGCCCAGGCGCTCGAGGTGCTCAGGAGCTCACGCGAGCAGCTCCCCCGCCGCAAGCACACGGTCGGGCCGCTGTGACCCCCGGGCGCCGAGCGCCCAGCGGAGCGCGTCCACCGCGTGGTGGGCGAGCCGAGCGCGGAGCGACGTCGTCTCGGCCGGCACGGCCAGGGCGGCACGCCGCCACGCCTCGCTGAGGGAGCCGACGCCGGCGAGCTCCTCCAGCGCGCCCCCGTCGAGCGCGGCGCCCTCTGTCATGCCCCTGGGGCCGTCGGGCGTGGGGAGCCGTGCGTCGGCCGGCTCCGTGTCGCTCATGCGGGTGGCGAGCGCCGTCCGGCCCATGGCGAGCACCGGCTCGCGTTCTCGCTCCGGCGCGCCCGCCTCGCGCCCGGCATCCGCCCCCGTCTCCTCGTTCGTCGTGCCCACCGTGCGACCTCCCGGTCCCCTGTCGTCAGCCGTCGATCGGTCCGTGCCGCCGCCGCCACGCTCCGGGCTCGTCCCGCCGTCCTCGTCGGTGGCGCCCCGCCCCGGCGCCAGGTGCGCCCGGCCCGGGTACCCGCACGCCAGCACGACCGTGAGCAGGGCGACCACGGGGA
>CAZSYT010000026.1:0-39604 GCA_964610905.1 uncultured Acidimicrobiaceae bacterium
GTGTCGAGCCAGTAGCGGACCGTCCACGTGGGCCAGTTGTTGGTCACCCGGCCGGACGCGTCCTTGTACCAGCTGTGGCACGCCGCCACCCACGTCGTGCGGGTCATCAGCCGCTGCACACGGTCGTCCTCGCGGCGGTCGGGCCCGGCGCCCACCTCGATGGTCGCTCCCGGGCCCCCGCCGGGCGAGCCGGCGCGCCGGCGCACCAGCGCTGCGACGGCCTGGAGCACCAGGTTCACCTGGCGCTCGACCATGAAGAGGATGGAGTTGTGGCCGAGGTTGGTGTTCGGCCCGTAGAGGAGGAAGCAGTTGGGGAAGTCGGGGACGGCGACACCGAGGTAGGCGTGGGCCCCGCCGGACCACGCCTCGGCGAGCGTCCGACCGCCCCGCCCCACCACGGGGACGTGGCCGAGGAAGTCGGTCGTCTCGAAGCCGGTCCCGAAGACGATCACGTCGGCGTCGTGGCGCCGTCCCGACGCGGCGACCGGGCCCTCGGGCTCGACCCGGACGATCGGCTCGTCGACCACCGTCACGTCGGGCCGGAGCAGTGTCGGGTACCACTCGCTGGAGATCAGGATGCGCTTGCAGCCGATCGGGTAGTCGGGCACGACGGCGCGCTCGGGGAGGGACTCCGAGACGACGTCCGCGCGCAGCCGCGAGGCGAACAGGGAGGCCATGCGCGGGCCCAGCCAGCTCTTCTCGCGGAAGGCGAGCCACCGGGCCTCCAGCACCCAGTAGGTCCACCAGCGCAGGGCCCGCTCGGCGGCGGGCACGGCGGCCAGCAGCCGGCGCGTGAGGCCCTCGTAGGGGCGGTCGCGCTTGGGCACCACGTAGCTCGGGGTGCGCTGGAAGACGGTGACCGAGGCGGCCTGCCGGGCGAGCGGCGGGACGAACTGGATGGCGCTCGCCCCGCTGCCGACGACGGCGACCCGCTTGCCGGCCACGTCGACCGAGTGGTCCCAGCGCGCCGAGTGCCACCACCGGCCGGCGAACCCCTCGAGGCCCTCGAGGCGCGGCACGTGGGGGCGGTTGAGCTGGCCGCAGGCGAAGACGACGACCGAGGCCTCGAGCGTGCCGGGCGTGCCGTCGGGGCCCAGCACGTCGACGTTCCACGTGCCGCGGTCCTCGTCGAGGTCGGCCCGGACGACGGTGGTCGACAGCAGGAGGTGGTCGCGCAGGTCGAACCGCTCGGCGAAGGCACGCGCGTACCCGAGGATCTCGGGCTGTCCGGCGTAGCGGCGCGACCAGTCGCGTTTCGGGGCGAAGGAGAACGAGTAGAGGTGCGACGGGACGTCGCACCCGGCCCCCGGGTACGTGTTGTCGCGCCACGTGCCGCCGACCTCGTCCGCCTGCTCGACGATGGTGAAGCGGTCGAAGCCGGCCCGCACCAGCTGGGCCCCCATGGCGAGCCCCGACAGCCCGGCGCCGACGATCACCACCGGCGGCAGGTCGCGCCCCTCCTCGCCGGCCCGCCGCACCGCCTGTGCCAGCTGGCGTCGTCCCAGCTCCAGTGCCATCGGGTCCTCCCCTTCGTGACCCGCCCGTTCGCGTCTCGTCGTGACCGGCCGTCCGGCCCCGTGCGGGACAGGTTACGAGGTGGCCTCCGCGGGGCGCACCCTCGGCTCCGCTCCAGGCCGTCAGCCAGCCGCGCCGACGTGCGTCCAGACGTAGGCGGCCCCCGGCAGCACGGACGGCGGCCGCCCGGTGAGCCAGGTGAAGAAGGCGACGGTCGCCGCCGGGTCGGCGCCGAGGGTCGGGAACGCCACGAGGGTGCGCACGTGCCACGATCGCCACTGGGCGCCGAGGGCCGTGCGCAGCGCGTCGGTCCGTGCCGGGGCGGTCCCTGCCGCGAGCTCGGTCAGGACCGTCGCCGTGAGCGTGGTCCGCGTGTACCCGAGCGCCGGGCTGAAGGCGATGTGCTGCGAGGGCCCCTGGGGCACGAGGAAGTAGCCGCCCGGCATGCGGAAGTGGAGGTGGGCGATGGCCTGCCACGCCTGGCCGTTGGGCGACTTCGACGACGGGTACGGGTAGACGACGGCCGTGCTGCCGACCGGGACCGAGGAGCGCAGCGCCGCCGTCGTGAAGAACGGCGGGGTGCCGACGGGGCCGACGGCGGTGAAGGGTGCGACCGGCACCAGCGGGACGAGGGCGACGACGGCGAGGGCGGCGGGGACGGCGACGGGACGCCACCTCCACGGCGCTCCCCGGCCGGACGCGTCGGAGCTCAGCTTGCGGTGCAGGTGGTCGAGGACGAGGGCGAGCTCGAGCGCTGCGAACAGGACGACGTAGAGCGAGTACCGCACCGGGATGGTGTTGGAGAGGACGGGGAGCTTGGTGAAGATGCGCTCGGGGAGCGGGAAGCCGCTCGGCGCCCCAGGCGGGTTGCTCTTGACCACCAGTCCGGCGCCGAGGGAGAGGACGAAGGCCGCCGCACCGCCCACGGCCACCACGCGGATCGCCTTCGACCTCCGCCACAGCACCACGGTCGCCACGGCGAGCACGGCGAGGAGCGTGACGCCGAGGTAGGAGCCGTTCTCGGTCGGGCTGTTGGCGAAGTTGTCGGCGATGTGGGCCAGGTGGGCCGGTGCGAGGCGCATCAGGGAGTCGGGGACGAGCGGTCCGAGCAGGTCGGCCCGGTAGCCCTGCGGGACGAGCTGGATGGGCCCGCTGATGTGCCCGGGGCCGCGGAGGGCGAACCAGAGGGGGTAGGCGAGGAGGACGACGGCGGTGACGGCGGCCCACGCTCCGCCGACGAGGGCGTGGCGGAGGTGGGGCCGGACCGAGCGCCACCCCACGGCCGCCGTCGCGACCAGGCAGATGGCGGCGACGACGATGGTCGACGCGAGGACCTCGCTCGAGACGAAGAACTGGGCGGTGAGCAGGAGGCCCAGCCCGACTCCCCACCGGCGCGCCGGGCGCCCCTGTCGGACCACGAGCTCGTGCAGTGCGAGGAGGACGAGCGGTGGGAAGACCACGAAGGTGAGGTTGAGGTGGCCCGCGCTCTGGGCGATCTCGTAGGGCGAGAACCCGTAGAGCAACCCCGCCACGAACGCCGCCGGCCGCCACGACGTGAACCGGCGGGCGAGGAAGTAGCCGGCCGTCGCCGAGGCGGGCAGCGCCAGCGTGAGGAGGACGTTGAACGAGGCCACCGGGCCCCAGACGACGGTGATCGGGCTCGCCACCAGGCCGAGCAGGAGCGCGCTGGTGTTGGTGAGGAGGTTGACGCCGAAGGGGTAGTTGGCGAAGTTCGAGAAGAACGGGTTGTGGCCGTGCGCGATGGCGAAGGGCACCCACTCGAGGAACCACATGTTCGAGAACTGGTCGCCGCCCGGCTGGGACACCTGCGTCGGGTCGTTCGTCCACAGGTGCCAGAAGATGACGACGGCGAGCGCGACGTAGACGAGGATCGAGAGCGTCGTCGCGGCCGCGGGGGAGCGGGTCGGCGCGAGCCGGCGCCACCAGGCCGGCCCCGGTGCGCCTCCGGCCGCCTGGCCGTCGTCGGGCGCCGTCGCGGGGTCGGAGGGCCGTGCCGGCGACGGGGCCGGAGACGCCGGGGCCCCGGGAGGCCGGGAGAGGGAACGGGTGGCCCCGTTGGACGACGCTGCTGCGCTGGCCGTGTCTGCCTTCGGTGGCGGCGTGTCGTCCGGAGTCGTCATGGCTTCCAACGCGTCCCGCTGGTCACGTCGAGCGTCGAGCGCCGCTCGTCCTCGGCGACCGGGCCTGCCACCCCGGCACGGATGGCGACCCTACCAGGGGCGGACCACCGGTTGCCGCTGGTTCGAGGGCCCGACGGCTCGTGCGCCGGGCCGTCGGCGCCCACGGGGACGCGTCAGTTGCGGAGCGTGTCCTTCCACGGCAGGCCGGTGTCGGGCTTCGGGTCCCCGGGGAGCCCGAGCACCCGCTCGGCGAGGATGTTGCGCATCACCTCGGAGGTCCCGCCCTCGATCGAGTTGGCCCGCACCCGCAGGAAGGCCTTGGTCAGGTCCGTGGTGCCGAGGCCGACGTGCTCGGGGCGGATGCGCGGGTAGTCGGAGCTGTGGCGCATGCCCTCGGCACCCAGCAGGTCGACGCAGAGCTCGTAGATCCGCTTGTTCTCCTCGGCGTAGGCGAGCTTGGCGACCGATCCCTCGGGCCCCGGGGTGCCGACCTTGCGGTTCTGGGCCGCCCGGAGGTTGGTGAGCCGGGTCGCCTCGGCCCGGACCCACGCCTGGAGCAGGCGGTCGCGCAGCACCGCCGCGTGGGCCCCTTTGCTTCCGGCCCACCGCTCCTGCCACACGCGCAGCGCGTCGCCGATGGGCCCCTCGCCCCGGCGGCTGACCCCTCCGCCGATGGAGACCCGCTCGTTCATGAGCGTGGTGATGGCCACGCGCCAGCCGTCCCCGACGTCGCCGAGCCGTGCCGAGTCGGGGACCCGGACCTCGGTCATGAAGACCTCGTTGAACTCGGCCTCCCCGGTGATCTGGTAGAGGGGGCGGACCTCCACCCCGGGTGCGTGCAGGTCGAGGAGGAAGGCGGTGAGCCCCTTGTGCTTGGGCTGGTCGGGGTCGGTCCGGGCGATGAGCAGGCCGAAGCTGGAGAGGTGGGCGAGGGTGGTCCACACCTTCTGGCCGGTGACCACCCACTCGTCGCCGTCGCGCACCGCCCTCGTGGCGAGGCTCGCCACGTCGGAGCCGGCTCCGGGCTCGCTGAAGAGCTGGCACCAGATCTCCTCGCAGGTGAAGAGCGGTCGCAGGTACCGGGCGCGCTGGTCGGGCGTGCCGTGGGCGGCGACGGTCGGGGCCACCATGCCGTAGCCGATGACGTTGATGAACCCCGGGTTGGGGGCGCCGGCTGCGTGGAGGCGTGCGACCAGCTGCTGCTGCAGCGAGGCGGGCCAGCCCCGTCCGCCCTCGCCCTCGGGCCAGTGCACCCAGGCGAGCCCCCGGTCGAACTGCGCGCCCAAGAACTCGGCGCGCGGCGTCGTCGCCGGTGGAAGGTCGGCGAGGAGCTGGTCGACGGCGGCGTCGAGCTCCCTGGCCGAGGCGTCGGTCGGGGACGTGGCTGTCTCGGTGACCATTCGTGCAGTCTGCCCTGCGGCCGTCTCGCGCGTCGACCGGGCCGGGCCCTTGTCTGGGCGGCCGTCTCCGGGCCCGGCCTCGGGTCGGCCGTGCACGGGCCCGGCCTCAGGTCGACCGGGCCCGCAGGTACTGCGGTGGCCAGAGGTCGTCGCCCGCGCCGAGCTGGTCGGCCGCCCGGAGCGCCCAGTGCGGGTCGCGCAGCACGGCACGGGCGAGCAGCACGGCGTCGGCCGCCCCGCTCGCCACGACGTCCTCGGCCTGGGCGGGCTCGGTGACGAGCCCGACGGCGGCGGTGGGGACCCCGGCGCCGTCGCGAACGGCGCGGGCGAAGGGGACCTGGTAGCCGGGTCCGACCTCGACCGCCTGCCACGGCACGGCACCGCCGCTCGACACGTCGACGAGGTCGACGCCCGAACCGGCCAGCCGGCGTGCCACCTCGACGGTCTCCTCGAGCTCCCAGCCGCCCTCCGCCCAGTCGGTGGCGGAGAGGCGCACGAGGAGCGGCTTGTCCTCCGGCCAGGCGTCGCGCACGGCCTCGACCACCTCGAGGAGCAGCCGGCTCCGGCCGGCGAGGTCGCCGCCGTAGCGGTCGGCCCGGTGGTTGGTGAGCGGGGAGAGGAACTGGTGGAGCAGGTAGCCGTGGGCGGCGTGGACCTCGGCCACGTCGAACCCGGCGGCATCGGCCCGGTCCGCGGCGGCGGCGAAGTCGGCGACCACCCCGGCGAGCTCGGCCTGGGCGAGCTCCTTCGGGGTGGCGAGGTCGCCGAAGGCGATCGGGGACGGCGCCACGGTCTGCCAGCCGCCCTGTTCGGGCAGCACCGTGCCGTGTCCCTCCCACGGGCGTCGCGTCGAGCCCTTCCGGCCGGCGTGGGCCAGCTGGACGCCGGCGGCGGCGCCCTGGCCGTGGACGAACCTGGTGATGCGCCGGTAGGCGTCGGCCTGCCCGTCCGTCCAGATGCCGGCGTCCCACGGGCTGATCCGGCCCTCGGGGCTGACGGCGGTGGCCTCGGTGAGCACGAGGCCGGCGCCGCCCCGGGCGAAGGACCCGAGGTGGACGAGGTGCCAGTCGGTCGGCATCCCCGCCTCCGAGGAGTACTGGCACATGGGGGACACCCAGGCGCGGTTGCGGACCGTCAGGCCGCGCAGGGAGAGGGGCGAGAAGAGGGCGCTCACACGTCTTTCGACGCCGGGGAGGCCGGGCGCATTCCCGGGTGCCGAGCGAGGACGGAGGGCCGGTCGGTGCCAGGAGGAACCGGGGGCAGCGGCGCGGTGGGCCCGACGGTGTCGCGCCCCTGTGGCACGCTGCGCGGGTGCGGATCCTCCACACGAGCGACTGGCACCTGGGCCGCCGGTTCGAGCAGGAGCCGCTCGAGGGCGACCAGCGCGCCGCGCTCGAGTGGCTGGCCGGCCTCGTGGCCGGCGAGGGGGTCGACCTGGTGGTGGTGGCCGGCGACGTCTACGACCGGGCCCTGCCCGCCGAGGAGGCCGTGACCCTGCTCGACGACGCCCTCGACGCCCTCACCGGGCGCGGGGCGACGGTCGTCCTCGTCCCGGGGAACCACGACAGCGCCCGCCGGCTCGGCTTCGGCGCCCGCCGGCAGGCCCTCGGGGGCGTCCACGTCTTCGCAGGCGCCGGGGACGCGCCCGAGCCCTGGGTGTTCCAGGCCGGTGGCGAGCGGGTCGCCGTGGTCGCCGTGCCCTACCTCGACCCCCTGACGGCGCCGGTGCCCGCCCCCGATGCCGACGGTTCGCCTCGGGCGCGCACGCACCAGCACGTGCTCGAGGACGCGCTCGCCGCCCGGCGGGCGGGCCTCGTCGGGCTGGGCAGCGTCCCCGTCGTCGCCGTGGCGCACGCCTTCGTCGCCGGCGGGACGACCTCGGGCTCGGAGAAGCTCCTCGCCGTCGGGGGTGCCGACGCCGTCGACCCCGGCGTCTTCGTCGGCTTCGACTACGTCGCCCTGGGACATCTCCACCGCCCCCAGGTCGTCGGTGGCGACGACCGGGTCGCCTACTCGGGGTCACTGCTGCCGTACTCGTTCAGCGAGGACCACGCCAAGTCCGTGCGACTGGTCGATCTGTCCGGCGGTGCCGTCGTCGACGTCGTGGAGGTGCCGGTCCCCGTGGGCCGGCCCGTCGTCACACTGGAGGGGCGCCTCGACGAGCTGCTCGGCGACGGCGGCTACGAGCCGTTCGTCGGCCACTGGGTCGCCGCCCGGCTCACCGACGACACGGTGCAGGTCCAGCCAATGGAGCGGCTCCGCCGGCGCTTCCCCCACGCGGTGAGCGTCCGCTACGCGTCGGGCCCGTCCGGCTCCCCCGACGCCCCGGCACTCGAGGCCGGGGTGGTCGAGGAGCGTCCTCCCGACGCGCTGGTCCTCGACTTCCTCGAGGAGGTGCGCGGCCGGCCGACGGCCGAGCCCGAGCGGGCCCTGGTGGCCGAGGCGGTGGCGCGCGTCGTCGCCGCCGACTCCCGCGGAGGCGAGCCGTGAGGCCGCTCCGGCTCGTGCTCTCGGCGTTCGGCTCCTACGCGGGCGAGCTCGAGGTCGACTTCGCCCGCATGGGGCGGCACGGTGTCTTCGCCATCACCGGACCGACCGGCGCCGGCAAGTCGACGATCTTCGACGCCCTCGTCTACGCCCTCTACGGGGACCTGCCCGGCTTCCGTGTGGACGGAAACGTCCGCAGCCACTACGCGCCACCCGACGCGACGACGCGCGTGGCCCTCGAGCTCGAGGCGCACGGCGAGGCATGGCGGATCGAGCGGAGCCCGACCCAGCTCGTCCCCCGCAGACGAGGCGACGGTCCGCCCGTCGAGCGCCCGGGGTCGGTGGTGCTCGCCCGCTGCGACGACCCGGCCGGTGGGCTGACCCGCAGGGCGGACGTGGACCGCCGGGTCGTCGAGCTGGTCGGGTTGACCAAGGACCAGTTCGAGCAGGTCGTCCTCATCCCCCAGGGCCGCTTCGAGGAGGTGCTCAAGGCCGACACGAAGGACCGCGCCGCCCTCTTGCGCCGGCTGTTCCCCGTCGACGTCTTCGCCCGGGTGACCGAGGCGTTGCGGGCGGTCGCGGACGAGCGGCGGCGTGCCCTCGAGGAGGTCGGGTCCGCACAGCGGGCCCAGCTCGATGCCGTCGGCCGTGCCCTCGGCGACCTCGTGGACCAGCTCCCCGACGAGCTGGTGCCGGACGAGCTCCGCGAGGCCGCGGCTGCCGAAGCGCTCGAGCCCGACGAGCTGGCCGCGCTGGTGTCCCGGGTGGAGGTGGCCGTCGGCCGGCTCACGGAGCGGGTCGAGGGAGCGAAGGCGCGGGCCGACGAGGCACGCCAGGCCCGCGACGACGCGCTCGCCACCCTGGCGCAGTGGGAGCAGTGGCAGGAGGACGTGCGGGCGGCGGCTGGGTTCGCCGCCGAGGAGCGGGCCGACGAGGCCGAGGCGCTCGCCCTCGACACCTCGGCCGGCGTGGCGCCCCTGCGGCCTGCCCTCGACGGCTGGCGGCAGGCGACCGAGGAGCTCGGCCGGCTGGCCGAAGCCCACGGCGAGCGCGCCCGTGCCGTCGACGAGCGCTGGGTCGACGGCTACGACCGCGCCGTGCTGGCTTCGGCGGCGACCGGCTTGGCTGCCGATGTCGACGCCGACGCGGTCCGGATCGGGGAGGCCGCCGACGCCTACGACGGGCTCGTCGCGGAGGACCGGGCCCTGGTCGAGGCGGCCGAGGAGCTCGCCGGGCGGCGGGCGGGGCTCGACGCCGAGGCGGGCCGCCTCCGGAGCGCGCAGTTGGCCCTCGCCGACGACCGGCGGCGGCTGGCGGGCCTGGCTGGCGTCGTCCGGCTGCTCGAGCCGGCCCGGGCCGCCCACGAGGCGCACGAGGAGGCCCTCGGGGTCGCATGGCGCCGTGCCGAGGCCGCCTCCGATCTCGCCGGCGCCCGCCGCCGGGCGGCCTCGACCGCCGAGGCGCTCGAGCGGGCCGAGCAGTCGGCGAGCGGCGTGCGGACCGCCTGGCGCGACGGCCTCGCCGGCCGCCTCGCCGCCCACCTCGCCGACGGGGTCCCGTGCCCGACGTGCGGGTCGCCCGACCATCCCGCCCCCGCGGTCCCGCACCCCGACGCCCCCGGCGACGACGTTCTCGAGGCGGCCGAGGCGGCGCTCGACGCGGCTCGCCGCGCCCACGCGGACGCCGGACAGGCGCGGGCCGCGGCCGAGGCGACGTGGGCGGCTCTCGGCGAGGGACCGGGCGTGGTCGAGGCCGAGGACGCCGCGGCGGCGTCGGGTCGCCAGGTCGCCGTGCTCGAGCAGGCGGCGGCGCACCACGCCTCGCTCGAGGCGGAGGTCCGCCGCCGCGGCGACGCGCTCGACCGGGGCGTCACGGCGGTCGAGCAGGCCCGGCGGGCGCTCGACACCGACCTCGCCCGGCACGACGAGCGCCAGCGGGCCCACGCGCGGGCCCGCGCCGACCACGAGGCCCGTCACGGTGCCTCCACCTCGCTCCGAGCCGACGCCGAGGCCCGGCGGGCGTTGGCCGAGGCGGTGCGCTCGCTCGCCCAGGTGCTTGCCGCTGTCGAGCGGGCCGCGACCGCACGGGACAGCCACACCGAAGCGGTGGCCGAGGCTGTCGAGCGTCTCGGGCTGGCCGGTCCCGGCGAGCTCGCCGCCCACCTCGTCCCCGACGACGAGCTCCGTCGGCGGCGCGTCGCACTGGCCGGGCGGTCGCAAGCGCGGCGCCAGGTGCGCGAGCGCCTTGCCGCCTACGAGGGCTCGGGCGGGCCCGCCGGGCGGCCCGAGCCCTCGCCGCTCGAGGAGCGCCTGCGGGCGGCCGAGGAGGAGCACGCCGCCCAAGTCGGCCGGGTCGCCGTGACGAGCCAACGCCTCGCGTCGCTCCGGGCCGCCCCGGGCCTCCTGGCCGAGGCGCTCCGTGCGCTCGGGGAAGCCCGCCGTTCCTACGAGCAGGCCCAGACGGTGGCCCAGCTGTGCGCCGGGCAGGGTGGCGCCGGCGTGGTGGCCCGCCGCTCGCTCGAGCACTGGGTGCTCGCCACCTACCTCCGCCAGGTGCTGGCCCAGGCCAACGCCCGCCTCGCCGTGATGACCGGTGGCCGCTACTCGCTGCGGCTCGACGACGGCCCCGCCGACGGGCGCAAGCTCTCCGGGCTCGACCTCGCCGTCTTCGACGTCAACACGGGGCAGGTCCGGCCGGCCACCACGCTCTCGGGCGGCGAGACGTTCATGGCCGCGCTCTCCCTCGCCCTGGGCCTGGCGGACGTCGTCTCGGGTGGCGCCAACCGGCAGATGGGCGCGCTCTTCGTCGACGAGGGGTTCGGCTCGCTCGACCCCCAGGCGCTCGACGGCGTCGTGGACGTGCTGCGGTCTCTCGAGGACGGCGGCCGCATCGTCGGCGTGATCAGCCACGTGGCCGAGCTCAACCACGCCCTCCCGAACGGCATCACCGTCGTCGGCACCACCCACGGCTCGGTGGCGACCCTCTGCTACCCGCCCGAGTAGGGAACGCGCACCCCCCGGGGCGCGTCCGCCGCGGCCCCGGGGGGAGACGGTCGTCAGGAGGCCGTGCCCGCTCCGACCGGCTGGGGAGCCCCGACGCTCGTGACGGGGATGTGGCGGGCCTTGGCGGCCTCGCGCACCGGGATGCGGATCGTGAGCACCCCGTTCTCGTAGCCGGCGTCGAGGTGCTCGGAGTCGAGGCTCTCGCTCAGGTAGAGCGAGCGCTCGTAGGTCCCCTGCGGACGCTCGCACGCGACCAGCTCGTCGTCCTCCCTCTCCTGCCACGAGCGTTGGGCCTTGACCGTCACCACGTCCTTCTCGACCGTGAGGTCGATCGAGCCCGGGTCGATCCCCGGCAGGTCGAGGTGCACGTAGAACGTGTCCCCACGCCGGTAGGCGTCCATGGGCATCGCCGGCCGGGCCTGGCGGCCCCGCAGCTCGTCGAAGATCCGGTCCGCTTCGCGGAACGGGTCGAAGCGCATCAACATCCGCACCACCTCCTCGGGAGCCCTGCCTCGTCGGGGGTCCAGTGGCTCCTCGTCACCATCGACGCGCACGGTGCGGGCTGCGCCTAGGGCCGATGGTCACGGGTCGGGGTGCACCCGAGGGCCGGGCGTGGAGCTCAGTCGATGGCGGCAGGCCCCTGCAGGAAGATCCCGTTGTGGATCAGGAAGGACCGCAGCGTGTTGCCGAGCACGATGGCCTCCCGACCGGTCGCCCCCTCGGCTGCGACGAAGGCGGTGATGGCCAGGTCGGTCCTGCGCCTGCCCGCCGCACTGATGGCGGTGTCACCCGACTTCGTGGCGCGGAGGCACTGGGCGACGAGCTCGTCGGGGGTCGTCCCGAGCGAGGTGCAGAAGCGTGCGAGCAGCTCCACCTCTCCGCCCCGCGCGTCGGAGCCGCGCCCGCTGTCGCTGCGGTCGAGCCAGCGCCGGACGGCTGGGGAGGCGGCGACGGCGCCGGGGTCGACGGCCAGCGCGCCCCCGGCCGTGGCGGCGCCCTCGCGGCCAGGACGGGCCGCGCTCATTCGGGGAGCCCGTACATCCGCGACAACATCCGGACCTCCTGGGCGCGGTAGGGGAACGGCCCCGGCGCCTGGATCATGCCTTCCTGCTTCAGTCGCTCGGTGACCTCGGGGTCCTCCTCGAAGGGCCGGTCGCAGTGGCCCTCGAAGAAGAGCTTGGAGATCGACCGGCGGGGGCGTTGACCGCCGGCCTCGGGCTCCTCGGCCGGGTAGCCGACCAGCTGGAGCCAGACCGGCAGCCACGTGTCGGGCACCCCGAGGAGGGGCTTGACCTTGTCGTTCGCCGTGAAGGCGTGCATGCACGTGCCGAGGCCCTGGTCGACGGCGGCGTTGATGGCGTTGCAGATGGCGATGCCCGTCTCGACGGCGCCCATGAACACCACGGCGTTCATGTCCTTGGAGATGGGCTCGAGGACCTGGGGCCAGAGGAACTCGTCGACGTAGGCCTTCGACCACCCGTGGGCCGCCGGCAGCGCGTGCTGCTCGACGAGCTCCTTCAGGCGGTCCTGGGCGCCGGCCACGTAGTCGAGGTCGATGTACCAGAAGATGTACGTGGGAGCGAGGTCGAGGTCGGCGGTCGTCGTCGGGTTCCGCAGTGCGTCGCGCGTCTCTGCGTCGAGGTCGTCTCGGTTCACGACCACGGCACGGAAGTAGTCGGCGTTCATCGAGCGCGACGCCCGGTTGGCCGCCTCGAACATCACCTGCAGCTTCTCGCGCTCGACGGGGCGCCACGACTTGAAGAACCGGATGCTGCGCCTCGTCCCCACCACTCGGTTGAACTCCATGGTCCTCCTCTTCCCGTTGCTGCTCGTGCCGACCGTCGAGCCGGCGCCGGTCGTGGCCCCGCCGTCGCGATCAGGTCGACAGGACGGTGACCACCGTGGCCGCCGCGTCCGCCCCGATGAAGCCGCCTCCGTTCTCGGCGAGGGCGACACGGGCCCCCTCGACCTGTCGGGCCCCGCACCGGCCGCGCAGCTGGTCGACGAGCTCCACCAGCTGGCCGCACCCGGTGGCCCCGATCGGGTGGCCCCGCGACAAGAGACCGCCGCTCGGGTTGACCGGCACCCTGCCGCCGAGCGCCGTCGCCCCCGAGGCGAGCAGCTTGGGGCCTTCCCCCGGGGCGCACAGGCCGAGCTCCTCGTAGAGGAGGAGCTCGGCGGTGGCCGCCGCGTCGTGCACCTCGACGACGTCGAGGTCGCCCGGTCCCACGCCGGACAGCTCGTAGGCCCGCTCCGCCGCCCGCTCGGCCACGCTCGGCTCGTCGAGGCTCCGGTCGCGTCCCGAGGCGACGACCGTGGCCCGCACCCGAACCCCGGGGACACCGAGCTTGGCCACGGCGTCCGCCGACGCCAGCACGAGGGCGGCCGCGCCGTCGGCGATGGGCGAGCACATGAGGACCGTGAGCGGCTCGGACACCATGCGGCTGGCCAGCACCTCGTCGACGGTCACGGGGTCGCGGTACTGCGCCTTCGGGTTCAGCGAGGCGTGGCGGTGGTTCTTGACCGACACCGCCGCCAGGTCGGCGGGCGTGCCGCCGCACCCTTCGAGGTAGTGCCGGGTCATCGCCGCGTAGACGTCCATGAACGGCGAGCTCTGCATGCCACCGGCGCTGCCACTGCCACTGCCACTGCCGGCAGGCCCCGAGCCGCCGGCGCCCGTCTCGGCTCCCGCTGCACCGCCGGGAGGGGGCCAGCCGAGCAGGACGGCGGAGAGCAGCTCGCGAGCCGCTGGGACCTCCTCGAGGTCGAGCGCCGTGCCGATGGCGGCGAACGAGCGGACCTTGTCGGCGTGGGTGAGCTTCTCGGCCCCGACGGCGAGGGCGATCTCGGCCGAGCCCGAGGCGACCGCCTGCCAGGCGACGTGGAAGGCGCTGGACGCCGACGCGCAGGCGTTCTCGACGTTGACGACGGGCCCGCCCAGGAGGCCGGTGTGGTGGAGAGCCGACTGCCCGCGGATCATCTCCTGGCCCTGGAGGATGCCGCCGACGGCGTTGCCGAACGCCGTGAACTCGACCTGGTCGGGGCCCACGTGGGCGTCGGCCAGGGCGTCGCCCACCGCCTCCTCGGCGAGGGAGCGGACGCTGCGCTCGAGGAACTTGCCGAACCGGGTCATCCCCGCGCCGACCACCAGGACGTCACGCATGCTGGTCCTCCGTCGTCGCGGCATCCCTCGGGTCGGCTGCGCCGGGAGCGACGAGTCGGTCCCAGGTGGCGGGCGTGATGCCCCGTTCCTTCAGGGCGCCGTAGCGCACCCGGTGGGTGCCGGTCTTCGGGAGCTCGTCGACGAGCTCCACGTAGCGGGGCACGGCGTAGCGCGCCACCTTGCCCTCGCAGTACTCGGCGAGCGCAGCGGGCGAGAGGCGGGCGCCGGGCTTCGCCACCACGACCAGCTTCACCTCGTCCTCGCCCAGCTCGGAGGGGACGGCGTGGGCGGCGGACTCCTGCACGTCGGGGTGCCCGTTCACCACGGTCTCGATCTCCCAGGCCGAGATGTTCTCGCCCAGGCGGCGGATGGACTCCTTCTTGCGGCCCCGGTAGAAGTAGAAGCCGTCCGCGTCCTGGCTGGCGAGGTCGCCGGTGTGGAACCAACCTCCCCGGTAGGCGGCCTCGGTGGCGTCGGGCAGCCCGTGGTAGTGGGTGAGCTGGCCCGCGGGGTGGCGGAAGACCAGCTCGCCGATCCGGCCGGCGGGCACGGGCGCGTCGGCGTCGTCGACGACGGCGAACTCGACCCCGGCGATGGGCTTGCCCATCGAGCCCACCCGGCCCTCGGTGTTGAGCAAGATGCCCGGGGCGTCCACCATGCCGAACCACTCGACGAGATGGACGCCGAAGCGGCGCTCGAACTCCTCCCACCGGTCGGGCGGGCAGCCCGCCGACAGCACGGTCCGCACCGGGTTGTCGGCGTCGTCGGGACGGGGCGGCTGCTTGAGGAGGATGGAGATCATGCCCCCCAGGGCGTTGAACTCGACGGCGTCGTAGCGCCGGCAGTCGTCGAAGAAGCGTGACGCGCTGAACCGCTCGGCCAACGCGAACCGGGCGTCGAGGACCATCGAGCCGATCATCGAGACGTAGAGCGCGTTCCCGTGGAACAGCGGCAGGGGGGTGTACATCGTCTCGCCGGGCTGGACGCCGGCGGCCCCGAGGAGGACGCCGATGGGGCTCGCGTCGTAGCTGGCTGTCACCACGCCCTTCGGCGGGCCGGTGGTCCCCGACGTGTAGAGCATGGCGGCCGCTGCCGGGGCGTCGGCGAGGTCGACGACAGGGTCGGTGTCGGGACCGGACAGCAGCCGCTCGACGTCCCAGTCGATGCCGCCGCCCGCCGGGCCGCCGACGACGACGGTGTGCTCGAGGTCGGGGCAGGCGGCGCGGGCCTCGTCGAAGCTCGGGCGGAGGGCGTCGGAGACGATGGCGGCCCGCGCCCCGGAGTCGGCCAGGATGTGGTGGAGGGTGACGCCCCGCTGGGCGGTGTTGACCGGCACCGGCCCGGCCCCCATGAACAGCAGGCCGAGGTACGCCCAGATGAACTCGGGGCAGTTCCCGAGGAGGATGGCCACCCGGTCGGTCGGCCGCACCCCCAGCTCGAGCCACCCGTTGGCGGCGCGCCTGGCGAAGCCCAGGACGTCCGCCCACGTGAAGGTCTCGTCCCCGAACGCCAGCCACTCGGCGTCGGGGTGCGCTCGAGCCCGCTCGCGCACGAGCAGCTCGATGGCCGACTGGGCCCGTGTCACCGGTCCGCTCCGGTACCGGGACGCGCCGGGCCGGCCGGGGCGGCGCCTCGGCCGTCGCCTCGGTCGACGCCGACCGTCTCCGGCATGCCGGCGGGCTCAGCAGGCATAGGAGTCCACCAGCTGCCGGGCGGCCACCAGGCCGAGGAAGTCGTTGACCCCGTCCTCGATCAGGGAGGCCCGGGCGTCGCGGAGGAGCTTCTCGACGAGGAGGCCCCGGACCATGCCCGTGCCTCCGTAGATCTGGACGGCGTCGCTCGCCACGGCGAAGGCGGTGTCGGTGCAGGTGACCTTGGAGCTGATGGCGTGGGCCAGCCCACCGATCCCCCCGAGCTCCGAGATGCCGACCATCGCCGCCCTCGAGAGGGCCCGTGCCTGCTCGTAGCGGGCGAACATGGTGAAGAGCTTCGACTGGACGAGCTGGTGCTCGGCGATCGCCTTGCCGCCCTGGACCCGTTCGCGGGCGTACGTCAAGGCCTCCTCGAAGGCGGCCCGGGCGAGCCCGGTGAAGACAGCGCCCATGCCGGAGTTGGCGTGCGAGAGCGTCAGCTCGAGCGCCGTCGGGTAGAGGTCGGGGTCGGCGAGCAGGCACCAGCCGGGGACGCGCACCTCGTCGAAGAAGATCTCGCCCTGGTTGAGGGCGCGCTGGCCGTGCTTGTCGAGCGGCGCCCCCCGGCTCACCCCGGGCAGGTCGAGCGGAACCATCAGGACCGCTCCGCCGGCCATGCCCCGCTCCTCCTCCATGGTGCAGAACAGCAAGGCGTGGGTGGCGATCGAACCGTTCGACACCCAGGCGGACTTCTGCCCGCTGACCACGAAGCCGTCACCGTCGCGGCGAGCCCGACAGGCGCCGGCGCTGACCGGGTCGTGGAACTCGGCCCGCCCGACCCCGAGCGTGTCGGACCCGTGGCCCGGCTCGGTGATGGCCCAACAGCCGACGTAGCGGCCCTCGCGGTCCTCGGCGAAGGGGCGGATCATCTCGTCGGCCAGCCGTTCGTTGCCGGAGAGCAGCGCGACCTGGGCGGCGAGCTGGAACGGCATGGCCGCCACACCGAGGCTGATGGCCAGGTCGGCGGCGGCCCAGCCCATCTCCACGAAGATGGCGTGCGACGTGGCCGGGTCGAGCTCGAGCCCGCCGTAGGCGACGGGCAGCGAGGAGGCATGGCTGCCGAGCTCGTACCAGGTCCGGAACACCTTCCAGAGCGGGGAGCCGCGCTCGACCACCTGGTCCGGCGTGAGCAGGTCGAGCTGGAGGCTCGCCGGCCGGAGCACGTCGGCGCCGAAGCGGTGCACCTCGGCGCGGATGGCCTCGTGCTCCTCCGACAGCCCGGACGGGATCTCTGCGTACATGGTGTCCCCCCCCATTCGTTCCCATCGCCCGTTCCTGCAGCGGGCGGCTGCGTCGTGGGGGCAGCCGGGCGTACCGTGGACCGTGGACGGGGCCGACAGGCTCCCCTGCACGGCACGGGCGCCCGAGGCCGTGGCGACGCTGCAATTCCAACGTTGCACCTTCTTGACGAATCCGTCAAGTGGACAAATATATGTAAAGCAGATGACTTATGGTAAAGCCGTGCCAGTCGTGGTGACGAGGCTCGGCCGGCGTTCGTCCGTAGGGCGGGACCGTGCCGGGAGCCCGCGGCGGTGGACCAGGTGACCGGGGGTGGCACGGTGCTGCTCACCGGTGGGCTCGGTGGTGCCCACCTCGCACCGGCGCTCGCACGCGCCCTCGCCCCGGGCCCGTTGACGGTGGTGGTGAACGTCGGCGACGACCTCGACTGGCACGGCCTGCGCGTCTGCCCGGACCTCGACACCGTGCTCTACGCGGCCAGCGGACGGTTGGACCGGGAGCGGGCCTGGGGCTTGGTCGGCGACACCTTCGCCACGCGGGGGGCGCTCGAGGAGCTCGGCGAGGACGGGTGGTTCGGCGTCGGCGACCGCGACCTCGCCACCCATCTCCTGCGTACCGAGCGGCTGCGTGCCGGGTGCTCGCTGACCGCGGTGACGGCCGAGCTCGGCCGCCGCCTCGGCGCCGTCGGGTTGACGGTGCTCCCGGCGTCGGACGTGCCCTGTCCCACGACCCTCGAGCTTGCCGACGGCCGGCGCGTCGGGTTCCAGGAGTGGTACGTGGGAGCGGGCGCCGTGCCGGGGGTCCGCGCCGTGCTGGCCGGCCGCGGTCCCGCCGCTCCGGCTGCGCTCTCTGCACTGTCCGTGGCCGACGCCGTCGTGCTCGGCCCGAGCAACCCGGCCACGAGCATCGGCACCATCCTTGCCCTCGACGGCATGGCGGAGGCCGTGGCCCGGGTCGAGACGGTGGCGGCGGTATCGCCGACCGTGGTGGCGGCACCGCCGGCGGGAGCCGTCGAGCACCATACGCGGGCCCGTCGGCAGCTGCTCGCGGCCACCGGCGACGAGGACTCGCCCGCCGGGGTGGCGGCCCACTACGCCCGGTGCCACCCGGGCCTGGTCGGCTCGTTCGTGCTCGACGACGGCGACGCCGCCGACGCCGCCGACGTGGCACGGAGCGGGCTCCGGCCCGTGCTCGCGCCGTTGCTCGACCCCGACGGGCTGTCCGCCGCGGTCGCCGGCCTGGTCGGCGAGCCGGCGGACGGACGGTCCGGCCGGTAGCGGCGGTCGTGGTGGCACGCACCGGCGCGTCGGCTGGTGCACCCGCCCGTTCGGCCCAGCGCCGACGGGGCTCCCGCTCGCTCCGCTCCGTCGAACAGCGCGCACCGGGACGATGAGCCGGCCTCGCCGGCGTGGGAGCGCGGCTCGTCGGTCGGCCAGGCCTCCGTGTCACGCCGCACCGGTCGCGGTCGACTCGGGGCGGTCCTAGTGCCGCCGTCGGGCCCGTCGGCGTCGGGTGAGCACGAAGAGGGTCGCAGCGGCGGCGAGGAGGGCGACGCCGCCGACGGTCCCCCCGACCACACCGAGGTTCGTGCTGGTGCCCCCGGTTCCCTGGCCGGCTGCCTCCGTGGTGCCGGGCGTCCCCGTCGACGAGGAGGGCGAGGGCGTGGAGGTCGGCGCCCCGGGGGGCGGTGCGCCGGAGGGCGGGGCGGTGGTCGTCGGGGCGCCGGGCGCGGCCGGAAGAGCCGGGGTGGCCGTGGTGGTGATCCGGCCGACCGAGTCGCCCCTTCCGGGGCCTCCCCCCGACGTCACCGCGCCGTTGTCGGTGAACCACAGCGCACGATCCGGCCCGCTCGCGACGCCGTAGGGGTAGGAGACGCCCAGTGCGCTGAAGCTCGTGACCGCCCCCGAGGTGGTGATCCGCCCGATGGAGCTGCTGGCGTAGTTGGCGAACCACAGTGCGCCGTCCGGTCCCGCCGTGATGCCCACCGGGCTCTCGATGCTCGGGTCCGAGTAGATGGAGACCGCTCCCGAGGTGGTGATCCGGCCGATCGAGGAGCCGGTGGTCGTGAACCACAGGGCGTCGTCCGGACCCACGGTGATCTGCCGGGGCTCGTACCCGTGCGTCCCGAAGACCGTGACCTTGCCAGCGGTGGTGATCCGGCCGATCGCGTCGGCGCCGGAGCTCGTGAACCACAGCGCCTTGTCGGGGCCCGCCGTGATCCCCGTCGGCTTGTCGATCCCCGGCGCCGAGAACGTCGTGACCGTGCCCGCCGTGGTGATGCGACCGATCGTGTCGTTCCCGTAGTTCGTGAACCACAGCGCCTTGTCGGGGCCCGCCGTGATGCCGGTCGGCTTGTCGATCCCCGGCGCCGAGAACGTCGTGACCGTGCCCGCCGTGGTGATGCGACCGATCGTGTCGTTCCCGTAGTTCGTGAACCACAGCGCCTTGTCGGGGCCCGCCGTGATGCCGGTCGGATCGCTGATCCGTGGGTCCGTGAACGTGGTGGCCTCCCCCGAGGTGGTGATCCGACCGATGGACGCGCTGCTCACGACGAGATCCGTGAACCAGAGCGCGTTGTCGGGCCCGACCGTGATCCCCGCCGGGTCGGCGAGCGCCGAGTCGCGGTACGAGGTGACCATGCCAGGGGTGCCCGCCAGGGACTCCGGGGTGACGGTGGTGAACCCCGATCGCGACAGGGCGAAGCCTCGTGACCCGATCAGCACGCACGTCATGGCCGTCTCCGCCGACGAGCAGCGGAAACGTCCGACGGTGATCGACGTGCCGTAGGGCAAGGGCGTGCCCGGTGAGGCCGGCAAGCCCGGAGTGCCGACGCAGCCGGGGCCGGAGCACAGCGCGAGCTCGCCGTCCTGGTACACGAAGGCGTGCCGGGGAGGTGTCTCCGTCTGGCAGTAGGCGTAGTCGCGCGACGGGTCACCCGACAGCACCTGGCAGGTGATGTTGCCCGAGGGTGAGCCGAACACCTGGAGCTCGTACGGCGTCGACACGCTCGTGGTCGCCCCGGGTGTCGCGTCCGCCACTCGGGGGGCCGACCTCCCGGACGGCGCGGCCGCCGTGAGGGGCGGAGCTGCCTGCCGCTCCGGTGACGGGAGCCCGACGACGTCGAGTGCCGCGACGACCGCGACGACCGCCGACGTCACCGCCGCGTGCCACTTTCGCCTCGCCTGCATGTGGTCCTCCTCCTCCACCGAGGTGGGTGGGACCCGCCACGAGGATGCGCCGGGCGCGCGTCCCGTGGCAGAGCCGTTCGGCCTGATCTCCGGGCACGCGCAGCCGTTCGCTGCGCTGTCCGTGGGCCACCGAGAGGGCCTGAGCGCCGTGGCCACGTGGGCCCCGGCCTCCGTCGGACGAGCTGTGCGCCGCCGGCACGCACGTGGACGGTTCGCCGGCTCGGCCGGGGCGCGGCGCGCAGCGCGACCGGACCGCGGCGCGGCCGGCGAGCGTCGGTCAGGGAGCGCTCGCGAGCTCGCCGACCAGGAACACGGTCACGAGGCCCTCCACGAGCACGGCCGCCATGACGATCCGGGCCCGTTCGTGGTGGCGCAGCACGGCGACGAGCCCGGTGACGAAGGAGGCAACGGCGGCGAGCGCAACGGCCAGTGCCGGACCACTGGTCCACGGGTTGTCGACGAGGGTCGTGCCGCCGCGCTGGCCCGAAGCCACGACCGCCATGAGGACGATGGCGAGGACGGACGCTCCAGCGAGGGCCGAGACCACCAGCCGAGGCCGGTCGACGGTCGCCATCGCAGAGGACCGCCGTGCTCGAAGCGGAGGCTCGTCACGTCACCAGCATCCCTGCGGCGTCATGGCGCGACCAGAGGCGAACCTCCCAAGCCCCGGGTCGTGTCTTCCTCCTCAGGGTGAGGCGGACCGGGACGGCGGTCGGGGTGCGCCCAGGTCGCCGAGGTCCCCGGGGTGGCGCTCGCGGTCAGCGGCCGGTGCGGAGCCCGTCGCAGACCACGCGCACCATGCGCATGGTGGAGTCGTCCACGGCTCCGGGTGCCTGGGCGTGGGAGCAGGCACCGATCACGAGGCCCATGACCTCGTCGGCCGTGACGTCGGCGCGGATCCCCCCGTACGCCACCGCTCGGTCGTGGAGGGCGCGGACCTCCGTCTTCAGCGTGTCGACCTTGGCGGCGCACCGGGCCTGCAGGTCCACCCCCGCCTCGGCCAGGGCGTCGAAGAGGTCGTGCTTCAGCGCGACCTGCTCGCCCATCTGCTCGAGGAAGGCGAAGAACGCCTCGGTGGCGTCGTCGGCGGGCTCGGCGACGGCAGCGAGCAGCTCGTCGAGGCGGCGGAGCACGACGGCCTCGAACAGGGCCTCCTTGGTGGGGAAGTGGCGGTAGAGCGTGCCGACGCCGACCCCGGCGCGCTCGGCGACCGTGTCGACGGGAACGGCGATGCCGTCGCGGGCGAAGACCTCCTCGGCCGCCTCGAGGATCCGCTGCCGGTTGCGGGCGGCGTCGGCCCGGAGCGGCCGGGCGCCGGGCTCGGGCTCGGGCTCGGGCTCGGTGCCCGTGGTCGCGTGCTCCCCGACTCCGAAGGTGCCGCCGCCGAGCACGGGTGCCGGGGCGCCGGCGACCGGCGGCCCGGTGCCTCGAGCAGCCCGTCGGGCCGTCACGGCCACCCCCGCTGCGCCGCGGGAGCCGCCGCGCAGCCACCCCCGTTGACAACCGGAACGTGCGCTCCGTATAGTGGTCGCCGAAGCGGAACCATCGCTCCACATCCTACTCCAGCGTCCCCGTGGAGGCGACCATGACGACGACCGCCCCGACCTCGCCTGCCGGCCCGGCAGCCAGCACCGACCTCGACGACGCGCCCCGCCGGCGCGCGTGGGCACTGGTGGTGATCGCCGTGGCCCAGCTCATGATCGTGCTCGACGCCTCGGTGGTGATCGTCGCCCTGCCGTCGGCCCAGCACGCACTGCACATCTCGGCGGCCGACCGGCAGTGGGTGATGACCGCCTACACCCTGTCGTTCGGCACGCTGCTGCTGCTCGGCGGGCGGATCGCCGACTACCTGGGCCGTCGCCGCACCTTCGTCGCCGGCCTCCTCGGCTTCGCCGCCACCTCGGCCCTCGGCGGTCTCGCCCAGAGCGCGGCCATGCTGTTCGCCGCCCGCGCCCTGCAGGGCGCCTTCGCCGCCGTCATGGCGCCGTCCGCCCTGTCGCTGCTCACCACCACCTTCACCGAGCCGCGCGAGCGGGCCCGGGCCTTTGGCGTCTACGGAGCCGTGGCCGGCAGCGGCGCCGCCATCGGCCTCGTCCTCGGCGGCGGGCTCACCCAGTTCGCCTCGTGGCGGTGGACGCTGCTCATCAACGTGCCGATCGCCGTCGTGACCGCCGTGGCGGCCCGCCGCGTGGTGGCCGAGAGCCGCGGCGGGAGGGGTCGAGGCTACGACGTGGCCGGTGCCGCCACCGTCACGGGCGCCCTCTTCGTCCTCGTCTACGGGTTCATCACCGCCGGCACGGACGGGTGGTCGGCGCCGCTCACCGTGGCGCTGCTCGCCGCCGCGGTCGTCGGCCTGGTCGCCTTCGTGGCCGTCGAGCTGCGCTCGGCCAACCCCCTGCTCCCGGTCCGGGTGGTGCTCGACCGCAACCGTGGCGGGTCGTTCCTGGCCTCGCTCTTCGTGGGCTGCGCCATGCTCGGCACCTTCCTCTTCCTCACCTACTACTTCCAGGGGACGCTGCACTACTCGGCGATCCGCACCGGCTTCGCGTTCCTGCCGTTCTCCCTCGGCATCATCACCGGTGCCACCGTGTCGAGCCGCCTGCTCCCCCGGGTCGGGCCCCGTGTCCTGATGGTCGCCGGGCTCGTGGTGGCCCTGGCCGGCATGGCCTGGTTCACGCGGCTGGGGGTCGAGAGCGTCTACCTGGTCCACGTGCTCCCCGCCGAGCTCGTCGCCGCCCTGGGCATGGGGACCACGTTCGTGCCCATGAGCTCGACGGCGCTCGTCGGGGTCGACCCGGCCGACGCCGGGGTGGCGAGCGCCCTCGTCAACACCACGCAGCAGGTCGGGAGCACCCTCGGCACCGCGCTGCTCAACACCGTGGCGACGAGTGCCACCGTGGCCTTCGTGGTAGGCCATCGCACCCTCGCGGACGTGGCCCGGGTGGCGCAGGTGCACGGCTACACGGTCGGCTTCACCGTGAGCGCCGGGTTCTTGGTCGCCGCCGCCGTCACGGCGGCCGTCCTCGTGCGGGCCGGTCGCGGCGACCTGGCACCCGGGCCGGGGCCGCACGACCCGGCGGGCGTGCTGGCCGAGGCCGAGCCGGTCGAGGCGGCGGTCGCCGCCGCCTTCGACTGACGCGGGCCCGGCCCGCTCCGTGCCGGAGCGGGACGCCCCGTCCGCGTGGTTCGATGAGCACATGACAGAAGCAGCGAGGCCAGTCGAGCTCGTCGCCTGGACGGGCCCGTGGGCCGATGACGACCCCGACGCCAACTTCAAGGCCGACGTCGCGCTCTACGCGCACGTGGACCCGATGGCCACGATCGACAACCTGTCTGGGGCCGTCGGCGTGCCCGAGGGCGCGATCGTCCGCTACGTGCTCGCCCGGTGGGCTTCGGCCGGGAGCGGGGGGCTGCTCGAGCTGGGACCGGAGATGGTCCACCGGCTCTGGGACCCGGTCGAGCAGGCCGAGGCGGCGGGCTCCGACGCAGCGCGGCTCGAAGCCTACGGCCAGCTGCGGCAGATGCTCTCCTGGCTGCGCCTCCCCGTCGCCGATCCCGATGCCGCCGGGTACTGACGATCCCGGCGCAGCCGGGCCCTCGGCAGCCGGCCCCGGCTCGTGACCAAGGGAGCTGCCAGCCGTGTCCCGGCCGCCCGACGGCCGAGGGCGTGGGTGAGCTGGTCGAGCGGGAAGGACAGCGCGCTCGCGCTCCACCGGGCGAGCACGGAGGGAGCGGTCGAGGTCGCCGGCCTCCTGACCACGGTGGACGCCGGGGACGAGCGCGTGGCGATGCACGGGGTCCGGCGCACGCTGCTCGAGGCGCAGGCGGACCGGCTCGGCCTCCCTCTGCACGTCGTGGAGCTGCCCTGGCCGTGCCCGAACGACCTGTACGAGGAGCGGATGGCGACCGCCGTCGAGCGGGCGCGCAACGACGGCGTCGAGGTGATGGTCTTCGGCGACCTCTTCCTCGACGACATCCGTGCGTACCGTGAGGCGTCGCTTGCGGGAACCGGGATCAGCCCTGCTTTCCCCCTGTGGCGGCAGCCCACCCCGGACGTGGCCCGACAGCTGCTGGACGCCGGCGTGCGGGCCGTCGTCACCTGCGTCGACCTGGCCCAGGCGCCGGGCGAGCTCGCAGGTCGCTGGTTCGACGAGGCGCTGCTCTGCGACCTTCCCGGGGGCGTCGACCCGTGCGGCGAGAACGGTGAGTTCCACACGGTCGTCGTCGACGGTCCCGGCTTCTCGCACCCGATCGAGGTGGGCGTGGGCGGGGTCACCGTGCGCGACGGCTTCGCCCGCGTCGACGTCGTCGTGCGAGACGACGCGGGCTGACCCGAAAGCACGGGACCCGACCGCGACGGGTTGCGCAACGGCGCGGCGGGCGGGGTCTCCGGAGGACCCGTCGCCCGGCGGTCTCTGCCCGTCCCGTGGGAGCTGGGCAGACGGTCCAGGGCGCCACGGAAGGGTGGACGGAAGTACACCTCGGAGTGGGCGAGGGGGGACTTGAACCCCCACGTCCTTTCGGACACAGGAACCTGAATCCTGCGCGTCTGCCAATTCCGCCACTCGCCCGAGCAGCAGCGGCATCCTATCCGACCGGGCTCTGCGGTCCGCCGAGGGCTCGGGCCTTCCGTGGACGGTACCGCTGCCGGACGGCGACCCCCGATGCGGTGGGCGCTCGGCCCCCCGGCTCCGCCCCGCCGGCCCTCCCGGCTCTGCTCTCTCGGGCCCCCGCCCTACCCCGTCGAGCCAGCGGCCTTCAGAGCGGCGGGGGACCCCGGCCACGGCGGCGCCTTCGGGACGTGCTCGCCCGGAGCGAGCCCCGACGGGTACGAGGTCACCGTGCCCGCCTTGGAGAACAGCGGCAGGTTGGCGGGCGCTGGCTTGCCGGCGGGGTAGCGGCGTCCCCCGTCCACGTAGCGGAAGAGGCCGCGGCCGACGGCGCCCTGCTCGTCGGGGCCCACGGCGTTGGCGTCCCACCAGATCACCGTGTAGTCAGCCGGGGTCGTGTAGGCGGGCCGGGGCGGGGCGCCCTGGTCACCGTAGGCGACGCGCGGGTTGGTCGGCGTGCCCCCGCTCGGCGGGTACTCGAACATGCCGGCCCGGAAGCTGTCGGGGGTGAGCTGGGGTCCGGCCAGCTCGACCCCGGTGTAGAGGAGGAGGATCGGGGCCAGGATGAGGCTGGCCGTCTTGATGGCGGCCGGTTGGGTCCCGTAGTACCACCGGTAGAGCGAGCGCCCGATGGACTTCGCCGCCGGGATGGGGACGGGCAGGGTCGAGATGCCGAAGGCGTGCGCCCACTCCCGCTGGGAGTACAGGCGGCCCAGCGTGCTCGTGTCGGTCAGCACCGTGCCGGTGACGACCCACTCGGGGAAGTAGCCGATGGCCGCCGCCGCCTTGGTCAGGTAGATGGGCATGATCGGGTCGCCGGCGAAGATGACGGTGGTGGCGCCCGACGCCTTGAGGTGCGCGGCGATGGTGGCGGCCTCGGTCGGCAGCTGCGGCAGGTCGAGCAGGTAGCTCTCGTTGTCGACCAGGCGGAGCTTGGTCGCCGCGAACTCCTTGTCGAGCTTCTTCGTCAGACCGCCGTAGAGGGGCGGGTTCTGGTCGTAGTGGACGAGCGCGAACCTGCGCTTCTCGTGGCGGTAGGCGGCCTCGCCGGCGTAGACGGCGTCCTTGCCGACCAGGTTGGCGACGACGAAGTCGAGGGCGTCGGTGAGCAGCGTGTCGGGGGTGGGAGTGTCTCCCCAGAGGTAGGGGGCGTCCTGCTGGTAGCCCGCGTACGGCACCGACAGCCCGCAGCCGATGCACAGGACGTGGAGCCGAGCGAGCTCGTCCTCGTAGGCCGAGGTCTGCTGGGGGCCGCCGAGGGAGGCGAAGGCGTGGAGCGACTGGGCGACGTTGATGGCGTCGGCCCGCCCCGCCACTGCGTCGCTGCTGCCCCCGGTGGCCTGGTAGGGGACGAGGACGACCTTGCGCCCGTGCAGCGGGACGATGGCGTTCAACATGGCGACGAACGCCTTGGCCGTGGCGAGCGTGGCAGCCGGCGAGTCGCTCTCCCCCGCCAGCGCCGTGGTCAGCCCTCCGGGGGCCGGCTCGTACAAGGCGACGGTGATGGTGGTGCCCGTCACCCCGCTCCACGTGGCGCCGCCGTTCGGACCGGCCTGCTGGGCGACGCAGGGGAGCCCGCCGGCCATGGGCAGGCGCAGCCGTCCCGTCGCCGTGTCGCACCCGGCGCCCCACTGGTAGGAGGCGGTCCGGCCCTCGGCCTTCGCCTGGGCGTAGGTGAGGGCGACGCCGCGCACCCCGCCGGCTCCGGTCCCCGATGCCACCGGCGTCGAGCCCCTGCCGACGGTGGCCACCACCCCGGCCGCCACCAGGGCGAGCACGACGAGGACGGCCGGCCCCGTCCGTCGCACGAGCGAGACGCGCGGCCACGGGCGCTCCCCGACCGACCTCGCTGCCTCGACGCGGCCGTTGTCCACTGCGCTCACGACGTCACCTCCCCGGCGACCGCACCGACCGTGCCCGAGCGGGCCCGCACCACCGCCGAGGTGCCGAGGAACGCGGCCTCGACGTCGGGGCGACCCAGCACATCGTCGGGGAGGCCGCAGGCCAGCACCTCGCCCTGGTCGAGGGCGACGAGACGGCCGGCGAGGTCGGCCACGAAGGCGATGTCGTGCTCGACCACCACCAGGGTGGCGCCGAGCTCGCCGGCCACGCCGACGAGCAGCTCCTTCATCGCCTCGACCTCGCGCTGGGCGATGCCCGACGTCGGCTCGTCGAGCAGGACGACCGAGGGGCGCTGCGCGACCACGGCGGCGAGGTCGACCAGCCGACGCGACCCGGTCGAGAGGGCGGCCAGAGGACGGTCCGCGTACCGGCCGAGCCCGAACCGCTCGATCAGCTCGGCCACCCGGTCGGCGACGGCGGCCTCGGTGCGTTGGAGGGCCGGCAGTCGCAGCACGGCGTTGAGCGGGTCGGCGACGTCGACGAAGCGCTCGAAGGCGACGGCCAGCGTCTCGGCCACGGTCATCGTCCCGAAGAGGCGAGAGTCCTGGAAGGACCGGCCGAGCCCGAGGCGCGCTCGTGCGGGGGAGCTCGCCGTCGTCACGTCCACCCCGGCGAGGAGGACCTGGCCCGAGCTCGGACGGACGAACCCCGACACGACGTCGAAGAGCGTGGTCTTGCCGGCGCCGTTCGGGCCGATCACGCCCACGATCTCGCCGGCCCGGACCTCGAGGTCGACCTGCTCGAGGGCGGCGATGCCGCCGAAGGCCACCGACACGCCGCGCACCGACAGGGCCGAGGCCGGCGCAGCTGCTCCGTTCGAGACCGCTGGGGACATCGGGCCGGCCGTCGGCGTCGCCAGCGCTTCGGCCGGCGCATGCCCGCCGAGCCCATGGGCGGCCGCTCCGGTGGCCGCAGGACCGGCGACGGCGTGGGCCGGTCGGGACGGCAGGGCAGCGGGGGCCGACGGGACGGCTCGGCGAAGGTAGATCGACCACAGGAGGTCGGGGCGGGCGGCCACCTCGGCCGACGACCCCGAGAAGCGCACGGCGCCACCGTCGAGGACGTAGGCCCGGTCGGCCACCGACAGGGCGACGTTGACCGACTGTTCGACGAGCAGCACGGCCGTCCCCTCCTCTCGGAGTGCCCGGACCGACTCGAGCAGTGCCTCGACGACCACGGGGGCGAGCCCGAGCGAGAGCTCGTCGATGAGCAGGAGGCGAGGCCCGGTGAGCAGGACCATGGCCAGGGCCAGCTGCTGCTGCTGGCCACCCGAGAGGTTCCCCGCCCGTTCGCGCCGGCGCCCGGCGAGCAGGGGGGCGGCGTCGATGGCCGCCTGCACGTGCTCCTCGATCGCCCCGCGGCGGCCGCGGACCTGCCAGGCGGCGGCACGAAGGTTCTCCTCCACCGTGAGCTCGGGGAAGACCCCTTCGCCGCCGGGCATCTGGGCGATGCCGAGGCGGGCGATCTCGTCCGGCGGGGCGTGGGTGATGTCTCGCCCGTCGAAGACGACCGCCCCGCCGTCGGCCTCGGTGACTCCACCGATGGCACGGAGCAGCGTCGACTTGCCGGCGCCGTTGGTGCCGAGCAGGGCGACGATCTCGCGCTCGGCGATCTCGACGTCGACCCCGGCCAGCACGCGGACACCGTCGTAGCCGACCGACAGGTCGCGCACGGCGAGGAGCGGCAGGGCCCCCTGGCGCCGGAGGGCGGCCATCTCGCCGCGGGCCCGCATCGACGTCCACACGTTGCGGATGTCGCGCTCGACCATGTTCCCTCCGCTCGCCAGGATGAGCCCGCCGACGACGAAGACCGGGACGAGGACGAGCATCCCGTAGCGGAGGCCCACGGCGTCGCCCACCGCGCCCACGATCGGGATCACGACGAGGCCGGGGAGGATGAAGAGGGCGCCGAGGGAGAATCCCAGCGAGCGGGCGCGGGCGGGGATGGCGAGCGACAGCGACGCGAGGACCCCGGGGCCCACGACGACGAGGGCGGCGTCGATGCCGCCGTTGGCGAGGAACGCCACGGGCACGTTCGGGGCGAGCGCGAACATGACGGCGAAGCCGGCGGCCACGAACGACGACACGGCGAGCAGGTGGAAGGCGAGCCGCCGGCTGCGGGCGGCGAGGCGCGACCCGATGGCCGCGCCGAGGGCCAGCCCGCCGAGGTCGAAGACCTGGACCGGGGCGATGATGAGGCCGCGCTGGAGGACGCCCAGGTGGAACGTCTGCTGGTACTGGAGGGACGCCAGGGAGCTGAACCCCACCAGAGCGGCAGCGAGGAACGGCAGCGCGGCGAAGGTCCGGCGCAGCACGCCGATCTTCCACACCATGCGCCACGCCTCCCCGAGGGACGGGGGTTCCTCGGCCACCGGCGCCTCTGCCACCGGCGCCTCTGCCACCGGCGCCTCTGCCACCGGCGCCGCCGGCGCTGCTGGCCGCTCGGGGGCCGCGCGGTCCGTGGCTACCGGGCCACCGGGGGCGCCCACGGGGGCGGGCCCTGCCCCGGCGTCGGCGCGTCCCGCCGCTTCGGCCGCCTCCTCCTCGGCGAGGGCCTGGGCCTCGAAGTGGCCGCGGGCCGGTTCGGGCACCTTCAGTCCGATGGCGGCCACGACCAGCACCGGGATGGCGAAGACCACGAAGGGGACCCGCCACGAGAAGGCATCGGCCAGTCCGGCGGCCAGCAGCACGCCGACCACGGCACCCACCGAGAGGCCGGCCCGGTGGAGCGAGTAGACCCGGGTCCGGGCGCGCACCGGGAAGAAGTCTGCGATCAGCGAGTTGTGGGTGGGGAAGATCACCGCCTGGCCCATGGCCACCCCGCACAGCATCACGGCCAGGAACACGGTGGTCCACGCCACCGAGACGCCGATGGCGAAGGCGGCTCCGATGGCCGCGCCGGCCAGCGCGAGGGTCACCCGGCGCGCCCGGTCGGCGAAGTAGGCCACCGGGACGGTGCAGAGCAGCGCGGCGGCGAGGGAGGCGGCGATGATGGCGAGGATGCCGGCGTCGGAGAGCCCGAACGCGTCGCGCAGCTCGGGGACGAGGACGCCGATGGCGCTCTGGAGGGCCTGGTCGACGCCTTGGAGGACGACGAGGATGACCAGCGGGAGCAGCGGCGCGCCGGCGGTCAGACGTGCCCGCCAGTCCTCCGGGGGGCGAGGGCTCACGGCGCGTGCTCCCCGGGCCCGGGTGGGGACGCGCCGACGAGCGTGGTCGCGTCCTGCGGGACGACGGCCTCGAGGACGATGCCGTGGCGCCGTGCGACGAGGGCGAGCAGCCGGTCGCGCCCACGCGCCAGGGCACCGGCCACCCCTCCGGGGAAGGCCAGCAGCACGATGAGGACGCCGAAGGCGGACGGGAGGAGCTGCCAATTCGGGGGCAGGAAGACGGCGCTCCCCTCGATGAGGGCCGCTCCGACGACGGCGCCGCCGAACGATCCGACACCACCCACCACCGTGGCGGTGAGGACGAGCAGGCTCTGCGAGACGGTGAACGGCGTCTCGACGTACTGCTGGTTGACCACCACGAGCAGGCAGCCGGCGACCCCGGCGATGCACCCGGAGACGAAGAACGCCCCGAGCTTGGTCCGCACCACGCCGATGCCGTAGCCGGCCGCCGCCCGCTCGTTGGTGCCGACGGCCCGCCACGCCCGACCCGAGCGGCTGTGGCGCAGGCCGCGCACGCCGACCAGGCCGAGCGCCGTGACGACGAGGCAGGTCACGAACACGCTGGCCTGCGAGCCGAGGGTGACCCCGAAGATCGCGGGAACGGGCAGCTGGTGGGGTGGGATCCAGCCGAATTGGGCGCGGTCTAGCAGGTACCCCGAGGCGGCGAGGGCGAACACCAGGGTGGTGACCGCCACGAACACGCCGTCGAAGCGGAGGGTGGGCAGCCCGACCACGGTCGCCACCGCGCCCCCGGCGCCACCGGCGACGAGGAGGGCGAGGCCGAGGTCCCAGTGCCAGTCACCCAGGGCGAGGGCGGCGACCGCCCCTCCCGTGGCGGCGAAGGACATCTGCCCGAGCGTCACCTGTCCTCCCCACCCGGTGAGCACGACGATCGACAGCCCGACGAGGGAGAGGGCGAGGAGGGTCGAGAGCTCGAGGAGCTGGCCGGGTCCGCACCACAGGGGCAGGGTGGCGGCGAAGGCCGCCGGCACGAGCCACGACGCCGCCGTGGCCAGGCGCACCTCGGTGACGGCGCGCAGGACGCGCGGGACCTCGGGGACCACGGCCACGAGCGACCCGGGCAGCGCTGCCTCGCGACGCCCCTGGTGCGGGCTCACGCCCCGGACGACCATGCCGAGCACGACGACGGCGGCCACGATGGCCAGCACCAGGGTCGGTCGGTCGGGCTGGTCCCAGGCGACGCCCTGCTCGAGCACGCCGAGGGCCACGGCGGCGGCCGCCACCATCGGCAGGTCGGTGAACCCCCCGAGGGCGAGGGCGCCGAGCGCCGAGGCGAGGGAGACCAGGCTGAAGGTGGGGTCGAGCGGGAGGCCGACGATGGTCGCCCGGAGGAACACGGCGAGGAACGAGAGGACGCCGGCGACCATCCAGGTGATGGTCTGGAGCCGGACCACGGGGATCCCGAGCATGGCGGCCCGGTCACGGCGGTCGCCGACCGCCCGTGTGGCGATCCCGAGCTCGGTCACGCGCGACCACACGGCCACGCCGGCCAGGGCGACCAGCGACACGAGCACGGCCACCAGGTCGTCGGCGCCGAAGACGACCGGCGAGACGGACAGCGAGAGGTGCCAGGGGAAGCCGATGCGGACGGTCCCGAGCGGCGTCGACCCCCACAGCAGGGGGAGCAGGAGGGCGCCCACGGTGAGCGCCTGGGAGATCCCGATGGTGGCCACGGTGAGCAGCAGGCGAGGCGAACGGGTGAACCGGCGCACCACGAGCACCTCGACGACACCCGTCACCACCACCACGGCGACGAGCCCGGTGGCCAGGCCGAGGAAGTAGTTGACCCCGGACAGCCCGATCAGCCCGTAGGCGAGGACGGCGGGAGCGCTGCCGAGGTCTCCCTGGGCGAAGTTCACCACCCGGTTCAGGCGGAAGACCAGGGCGAGGCCCACCGCCATGAGGGACCCGAGCAGGCCGAGGATGGCGCCCTCGGCCCAGATGGCCGGTGGCACGGGGAAGAAGAGGAGCTGGGCGGCGACCACGGCGACCACGGGCAGGGCTGCCCGGCCAACGCGCACCGCGGCCGGGCGGAAGGCGGTCGGTCCCCGCGTGCTGGGGCGGGAGAGCGCTCCGGCGGCCCCCGCGGCCACGGCGGTCACGGCCCGCCCTCCGGAGGTCGGCCACCCCGGGGTCGGAGGTCCCTCGAGCCGGCACCGGCGGGGACGGGACGCTCGCCCGGGGCCCGCCGGTGCGACGGTCGTCGGCGCGGCCGGACGTCCCACCGGTCCGCGCCCCTCGCTGTCTGCGACGTCCCTCCCACCCGGTCCCCCTCCGGCGGCCCCTGCTGCTCGGCTCGGCTCGGCTCGGCGCCGGCGCGATCATGCCATCTCGCAGGTGCCCCGGGTCGGCGGAACCGGGCCCTTCGGGCGGGAAGGAGGTCCCCGAGCCGGGCCTGCGGGGGCGGCGCCGCGGGGTCACAGGGGGGCGCCCCTCCCCCCAACGGGCGGACGAGCGCCGGTAGGCTGGCGCCAGCATGGGACTGCAACGGTTCGAAGGGCGCCTCGAGCGCCTGGTCGACGGCACCTTCTCCAAAGCGCTGAAGAGCGAGCTCCAGCCGGTGGAGATCGGTCGGCGCCTGACCCGCGAGATGGACCTGGGCCGGCGCGTGGGCGTGAACGGCCTGCTGGCGCCCAACTCGTTCCTCGTGCGGCTGTCCCCGGTCGACTTCGACCGCTTCGAGCCGTTCCTCGACGCCCTGGTGCGCGAGCTCGAGGAGGCCGCCCGTGAGCACGCCAGGATCGAGGAGTACGAGTTCGTGGGGCCGGTGACCGTGTCGCTCCTCGACGACCCCGGCCTCCGGCCGAGCCGCTTCGACGTCGAGGCCGACGTGCGAGAGGGCCCGCTCGGCCTCCCCGCCGGCTCTCTCGTCCTCCCGAGCGGGGAGCGCATCGTGCTCGGACCCGAGCCGGTCACCATCGGTCGCCTCCCCGAGTGCACCGTCGTCGTGGGCGACCCCAACGCCAGTCGACGCCACGCCGAGGTCCGGCGCCAGGGCAACGACGTGGTGGTCGTCGACCTCGGGTCCACCAACGGCACCCGGGTCAACGGCGTCCTGGTGCGCGAGCGCGCCCTCGAGGACGGCGACCAGATCACGGTGGGGACGACCGTGGTCACCTTCGAGACCTCGTGACGGCCCTTCGGACCTCGACCATGCACTCGCTCCTGTCGTTCGCGTCGCTGACGACGACGCCGGTCGACAACACCCCGTTGCTGCGCGCCCTCGAGTACGCCGTCATCGCCCTGATGTGGCTGTTCTTCCTGTGGGTCGTCCGAGCCGTGTGGGTCGAGGTCCGTCCGCTCAAGGCGCGACGGCGCCGCCACGACGAGGACGAGGACGAGCTCGTCACCTCGGTGCGGGGCCGGCGAGGTCGCCACCTCCGCTTGCACGTGGTCCGGCCCGAGGAGCAGGCGGGCGTCACCTTCGACCTCGGTGAGGAGGTCACGGTCGGCCGGGCGCCCGGTTGCGGTGTGCCGATCGTGTCGGACACCTACGCGTCGAACCTGCACGCCCGGCTGTTCCGCCTCGACGGCGACCTGTGGGTCGAGGACCTGCAGTCGACCAACGGGACGTGGGTCAACGCCGAGCGGATCACCGAGCGGACGCGCCTCGACAAGGGCGACCTGCTGCAGGTCGGGGGGACGGTGTTCGAGGTGGGGAAGTGACGTGACGGTCCTCCGGTCGGGGTTCGCCACCGACACCGGCCTCGTGCGGTCGTCCAACCAGGACCGCCTGCTCGCCACGACCAACCTGTTCGCCGTGGCCGACGGGATGGGCGGCCACGCCGGCGGCGAGGTGGCGGCGCGCCTCGCCGTCGACGCCCTCGAAGTGGCCTTCGGGCGGGCTCCGACCGGCGCCGGGCTGGTCGCCGCCGTCGACGCGGCGAACGCCGTCGTGTGGCAGCAGAGCCTCGAGCACCTCGAGCTTCGTGGGATGGGCACCACGCTCACGGCAGTGGCGCTCGTCAACGAGGCCGGACGCGACGTGCTGGTCCTGGTCAACGTGGGCGACTCGCGCTCCTACCGGCTCCACGAGGACACGCTCTCCCAGATCAGCGCCGACCACAGCCTGGCCGAGGAGATGGTCCGCACGGGCGAGCTGACGCCCGAGGAGGCCGCCGTCCACCCCCACCGCCACGTGCTCACCCGCGCCCTCGGCGTCGCCGAGGGGGTCGCCGTCGACCTGTGGCGGGTGGTGCCGGTACGGGGGGACCGGTTCCTGTTGTGCAGCGACGGGCTGACCAACGAGCTGACCGACGACGAGATCGCCGCCGTGCTCGTCGACCGGGCCGACCCCCAGCAGGCCGCCGACGACCTGGTGGTCGCCGCTCGAGCGCACGGGGGAAGCGACAACATCACCACGGTCGTCGTCGACGTGGTGATCGGCGAGGAGCTCGGCGAGGAGGACACGGCTGCCGGTTCGACGGGTCCCTCCGGCGCCGACCCCGGGGCGGCGGGGCACGCCCCTCGCGGCGCGGGTGCCCACGGCGCCACCGCTCCGGAGGCCGAGGGGACGGCGGTCACCGCCGCCGACCTGCTCGCACCACGCGCTGGCGGCCTCCGGTCAGCGCTGTCCTCGACCGGGGTGGCGACCGCCGTGCGGGCCCCTCGGGGCGTCCCCGAGGCCGTGCCGGCGGCCCCCGACGCGTCCGCGGCCGAGTCGCGGGCGGACCGCCGGGCAGCCAAACGTCGGGCCCGTCGGTCGGCCCGGAGGCGACGGCTGGTGACCGTGCGCACGATGGTCTTCGCCGTGCTCGTCCTCGCCGTGCTCGCCGGGGCGTACTCGGCCGTGCGGTGGTTCGACACGAGCTCCTACTTCGTCGGGCTCGACGGCAAGGAGCTCGTCATCTACCAGGGGCGCATCGGAGGCCTGCTGTGGTACCACCCGGTCGCCGTCGAGCGCACCGGGGTGACCACCGCCGACGTCGACCCCACCTACGTGCCCGTGCTGAGGAGCGGGGTGGAGGAGCCCTCGGTCGCCGCCGCCCGCACCTACGTCCGCAACCTGGTCGTCGTGCCGGGCCGGGCGTCGAGCGGGGGGGCGCCTGCCTCGGGCAGTGCTCCCTCCACTAGCGTGGCGGGGGCGCTGGCCCCGCCCGGGCACCGGGTGGCGACGGCCGGCGCCGGAGAGACCTGATGGAACGACGGATCCGGATCGCCGGCATCTTCCTCGCCCTGTGCTTCCTGGTGCTGTTCGCACAGCTGAACAACATCCAGATCGTGCGGGCCCACGCCCTGGCCACCTCGCCCCAGAACCCCCAGGTGATCGAGGCCCGGCTCAGTCAGTCGCGCGGCGAGGTCCTCTCGTCGGACGGCGTGGTGCTGGCCAAGTCGGTGCTCGCCACGTCGGGGGCGTACAAGTACCGCCGCGTCTACCCGGCCGCCACCGCCACGCTGTTCTCCCAGGTCGTAGGGTACGACTCGCCGATCTACGGGTTGACCGGGGTCGAGGCGGCGTACGACAAGTACCTCGTCCCCCACACCCGCCCGGCGAGGACCCTCGGCGACCTGCTCGTCAACCGGACCACCACCGACAACGTCACGCTCACGCTCAGCGCCAAGCTGCAGGCCGAGGTGACGGCCGACCTCCAGGCCATCCCGTCGCACCCGCCGAACGCCGGGGCGGTCGTGATCGAACCGCACACCGGGTCGATCCTCGCCATGGCGGGCGTGCCCTCCTTCGACCCCAACCCGCTCGTCGCCGTCAGCGGCGCCACCGAGACGGCCGCGTGGAAGGCGCTCGACCCCACGAGCCCGACGAGCCCCCTGCTGTCACGTGCGTACCAGCTCACCTACTTCCCCGGCTCGACGTACAAGATCGTCACAACCTCGGCGGTCTTCGACCACATGCCCTCGCTCGCCTCGGTCAACTACCCCATCAAGGGCTGCATCCCCCTGCCCCAGTCGAACCAGCAGCTGTGCAACTACAACCACGGCCAGGAGCAGTGCGGCCAGACGATCCAGCAGGCCCTGCCCCAGTCGTGCGACACCGTCTACGCCCAGTACGGCATGAGCCTCGGGGCCCAGAACCAGATCGCCGAGGCCCACGCCTTCGGCTTCGACACGCCGATCCCCCTCGACATCGGCGGGGCGGCGCAGGGGCAGTTCCCCGGCCTCTCCGTCCTCCACAACGACAAGCCCAACCAGGCGTACTCGGCCTTCGGCCAGCTCGACGACCAGGCTTCGCCCCTCATGATGGCCCTCGTCGGCTCGGCCATCGCCAACGGCGGGGTGATCATGACCCCCCACGTCATGCAGTCGGTCCACGACGCCCAGGGCGACCTCGTCACCCGCTACACGCCGAAGCCGTGGCTACGGGCCACCTCGGCCCAGACGGCGTCCCAGGTGAAGGCGCTCATGCGACGGGTCGTGACCGATCCCCTCGGCACCGGCTACGGCGTGTTCCCGGCCAGCGAGGACGTGGCGGCCAAGACGGGCACGGCCCAGACCGGCCACCACACCACCAACGACTGGATGGTCGCCATGGCCCCGGCCACCGACCCGAAGGTGGTCGTGGCCATCGCCGTGCCCGACCAGGGCGAGCTCCAGACCGGCAATTCGGTCGCCGGCCCGGCTATCGCCAAGATCCTGAAGCAAGCCCTGGCCCTCGTCCCGTGAGCCCCCGGTCCCACCTCCCCACGTCGTCATCGGCACCGTCACCTGCCTCCGCAGGTCTCGGACGCATCCCGTTCCGAGGCCGCGGGAGGCGGGCTCCCGCCGGCGCGGAGGTCCCGTCCGCGCCCATCCGGCGACGTAGGCTCTGACCCGAATGGACCCGACCCCCGTGGAATCCCAGGCGCCCCGCGTGTTCTCCCAGCGCTACGAGCTCGACCACCTGATCGCCCGCGGCGGCATGGCCGAGGTGTACCGCGCCCGCGACCGCCTGCTCGACCGGCCGGTCGCCCTGAAGGTCCTCTTCCCCGAGCTGTCGGTCGACCGCTCCTTCGTCGAGCGCTTCCGGCGCGAGGCGCAGGCGGCGGCCAACCTGTCGCACCCGAACATCGTCCCGGTCTTCGACTGGGGCGAGGACTCGGGGACCTACTTCATCGTCATGGAGTTCGTCGACGGCCGGCCGCTGTCGGCCATCCTGAAGACGGCCGGGCCGCTGTCGGCCGACCGGGCCGCCGACATCGGCTCGCACGTGGCCAACGCCCTCGGCTACGCCAACCGCCACGGGGTCGTCCACCGCGACGTCAAGCCCGGCAACGTCCTCATCACCTCCGAGGGCCAGGTGAAGGTGACCGACTTCGGCATCGCCCGAGCCGTCAACACCGAGGAGAGCCTGACCCAGACCGGGGCCGTCATGGGCACGGCCACCTACTTCTCCCCCGAGCAGGCCGAGGGCATGGGCGTCGACGCCCGCAGCGACATCTACTCGCTCGGGGTCGTCCTCTTCGAGATGGTCACCGGTCGCCCGCCGTTCCTCGGCGACACGCCGGTGGCCGTGGCCTCCAAGCACGTCCGCGAGCACCCCCCAGCGCCGCGCGAGCTCAACCCGTCGGTCCCGCCCACGCTCGAGGCCGTGATCATGAAGGCCATGGCCAAGGACCCGGCCTTCCGCTACCAGACGGCCGAGGACCTCCGGGCGGACCTGCTGCGCTTCACCGAGGGCCGCTCCGTGCTGGCCGCCAACGACCCGACGATCGCCCAGCACGCGGTGGCCGCCACCCAGGCCATCGGCGCCGTCGGGGCGGCCGGGGTGGACGCCACGCAGGCCATCCCCCGTCACGGCAGCCAGTTCGTCGACGACCAGGGCCCCGAGCCCCGGCGCAACCGGACGCGCGTGTACGCCACGGTCCTCGCCGTGCTCATCGTCCTCCTCGCCATCGTCGGTGTCCTGCTGGCCCGCCAGCTCGGCTACCTCGGCGGCGCCAAGACGTTCTCGCTGCCCGCCGTGGTCGGGCAGCCGGTCTCGCAGGCCACGAGCACCCTGCAGGGCGACGGCCTGAAGGTGAGCACGCGCTCGCGCGACTCGTCGCGCACGCCGGGCACCGTGCTCACCACCAACCCGGCGAGCGGTGCCCTGGTGAAGAAGGGCGACACGGTCACGCTCACCGTGGCGACCAAGCCCACGCCGACCATCTCGCAGGTGACGGTCCCGCCGGTGACCAACACCACGGAGACCAACGCCGAAGGGCTCCTCAGCTCGTCGGGCCTCAAGTACACGGTCAAGACGGTCACCAACAACGCCGCTGCCGGCACGGTCATCGACGCCACGCCCCAGCCGGGTGCCTCCGTCGACGCCGGCAGCACGGTGACCCTCGTCGTCTCGTCGGGCCCGGGCTCGGTCTCCATCCCCAACGTCACCGGGGAGACCCCGACCCAGGCCGTCGCCGACATCACGGGCAAGGGCCTCGCCTACGGCGGGACCACCAACCAGGCGTCGAGCTCGATCGGCAAGGGCCTGGTCATCGGCACGACCCCCGCGGTGGGGACGTCGGTGGCCCTCAACACGCAGGTGACCATCATCGTCTCGACGGGGCCCTCGACGGTCGTCGTGCAGAACGTGATCGGTCTCTCGGCCTCGGCCGCTGCGTCCACGCTGCAGAACCAGGGCCTGCAGGTCTCGCAGGCCACCGCGCCGACGACGGCCTGCACCGGACCGACGTCGGCGGGCGCCGGCAACGTCGCGTCGCAGAACCCGACAGGCGGTACGTCCGTCCAGTCGGGGCAGACCGTCACCATCGCCGTCTGCCCGGCGTCGAGCACGTCCACCTCCGCGACGCCGCCGTCTTCGGGCTCCGGGCCGAGCCAGAGCGCGTCGCTCGCCCCCGGAGGGCCGGGCACGGGACCCGGGAACGGTCGCTTCGGCAAGTAGTCCCCGCCTTCGTCGGTCGGGCGAGACGGCCGGCCGGGTCGACAGACCGAGCTCCGGCCGGGCCCGCTCCGACCGGGCCCGCTCCGACCGGGCCCAGCGCCGTCAGGACAGCGCCGCCGCGGCCTGGGCGAGGAAGTTGGCGAGCAGGGAGGGCCCCGAGGTCGTGAGGATCGACTCGGGGTGGAACTGCACGCCCTCGACGGGCAGCTCGCGGTGGCGCAGCCCCATGATGACCCCGTCGTCGGTGGTGGCCGTCACCTCGAGCTCGGCGGGGACCGTCGCCGGGTCGACGACGAGCGAGTGGTACCGGGTGGCGGTCATCGACTGGGGCAGCCCGGCGAACACCCCGCGGCCGTCGTGACGGACCTCGGACGTCTTGCCGTGCATCAGGACGGGCGCCCGCACGATGCTCGCCCCGAACGCCTGGCCGATGGCCTGGTGGCCGAGGCACACCCCGAGGACGGGCAGCTCGCCAGCCAGCTCGGTGATCGCCGCGAGGCTCACCCCGGCGTCGTCGGGCCGCCCCGGCCCCGGCGAGACGACCAGCAGGTCGCAGCCGAGCGCCCGGATGCCCTCGACGTCGACGGCGTCGTTCCGGCGGACCACCGGCTCGGCGCCCAGCTCGCCCAGCTCTTGGACGAGGTTGTAGACGAACGAGTCGTAGTTGTCGACGAGCAGGACCTTGGCGCCCATGGTCCTCGCAGCGTACCGGTCGGGCGAGGGGGTCCCACGACGGCGGTGGCCCGACCGACGGCGCCGAAGGCCGGCGCCTCCGGCACGACCCGCGTTGGTCGCTAGGCTTCGACCATGGCGACGAAGGCCAGAGCGGCGTCACCGTCGGGGGCCGGCCGCAAGGGGAAGTCGAGCACGGGGCGGGCCCAGCCCAAGGGGACGTCGGCCACGCCCGGGCGGGGGAGGCGCTCCGGCCGCCGGAGCGCCCGGAGCGCGGCGGCCCCGGTGGCGAGCGAGCGCTACACGCCCCCCCAGCCCAAGAGCGCCAAGAAGAGCCCGGCGTGGATGGGCTTCCTCATCGTGGGCCTGTTCGCCCTGGGCGTGCTCGTCATCATCCTCAACTACGTCGGCGTCCTCCCCGGGGGCGTGAGCAACTGGTGGCTGGTCGGCGCCGTCGCCGCGGTGTTCGCCGGACTGATGGTCGCCACGAACTACCACTGACCCCGGGCGCCCGGGCGGGCCGCTGCGGGCCGGGCGCGACCGTGCCGGCCCGGAGGCCGGCACGGTCGGTGCGTCCGAGGTGGGC